>JAQTYA010000007.1 GCA_028688525.1 Methylococcus sp. | reverse complement strand
CGTATTCGCCCCACCTGAACCCGGACGAACAAGTCTGGGCCCAGGTGAAGCGCCGGGTGTCCAAGCGCCTCGTACAGAGCAAAGACGACATGAAGCGATTAGCCCTCGGCGCGTTGCGCCGCATTCAAAAACTACCCGAGCTGGTGAAGTCATTCTTTCGCCAGCCTGAATGCCAATACATCATTAGGTGACTCTACTTTCGAGAAGCTTAGTAAGTGATGAAAACAGCGGGCAAAAGTTAGAAATCGCTCTTGGCGGCTTATCCGACAGCGTTTGCCTTGTCATCGATAAGAAGCGGGCGAGAAACAAGGAAGGCACACCGTCGAAAGACCCAACCCTGCCTTTTGTCGAACCTCGCGAGCCAGGTTTGACAAGTAAGAACGACGCTATTTTTATGGTCAGCCGCGACGGAGCGCTGTTTGTCTTTTTGCTGGAAATGAAAACGGGCAACGCCGGCAACTATCTACTGCAAATGCAAACCGGCAAGCTAATTACCGAATTCCTGCTTGGGCTGCTGAAATTGCACGAAAAATGTGACTCTCCGTTGCCACAATTCTTTGGTGTGCTGTGCTACGGGCTAGAGAGAAAAAGCGCCCATAAGGGCACAACCCGGCACGGCTCGGCTATCGAATTCGAAGAACGCCGCGGGCTGAAAGTCTGCGATTGGTCCAGCCCTGTTCTCGATGCCAAAGATCTCGTCAACGCGGCAAAACGATGCGCTCTCTAATCATTAACTCCCCTTATGTGCAGCCGCTTCAGCACTGGGAACAAGACCCGCACGGCCGTGTGCTGCAAGTGACGGAAGGCCGCCGCTCGGCGGGTTACGAGATTTTCGACACGCGCACCAACACCCGGCGGGTGGAGGAGCTGGAACTGGTCAACCGCATCCGGACTCGGGTGGACGACTGGCGAGCCGCCGGTTATCCGAGCGTGACCAGCGTTACCCGCCGCTTGCTGGAGCACTGGCACGACCGCGAGGCACGGCAACTGCCGTTCTATTTCTGCCAACTGGAAGCCATCGAAACGCTGATCTGGTGGGTGGAAGGAGCGCAGGAGTTCAAGCAGGGCATTTTCCTGCCCGGCGATGGCGGGCCATGGGAGCGTGTCTGCAATAAGATGGCGACGGGCACGGGTAAAACCACGCTGATGGGGTTGATCGTAACCTGGCAGGTGTTGAACGCTCTCACTTACCCAAAACGTAAAGAATTTTCGGCGGCCATTTTTCTGGTGGCGCCGGGGCTGACGGTGAAGGAGCGCTTGCAGGTGCTCTATCCGGGCCACGAGAAGAACGTGTACGACGAATTCCGTCTGTGTCCCAACGAGGCGCTGCGCCAAAAGATCAACCAAGCCGCGCTATTGATCGAGAACTGGCACACGCTGATGCCGCTCAAGGCGCCGGACCGCTCGGTGGTGAAGAAGGGCGCGGAGAGCGACGAGGCTTTCACCCGGCGGGTGCTGGGCAAGCTGGCCGGTCACAAGGACATCGTCGTCGTCAACGACGAAGCCCATCACGCCTACCGGCAGCGCGCCGAGGTGAAAGTCAGCAAGAAGGAAGCGGAAGAGTTGGGGATCGACCTGGACGAGGCCACCCGCTGGATCGAGGGGCTGGACCGCATCCACAAGACGCGGCGGATCCGCCGCTGCTTCGACCTTTCCGCCACGCCCTTCGCGCCGACCGGCAAGAAGTCTACGGAAAAAGGCCTGTTCGACTGGATCGTTTCCGACTTCGGCCTAAACGACGCCATCGAGGCCGGGCTGGTGAAAACGCCCCGCGTGGTGGTACGCGACGACGCACTGGCCAATGCGCAGAGCTACCGATCCAAGCTCTACCATCTCTACAACGAAGCCGAGGTGAAGGAAGACCTCAACCGCAAGGCCGAACCTCATGAGCCGTTGCCGGACCTGGCCCAGAAAGCCTACGCGCTGCTGGCCTACGACTGGCGGGAAACGGCCAAGCTGTGGCGGGATGCGGGGCACGAAGTACCGCCGGTGATGCTCACGGTGTGCAACCGCACCGAGAGCGCCGCGCGCATCGAGCGCTTCTTCAACGGCGGCGATTGCCTGATCGCCGAAACCCAGGCGCCGGAGCGGACCTTGCGGGTGGATTCCCGCGTGTTGGAGAAGGCAGAACGGGGCGAGTCCGTCACCAAAGACAAGGACTATGCCGAGCGGCTGGAGGCGATCATCCATGCGGCAGGCTTGCCGGACGACAGGCGGGACGAGTTGCTGGGCTCCAAGCAGGAAGAGCAGTTGCGCGCCATCGTCGATACGGTCGGTAAGCGCGGCAAACCCGGACAACGGCTGCAAAACGTGGTGTCCGTGGCGATGCTCTCCGAAGGCTGGGATGCCGCCAACGTTACCCACATCATGGGCCTTCGGGCTTTCACCAGCCAATTGCTGTGCGAGCAGGTGATCGGCCGGGGCCTTAGGCGCGTCGCTTACGAGCGGGATGAAGATGGACTGTTTCTGCCGGAATACGTCAATGTGTTCGGCGTGCCGCTGTCCATATTCCAAGACGTAGGCGAAGGCGGCGACCCGCCGCCGCCACCCAAACCCAGCGTGGAGGTGGAAGTGGTACCGGGCCGCCATCCCTACGAGATCCGCTGGCCCAACGTGCTGCGAGTAGATTCGGTGCTGCAGCCCACTCTGGCGATGGACTGAGATACGGTGGAAGCGCTGACGCTGGATCCCATGCAGACGCCCATCCACGCGGACATCGCCCCGGCGCTGGCAGGCCAAGCCGATCTTTCCAAGATAAGTGAAATCGACTTGGAAAAAGCGGTGGATGAGTTCCGCTTGCAGAATCTGATTTTTCGCGCCACCCGCAAGCTATATCTGCAGAGTGCGGATACCTTCGCTGGAGATAAGCAGTATCTGGCCGTACAGTTGATCCGGCTGGTGGAGCAGTTCCTGGCCAGCGACAAGCTGGATATCCCCAGCCTGTGGCATCAAGACCCGGTACGCCGGCGGATTCTGCTCGCTATGAACATGGATACAGTCGTCGGACACCTCAGCCGGTTCGTGCGCTTGCAGAACACCGAGAAACTGGCGGCTTGCTTCGATCAGGAACAGCCCATCGGTTCCACCTCCGCCATGCGCACCTGGTATACGACCAAACCATGCGCCCCCACCGAAAAATCCCAGATCAGTCATGTGGTTTACGACAGCGTGTGGGAAAAAGCCGTGGCGGATTTGTGCGAGAAGGAACCGGCGGTATTGGCCTGGGCGAAGAACGATCATCTGGATTTCAGGGTGCGTTATCTCTATCGCGGCTCATCCCGCAACTTTGTGCCGGACTACCTGATTCGCTTGGACAATGGCAAGACACTGGTGCTGGAAGTGAAAGGCCAGGACAGCGAACAGAACCGCGCCAAGCGGGCTGCCATGGCGGCCTGGGTTCAGGCGGTCAACGAGCAGAGCGGCTTCGGCCAATGGTGCTTCGACGTCGTATTCGAACCTGCGAGGATTCGGGATACTGTCATGGCCCATGGAAAATCGTGATGGAGTTAGAACTACGGTAACGATTCGACCTACCGGAAAAATTATCCGCCTCTGATTTTTAAAAAAATCGCTTCGGAGTTGTCTCGTGTCCTTCTTTATCAAGCTCGGCAAAATCCTGCTTCTGCTATTCTGCGCTGCGACCGCGCTCGGCTGGGGCACTTGCGGCGTTCTGGGGCTGGCCGCGGTGGGTAACCCCAACGGCGATAGCATGTCCTGGGAAATTCTTCCGCTGGCCCTGGGGGGCTTCGCCCTGATGGCGTTGTTCGGCTGGTTTGCCTGGAAGCTGAAACGCTCGCTGAATTCGTCCGGCGACAAGCAGCCGTGATCCGCAATGCCGCCCTGGCGCACGGTGTCCACTCCGTCCTGGAAATGATGGGGATGGCGCTGGGCGCTCGCTACTACTTCTTCCTGCGGCGAAAAGCGGGCTCGGCGCCCCCTTTGTCGTCGCCCAATTACGCGGTTCTGGTCGGCTGCCTGCTCGGCGCCGCGATTGGCAACAAGACGGTGTTCTGGCTGGACATGCCGCAATTGTGGGCAGAGCACGGCGGTATCCTCGGCTTCTTCCGCGGCGGCCAATCCATGGTGGGCGGCTTGCTGGGCGGGCTGATCGGGGTGGAGATCGCCAAGACCTTGGCCGGCGTGCGGCAGTCCACCGGCGACTTCTTCGTGTTTCCCATCTTGCTGGGGCTCATGATCGGCCGGGTCGGCTGCTTTCTGGCGGGCCTTTACGACGACACCTACGGCCTCCCTACCCTGCTGCCATGGGGCGTGGATTTCGGCGACGGCATCGCCCGCCATCCGACCCAGCTCTACGAAATCCTATTCGCCGCCCTGCTCTGGACAGTCTTGCGCCTGCTGCAAATCCGTTGCGCCGTGGAACCGGGGCTGCTGTTCAAGCTGATGCTCAGCGCCTACCTGCTCTGGCGGCTGGGCGTCGATAGTTTGAAGCCCGTGCCCTACCCCCATCCACTGGGGCTGTCGGGCATCCAGTGGGTCTGCCTGCTGGCGCTCGCGGTCTATGCCCCCCTGACGCTGAGCCAATGGAAGCGCCTAGCATGAGCCGCAAGACCCGCCCGTATCTGTTCTATGACACCACCGCCTCGGTCTGTTCGGCCTGCCTCACACGGGTGGAGGCTAAAATCCTCATCAAGGACGGCCGAGTGCTCATGGAGAAATGGTGCCCGGAGCACGGCTTCGAGCGCACCTTGATGGCGGACGACGCCGACTATTACCGCCAGTGCCGGGAGCAATGGATCAAGCCGCCGGAGCTGCCGCGCCGTTTCGCCACGCCGATGGCGCGCGGCTGCCCCTGGGACTGCGGGTTGTGCCCGGACCACATGCAGCATTCCTGCGTCACCGTGCTGGAGGTCACCGGGCACTGCAACCTGCGCTGCCCGGTCTGCTATGCCGGCTCGGGGCCGGACACCCCGAACTACCGCAGCTTGGACGAAATCGGCCGCATGCTCGATACGATAGTCGAGGCCGAAGGCGAGCCGGACGTGGTGCAGTTTTCCGGCGGCGAACCGACCCTGCACCCGCAGTTCTTCGACATTCTGAAGGAAGCACGGCGGCGGCCGATCCGCCATCTGATGATCAACACCAACGGCATCGCCCTGGCGCGCTATCCGGATTTCGCGCAGCGGCTGGCAGAGTTCGGTCCGGGGCTGGAGGTCTACCTCCAGTTCGACTCCCTGGACGATGCCGTGCTGCGCCAGTTGCGCGGCGCCGATCTGGCGAAAATCCACCAGCAGGCACTGGAGCACCTGAACGCCGCCGGCGTCTCCACCAGCCTGGTCGCCACCTTGCGCAAAGGCCTGAACGACGGCGAGATCGGCGCACTGATCCGCCACGCCCTGGCCCAGCCCTGCGTGCGGGGCATCACCTTCCAGCCGATCGAAGACGCCGGACGTAACGAAGGCTTCGACGCCGCCCGCCACCGCCTCACCGTGAGCGAAATCCGCCGGGCCGTCGCCGAACAATCGGGGCTATTCGCTTTGGAAGACGTAGTCCCCGTCCCTTGCAATCCGGACACTTTGGCCATGGCCTACGCCCTCAAGCTGGACGGTCAAGCCTTGCCGCTCACCCGCTACCTGGACCGGGAGCTCCTGGTCGGCGGCGCCTCCAACACCATCGCCTTCGAGCGCGATCCGCGGCTCCGGGACACGCTCGTGCAACTGTTCTCCACCGCCCACGGCCCGGAACAGCGGGCCCGCTGCCTGTCCGAGCTGCTGTGCTGCCTGCCGCGCATCGAAGCGCCGATGGCGCTGAACTACCGCAACGTATTTCGCGTGCTCATCGTCCAGTTCATGGACGCCGCCAACCTGGACCTGCGCGCGCTGAAGAAATCCTGCGTACACATCGTGCAGCCGGACGGCCGGATGATCCCGTTCGAAGCCTATAACCTGTTCTACCGGAACCCCGCATGAGCGCCCTGCTCCCGCCCCTCAAGCCCATCGCCATGAAAGAGCGCGTGTCCCTCATCTTCGTCGAGCGCGGCGAAATCGACGTGCTGGACGGCGCCTTCGTCGTCGTCGACAAGACCGGCGTGCGCACCCACTTCCCGGTCGGCTCCATGCCTGCATGCTGCTCGAACCCGGTGCCCGCGTCTCCCACCGGCCGCCCCACTGGTCTGAGGGGGCGAAACCGGCGTGCGGTTTTAGGCCTCCGGCCAGCCCGGCAGCGCGCGCTCGGACCGGCTGCTGTATCAGGCCAAGCTGGCGCTGGACGCAGACGCGCGCTCCCCACGCCCATGGGGATGAACCATCAGTAGGCGCAGGTCCGAGTCAGGCTAAGCCCCTCCTCACTTCCATGGGAATAAACTCCATTGCTTCACACCCGAGCCGGGCTTGCCGCATTCCGGGGAAGACGTCTCGGCCAAATCCGATCCCCGCCCGCGAGAGCGCACGAAGGTAGAATATGAACTATGCCGTCCGTCCCCGCGGGCTGCGGCGAAGGGCGGCACCATTGCCGAGTCTGTTTTTGGAGGCGCCTTCTCTTGCGTACCGTTTTTGTTGCTCTTATCACACTGTTGAGCTTCGCGCCCGCTTGGGCGATCACCTCCGCCGAACGCCAGTCGGTGATGAAGGAAGTGGACCGGCAAGCCCGGGCTGCTGCCGAGGAGGAAGAGGCTAAGGAAAACCGGAAGGCCCGGACCCTGTTGGAGAAGAACTCCCCCGGCCGGGCCAAGCCGGATGTCGTCGTTTTCTTCAATCTGGAAGGGAACGGCAACAACACCAGCACTTATCTGGCCCTGTTCCGCGACGGCGGCAAGGGCTATGTGCTGACAGCCACCGCTCCGGTAGGCAGCGGAATGCAGCGCATCGACCAAAACTTCGTGGACATCGGCGAGGACGAAATCGCCCTGCGTTCCTCGGAAATGGACGACATCACCAACGACTCGCTCTACGGCGAGGAGAAGGTCTACTACCGCTGGCGGTTAGCGAACGGCAAGCTCAAACCTCTGGCGGGCGTGTGGCTCAAGCCCCGCGGGTCTTGGATCGAAGCGAAGGAGAAAGCGCAATGAAGCTGCGAATACCGCTCATGCTCTCGGCATTGCTGGTAACGGCAGCCGCAGCAGGCGAGCCGCAAGGCTGGGATCTGCCCATGGGCAAGAACGCTACGGCATACGACGCCGCCCGGCGCATCTTCCAGGGCGCGGATAAAGACAAGGAGGGGCGTTTCACCCTCAAGCGCGACAAGCTGCTGCGCATGCCCGGCACAGCTAAGACTCGCGCCGATCTGCCGGAAGGTACGCGGTTGGAGCAGCCTTCAACGGTGACGATCCGCAGCCAGGGCAAGCGATTCACCGTGCTGCTGTGGAACGGCACGCGGCCTGAGGACTCTGGAGGCGGCGGCTTCGCGGAGGGCATCGCCGTGCTGGCGGTTTTCCCCGAAGGCAGCGCCGAACCGACCGACGTGGCGGAGCTGAAGACGGACCGGGAAACCTTCTTCGGCCAACCCCAACTGCTGAACTTGGGCGACGAGGATGCTTTCACGCTGATTAACTCCCATCTAAACGCTGGGCAGGAATACCTCGGCACTAGCCTCTTCCACCTGCGCGAAGGCCGCTTGCGCCGTATCGCCGATATCCTGACGCTATCGGCAACGCTGGGCTGCGACAATGCTTTCCGGGAAGATTTGCGCTGGCGTACCGAACCCGATGGAGGCCGCCCGCCCCGGATCATTGCAAGCGTGGATCTCGTCCACAACCCCAAACAGGAGGATGAGGACTGCGGACGGAAACTCTCGCCCCGCACGGAACAGTTCCAAGACAGCTACCGCTGGGATGCCAGCAAAAGCCAGTACCTGCATGAAAAAGGCGACTCGGCGCGGCTGCACAAGTGGAACGAAAGCCAAATGTGATGCCGGCTCGACGCTCATTCCCGCCCTCAACCGAATGCGAGATTTTCGATGCGCTCATACACTCTCTATAAGATGTACCGCGGCACGGCCGTTGCGCTGCTCGCCGTTGCCGGAGCGTCGGCCGCTCCCGCCCCTGAGTCATCTCCTTTGCCCTCACCCTCGCTCGCCCCGGCGATCATCGAGCGCCCGGCGCTGCCTCTGCCGTTGCCTCGCAGCTTCGAGCGGAAAGAGGAAAATCAGCCGTTTCAGCAAACCGTCCGCTTCGTGATCGGCAACGGAGAGAAGGAGGGCTACGCGGAAATCGGCGTTCCCGCCCAGCGCCGGCTGGTGATCGAGCATGTTTCGGCTCTGGTGCAAGGCCCCGCAGGGCAGAAATACTTCGGCTCGCTGCGCACCACGGTCGGACGGGACAACACGGGCTGGCACTATTTGGTCTTTTCTCAGCAATATGCCGGCGGAGGGATCGACGTCCATGCGGCTAGCCAGCCGATGCGCGCTTATGCGGACTCTTTCGGCGCACCGGTGCGCTTATCGATCAGCCGCGGACTCGAGGATGCCGGATCGGTGTCTGTCGATGCGACGGTGTCCGGCTATCTGGTCGATCGATGGTAGCCATAGCGATTCTTTCACCTGGCCTATAGAACAAACGTGATCGGAAAGCGATAATCTCATAGCCTTTTGATCGACAACCCTGTGTTGCAATAGCGTTAGGAAGAATGAGTTCATGAGGAGCATGCGGATTTTTTGGATAGGTTTCATCCGTGGGCTGGCTGCTGCAGCGGCCATTTTCAAGCGTCCCCACCATCGCTCCCCACGCTCCCTGGAAATCCCGCACGAATATGGGCGATCCGGCGCCTACGCCGAGAGAACAAGGCACCGGACGAATACAAATACCGGGCTGCATTGGCACGACTAAAGTTAGCAGCTCCGGCACCCGCGGGGCTTGCAACAGCGCAGCCTCCGCCTCTCCATGCTCTCCACTGACTCCACCCGCGTTTGACAGGAACCACGTACGTACCATGGCTACATCCGATAAGCCTCTTAGGGAAGAAAATCCCGTGCCGCCGCCGCAGATGCTCGAACACTACGAACGCATTCTTCCCGGCGCGGCCGAACGTATCATTCATCTGGCGGAGGAGGAATGCCGGCACCGCCATGAAATGGACCGGAAGGCGCGCGAAGCCGAGATATCGCTTAGACAGGCAGAGCATGATCTGGAACAGAGAAAACTGACCGAGTATTACCGGACGAGCCAGTTCGGACAGATCGCCGGAATCGCCGTATCGGTCCTCGCCATAGGCGGAGCCCTCGGTGCGGCATTTTACGGCGCCCCTTGGCAAATCTCCGCTGCCATCATGGGGCTGCCGATCGCAGGCATCGTCTTGAGCTTGCGCGCCTAGTCCCCGCCGACTGGGGCTACCGTCAGATGTCGCCCAACTCGGGGTAGTCGGTATACCCTTCGGCGCCGCCGCCGTAAAACTTGGATTCGTCCCAGGCGTTCAGCACGGAACCGCGGCGGAAACGCTCGGGCAAATTGGGATTGGCGATGAACAACCGCCCGAAGGCGACAAGATCGGCACGGCTGGCTGCGAGGCAGGCTTCCGCCTTGGCTTGATCGTAGCCGCCGCAAACGATCAGCGGTCCGCGGAAGGTCTGCCGGATCGCCGCCATGATGGCCTCTCCCCGCGGATCGGGATTTTCGACCGCTGCGATCCCGGCCATCGCGGGCTCGACGACATGCAAATAGGCGAGTTTGAAATCGTTCAGGCGCTCGGCGACGTAGCCGAACGTCGCCTCTGGATCGGCGTCGCCCATGTCGTTGAAGCTGCCCAGTGGCGACAGCCTCACGCCGACGCGGTCGGAACCCCAGACCCCGCACACCGCCTCCAGCACCTCCATCAACAAGCGCGCCCGGTTTTGCGGGGAGCCGCCATAGCCGTCCTCGCGCCGGTTAGTGCTGGAATTCAGGAACTGGTCGAGCAGGTAGCCGTTGGCGGCATGCACCTCGACGCCGTCCATGCCGGCCGTCAGAGCGTTGCGGGCGCCGCCTCGGTACTGCTCGGCGATGTCCGGCATCTCGTCGAGCTCCAAGGCGCGCGGGGTGACGAAAGGCGCCAGTTCCCCTTGGCCTTCCGCATTGGCGATGAAAGCCATGCCGCCCGGCGCGATCGCCGAAGGCGCGACCGGCAGCGCACCGCCCGGCTGCAAAGCCGGATGGGAGACCCGGCCGACGTGCCAGAGCTGCATGAATATCAAGCCGCCGGCCCCGTGCACCGCGTCGGCAACCAAGCGCCAGCCTGCAACCTGTTCCGCGGAATGGATACCCGGCGTCCAGGCGTAACCTTGGCCCTGGAGCGAGACCTGGGTCGCCTCGGAAACGATCAGACCCGCCCCGGCGCGCTGCCGGTAATACTCGGCATTCAGCGCCGTAGGGATGTTGCCGGGCTGACCGCTGCGCGAGCGGGTCAGGGGCGCCATGACGATGCGGTTCTTGAGGGTGTGGGGACCGAGCCGGAAAGATTCGAACAGAGACGGCGCCATAGCGTTGGGACTCCTGGTGTGGTATAGAAAAACCCGCCGTGAGGCGAGCTTCCGGTTTATTTGACCGGATGGGAAGTCGCCTTGGCGACCGCTTTTCTCAGCCGGTCCGCCAACGGATTCGTGACGGTGTGGCGGATCAGGATGTCCACCGGATCCACGATCCTGCCGTAAAAGGCGGAATTGAGGCCGTCCCGCGGCGCGATGACGGCCCCTTCCAGGGTCAGTCCGCCGTAAATTCCTTTGGCGCGGCTGAATTGGAGGATATCCACCGTCGCCACCTGGCTGCCCGTGCCCACGGGGCCGGCGGCGATACTGGCATCCGCCCCGAGTTGGAACTTCGAGCTGAGCAATGCGTTCATGCCGCCCTCCGTCATCACCATCATGATGATGTCGGTCAGCTCGCCGCCGATCTGCAGACCCGCGGTGACGGCACCGGCGGTATAGAACGCGGGGTAGCCCCATTCGCCGGTCTGCTTGTCTTTCGCCAGCACGATGGCGTTACCGCCCGAGCCGCCGAACACGAAGCCCAGCTTGAGCACCTGCGGCGCGATCACCAGGGCTCTGGCATCCTTCACGTTGTCGCGGAACCAGCCCATGTTGGGATCGGACACGAATTCGTTGAACGTAATGGTGGCATCGCGCAGGAGGTCGTTCGCTATGTCGCGGTCGTCGGCACGCACCGGCGCAGCAAGCAGCAGCGCTGCCAAAACCACGAGTCGGTTAATCAATGTGTATTTTGCAAGACTGGTCATATTTCGATGCATCCTCAAGAGTCGTATTTCGAACAGCAACGCATTTAAAAGGCAGGATCCATGCCCTAGATGCGGGCGAGTCTTTGCTGCAAGAGAACCTGTACTGTAATGCAAACAATTGTAGGATAGACAGCTGCCAGACCTGCGATCTGGGCGAAGCAGGCTAGATCGCACCTTCATAAAGTCGACGGGATGAACGACAACAGTAATAGCGGTCATCACGGACTGGTGCCTTACCCCCCGATCCATCATTCGACCGGAACGGGAGACGCCGCCGTCTCGCTGCAAGACGACACCATCGATATCCTGCCCTACTGGAACAGGGTCCGCAGAAATCTTCTGCTCATCCTCGGCGTTGCGGCCCTGGTGTCCTTGGGCACCTATGGGGTACTTGCCAAACGCACGCCGGTTTATCAAGCCACCGCGACGCTGCTGATCGAGCCACAGCATCGAAAGATGGTGGCCTTCAAAGAGCCCGATGAGGCCGAGTCTCCGGACGACACTTATTACCCCACCGAAATCGAGAGGCTAAAGTTCAAATCCCTGGCCCGGAGGGTGATCGACGAGCTGCACCTCGCCCAATACCCCGAGTTTGGCGGCCAGCTCGAGGGCAGCGGCTCGCTCGCCCAGGACACCGCCCAGCAGGCCGCGGATCCGGCCGACGCGAACGGCGGAGCCTCTCGGCAAAATTCCAGGAGCCCCCAAGAGGAGGAGCAGTCATCTGCCGATATGGCAGCGCAGCTATCCACGGACGATTTGATCGGCCTGTTTCTGAGCCGGCTCACGGGAAGTGAGTCTCACGGCGCGCTGTGTCTAACGGCATTCCCGACGCCGCACGACCGCGCTTGCGAGACAGTGATTGCCTTCGGCGCCTGGGCCGTCCTGCGTTCACTCGCTCGGCGACAACAAGGTCCCCTCGCTTCGTTCCACAATGACTTTACGGCCTTTCCGGATGCCTTGCAGTCCACCTCCGGACAACGCTAGCGCGTTACCCTGCGGCGGACTCGCTCGCATTCGCATCGCTCCATGTCCTCCGGCCGAGACAAGCATCGCGCAATGGCGGCGCGCACGCCTGTTCGAGCCCGCGCCGGCAGCGCCTGTCCAGGCCCTGCCCTCGTCGCCCATCGGACGGGCCATCGACGCACCGGCCTTGACGCTGCGCTCAGGCGAGCTCTCTGTCGCCTTGCATGTGGAAGATGCCGGCTTGCGCGAGCGCCTTGCCGGAATGCTCGAACATTTGCAGCATCCCGCCGAGACGCCGGCGGACCGGCGGCTCGCACTGAGGGGCTCGGCATCCGAGTGGACCTTGGCCGGCGACGGACTGCTGCCTACCAACGGTACCTGCCGCGACGCTGCCCTCACCGAAACCATCGGCGCCTTGATCGATATCGGCTGCGACGCCGAGGCGCGACTGGCCGTGCTGCATGGCGCGGGGCTGGTCTCGACCAAAGGGCATGGCATTGCCCTGATCGGTCCCGGCAGCTCGGGGAAGACCACGCTGGCCGTGGCTTTGAATGCCGAAGGCTACGCGCTGCTGGGCGACGATACGGTCCCCGTCAGCAACGAAGGCTTGCTGATCGGCTTGAGGATGAGCGCCTGCGTCAAGGCTGGCAGTTGGGCCGCGCTGTCTCGATTGCGGGCGGATATCGAGACGGCGGAAACCCTCCGGCGTTTCGGCGAGCCGGTGCGCTACCTCCCTCCCATCGGTTCGGCGGCGCAGAAACCCGTACCGCTGCATCGGTTCCTGTTTCCGCGATATTCGCCGGACGCTGCCCCCTGCATGACGCCCCTGAGTCCGGTAGAAGCGCTCCGGCGGATCGTAGAAGCCGAAGCAGTGATCCGGAATCTGAGCCAGACGAAGCTGGACGCGCTGGTGCGCTGGATGGAGTCGGCGCCGGCCTTCGAACTGGTCTATCCGGACCTGGACAGCGCTCTGCGCCTGGTCCGCAGAACCCTGGCAATGCCGTCGTGACCCGCTGGCGCGACCTAGCCCTGCTACGCTTCCTTTGCCAGTGTCTGAGTCCGGGGCAAGGAGCCAGCCCGGCCCTCATCGCTGAGATCGAGCGCGGAGAGATTCCCTGGCCCGCCCTGCTCCGCTTCGCCGGCAATCACTGGGTCACACCCGCTCTGGCCGGCGCCCTCCAGCGCAAAGCGATGTTCGAACGGCTCCCCGCCGAAATCCAGGAGTACCTGGACGCCCTCCAGAGCCTGAACCGCGCCCGCAATCGGACGCTATGCGGCGAACTGTCGAACATCGCCAGCCTGCTCAACCGGCGCGGAATCGAACCGGTTCTGCTCAAGGGCGCCTGCGCCCTGCTGCCCGGCGCCTATCCGGGCGCCGAGGACAGGGTCATCGGCGACCTGGATATTCTGATTCCGGCCGGCAGCATCGAGACCGCGGTCGAGGACATCGTACGGTCCGGCTATGAACCGTACGCGCCGGACGAACCCGTGCTCGCCGAGGGCATGGAACATCATCACCATGCGCCGCCTTTACTGCATCCTAAGCTGCCGGTGAAAGTGGAGCTGCACCACAGGCTTCTTGCCGACGAGGCCGACGCCGCACATCTGCAAGCGCGGATGACAACGAACAGCGTAGAACTACCGGGGGGGAACGTCCGGGTACGAGTCCCGGACCCGGCAACCAGGCTGCTGCACAACTTCCTGCACACTCAGATTCAGGACCACCACCATGTCCGCCGCTCGATCGATTTGCGGCAATTGCTCGATTTCGCGGCGCTGGCCGGCCATCATGCGAACACCTGGGACGGCGCCGCGTCGTTCGCACGCCTGACGGCCAAGCGTCGGCGGCCGTTCGCGGTCTATCTCGCCGTGGCGGAGGACTGGCTCGGGCTCGCCTATCCTGCCGAAGCTTATCGGCCCAAGGGAGTACCGCTGCAGTGCGCGCTGATCGAACGCGTGGAGACCAGCCGCCGTTGGCGCCGCCTCGTCGCGCTGTATGCCTGGCCGCAAATCCATCTGCCGCGCCTGCGCAATTTACCGCGGAAGCTTGCCAAGCCGGGCTGGTGCGCGGCCAAGCTGCGCGCCCTGCGCCGGGGCGAACCGCTTTAGCCGCGCCGGCCAAAGGATAGCCAGCCGCGAACCCCAGCCGCCACGAACTCAGAGGATAGATTCAAGCCATGAAAACACTGCTTGCAAGAAACGCGGAAGTCCTGGTCACGATGGACGCCGGACGGCGGGAACTGAAGAATGCCAGTCTCTACGTGGAAGACGGTGTCATCAAGAAGGTCGGGCCGGCGCACGAGCTGCCGCAGACGGCCGACACCGTCATCGACCTGTCCGGCCAGATCGTCCTGCCAGGCTTCGTGAATTGTCATCACCATCTCAACCAGACGCTCACCCGCAACCTCCCCGCTGCCCAGAACAACAACCTGTTCCCCTGGCTACGGGCGCATTACCGCATCTGGGCCCGCATCACTCCCGAAGCGTCGCGGCTGAGTGCGCTGGTGGGGCTGGGCGAGCTGGCGCTGACCGGCTGCACCACGGTATTCGACCATACCTATATCTTCAAGAGCGGCAACAGCGTGGACTGCTTGGTCGAAGCGGCCAAGGAAATCGGCGTCCGCTTCCATTGCAGCCGCGGCTCCATGTCGCTGGGCGAATCCAAGGGCGGCCTGCCGCCGGACGATTGCGTCGAGGACGAGGCCTTCATCCTCAAGGACACCCAGCGCGCGATCGAGACTTATCACGACGCCTCCCGCGGCGCCATGACCCGCATCGTAGTCGCGCCCTGCGCACCTTTTACCGTCAGCCCGGAGCTGCTCAAGGAATCCGCCGCCCTGGCCCGCCACTACAAGGTCGGCCTGCACACCCATCTGTGCGAGACCGCGGACGAAGAACGCTACACCCTGAACCGCTTCGGCATGCGCCCGGTCGAATGGATGGAAACCGTGGACTGGCTCGGCGACGAAGTCTGGTTCGCCCATGCGATCCATGTGGACGACGACGAAATCCGCCAGTTCGCCAACTGCGGTTGCGGCGCCTCGCACTGCCCCTCCTCCAACATGCGGCTGGGCTCGGGCATCGCGCCGATCAAGAAATACATGGAGGCCGACGTGAAAGTCGGCCTGGGGGTGGACGGCTCGGCCAGCAACGACAGCTCGAACATGATGCAGGAAGTCCGTACCGCCTTCCTGCTGGCCCGGCTGAAGATGGGCCTGCTGCCGCCCGAAGGGCCGGCGAAATACATGAACCTGTCGCAATCGCACCCCAAACGCGCCAACGAATGGATGACCGCGCGGGAAGTGCTGGAGCTGGCGACCCTGGGCGGCGCCAAGGTATTGGGACGCGACGACGTCGGCGCGATCGCGGAAGGCATGTGCGCGGACTTCTTCAGCATCGACCTGCATACCGTGGATTTTGCCGGCGCCCTGCACGATCCGGTCGCAGCGGTCGTGTTCTGCACTCCGCAGAAGGCGCGTTATACCGTTATCAACGGGCGCGTGGTCGTCGATCAAGGACGCATCGCCACGGTGGACATGATGCCGGTGGTCGAGCAGCACAATCAATGGAGTTTCCGCATCGCCAACGAAGCCCGATGACGCCAAGGCAGCCGACTGGCGAGACGCGCCCTCCACCGTCATAATGTGGGCTGCCGGAAACTGTCGTGCCGAGGTAACGATCATGGCGCTGAAAGCCGCTTTTTTGCTCCTTCCCGTTCTCGCCGTGCTGCTGACGGCCTGCGCCAGCTCGAACAAACAAGCCAATAAGCAAAAACTCGCGGCTGCGGCCCCCGAGCGCAGCTATCTTCCCAGACCTGCGTTCCGCCGTCCGGCTTATCAGCCCCCTCTCTTTGGCGGGTCCGAGCAGCGCACGGTGTCGGACGTACTGCACGATTTCGGACCCTATTCGATCCAGAAGCTGAAACCCTATTTCGAAAAGGCCGGAGTCGAGTATCCGCCGCGCGAAGTTGTACTGATCGGCTTGAAACTGGAGAAAAAGCTGGAGCTATGGGCACGGGACAGCGGTGAATTCCGGATGATCCGCCACTACGACATCCGAGCGGCCAGCGGCGCGGCGGGACCCAAGCTGCGCCAGGGCGACAAGCAGGTGCCGGAAGGCGTGTACCAAATCGTAGGGCTGAATCCGAACAGCAATTACCACCTGTCGATGAAGCTGAACTACCCGAACGACTTCGACCTTTATCACGCCGAGCGCGAAGGCCGCACCAATCCCGGTTCGGACATCTTCATCCACGGCCGGGCGGTGTCCGCCGGATGCCTGGCCATGGGGGACGAGGCCATAGAGGAGCTGTTCGTGCTGGCGGCACACGTCGGCAAGGAAAACATGAAGGTGGTGATCGCGCCACACGATCCCAGGGCTTGGCCGCTGGACCAGACCGCCGCCGGGCAGCCGGAATGGACGCGGGAGCTGTACGCGACGATCGCCGACGAAATTCTGTCGGTATCGAAGCCGATCGCTGTGTCGAGCAACCGGCCCTATTCGCCTCAATACCGCCGCTAGATCAGCTCGCCAGCCAGGCGACGACGGCGTAGCGCAGAGCCTTGCCGACGGCGATATAAATCACCGACAGGATCAGCGACAGCCGCAGCCAGCCGGCGGCGAAACAGAAGCCGTCGCCCAGCACCGGAATCCACGCCATCAGCAACAGCCCGCTGCCCCAGCGCTTGAGCGACTCCACCGCCCGCCGCTGCCTGGGGTTCTCGATGGCCTCCACGTCCAGCGGACGCCTGCGCGCCCATAGCCAGCCCATGCCCCAGGTCGTCATCGATCCCAAGGTATTGCCTATGCTGGCCACGGTCACGAGTTCGGCGGGCAGCGCGTACCCGGTGTGCACTAGGTAGGCCAGCACCGCCTCCGAGCCCCCGGGAGCGAGGGTTGCCGACACGAAGGCGCTGAAGAACAGCCCCCATATCCCCAGCGACGCGTCCATGCCAGTTAAGGCGCCCCGCCGGCCAAGTGGCGTTCGGCCCGCTCGAGATCGGCGGCGGTATCTATGCCCGGCGCGGGAGCGCCCTCCACCGGCACCACCAGGATGCGGTCGCCGTGCCAGAGGATACGCAGTTGCTCCAGCCGTTCGATGTGTTCCAGCGGCGAAGGCGCCAGATCGGCATAGCGGCGCAGATAAGCTGCGGTGTAGGCATAAACCCCGATGTGGCGGCGGTAAGGCAGGCCCTGCCCAGACTTGGGAACAGCGGCGCCTTCGGCGAAAGAATCGCGGTCCCAGGGCACGGCGGCGCGGCTGAAATACAGCGCCCGGCTCTCGCCGTCGGTGACCACTTTGACCACGTTGGGGTCGAAGATCTCCTCGGCCTGGCGGATAGGCGCAGCCAAGGTGGCGACTGGGCAATCCTGGCGCTGCCGCAGAGCCACCGCCAGAGCGCGCAGCAGGACGCTTTCCATGAAGGGCTCGTCGCCCTGCAGGTTGACCACAATGGTGTCATCGCCCCAGGCCAGGCGCTCGGCCACTTCAGCCAGCCGCTCGGTGCCGCTGGCATGCTCGGACCGGGTCAGCATCGCGGTGACCGGCAAGCCGTCCACCGCCTCGGCGATGCGTTCGTCGTCGGTCGCCACCACGACCTGGGCGGCACCGGCTTCGAGCGCCCGCTCGCAGACATGAACGATCATCGGCTTGCCGCCCAGTTCGAGCAGAGGCTTACCCGGCAGCCGAGTGGAACCGTAGCGCGCCGGGATGACGATGGTAAACGCCGCGCTCATCAGGCAGGCTGGGCCGTCCGACGCTTGCGCAGGGCGTCGTATTCATCGAGGCCAAGCCTCCTCGCCTCGCTCTCCAGCATCACAGGAATGTCGTCGCGGATGGGGTAGGCCAGCTTGTCGGCCAGGCAAACCAGTTCCTGCTGCTCCCGCAGATAGATCAGCTCGCCCTTGCAGACGGGGCAGACCAAAATCTCAAGCAGTTGTTTGTCCATGTCGGATCCTCTCTAAGATGTTCAGTAATCGGGGCGCGAAAGCCGGGTCGAGACGGGCAGAGACGGGAATGTACCAGATTCGGGGATCGTCCAGCCGGCGGCATTTCACAGCGTCCTTCTCGGTGATCAGGACCGGCGTGTCTTCCGGAACGGACCGGAAATCGTCGGGGGAATAGGCATGATGGTCGGGCCATGCCACGGGCTCGAAGCTCAGGTCTGCGGCAGCCAGATGCAAAAAAAAACGCTCCGGATTGCCTATGCCTGCCATGGCGACGGTCTTCCGTCCTGCAAAGGCGGCCAAGGGGCACCGCTCGCCGTCGGCGAGACGCACCGCCGTCCCGCCATCCAGCGTCATGGATGATTCACCAGGCCCTGGCCGACCGCCGTTGCAGACCACTAAATCCACGCTTGCCAGCCGCTCGACCGGCTCTCGCAACGGCCCCGCCGGCAGCAGCCTGCCGTTGCCGAACCGGCGCATGCCGTCGACCACGGCAATCTCGACATCCCGCGGCAGGGCGTAGTGCTGGAGGCCGTCGTCGGAAAGAACGATATTCGCGCCAGCTTCGATCACTGCACGGGCGGCTTCCAGGCGTTTCGGCGAAACGAAGACCCGACAACCGGCGCGCTGCCGGATCAGCAAGGGCTCGTCGCCGACCTCGCCCGGATCGCTGTCGCATAGCACTTCGCGCGGTTCGCGGGCCGAGCCGCCGTAGCCGCGGCTGATCACCCCGGGCGACCATCCGTGTTCGCGCAGCAGCTCCACCAAAGCGATCACCAGCGGCGTCTTGCCTGTGCCGCCCACGCTGAGGTTGCCAACGACGACAACCGGACAGCCGAGAATCGGCCTTCTCGCCCTCGCGCCATAATATTTGCGCCGCAAAGCAACGGCGGCGGCAAACCCCGGACTCAGCGCACGCAAAGCCCAGTGCGGCGGTACTGCGCCATACCATTGCCGCTGCAGCCAAGTAGCGACGCCCTCCGACCCGCTCAAGGCTTACTCTCGGCCGCAGCTTCGGCAGCGAAGCTGATATGGCCAAAACCCAGCTGGCTGGCGGCGTCTAACGCGGTGACGACGTGCTGATGCCGTGTCGCCCGGTCGGCGCTGACGATAACCATAGGGTCGCGCTGCTCGCCGGCAGCCGCCTTGATTGCTTCGCGCAGGGTTTCGAGGCGGTTGTCGGGCAAGGACTTGCCGTTCACCGAAAACTGACCCTCCGCGCCGATGGCGATGTCCACGCCTTTGGGCGACTCTTCGGAAACCGCGCTTTGCGATTTCGGCAACTGCAGCTCGAGTCCGGTTTCCCGGCTGAAGGTAGTAGTGAGGACCAGGAAGATCATGAGCACGATGAGGACGTCGATCATCGGAATCAGGTTCAATTCCGGCTCATCGCGATTCTGCGGGCGAAAGTTCACAGCGAACTCACTCTTCGCGTTCGCCGTGCAGAACTGCGACCAAACGGACGGCTTCGTCCTCCAGGCGCATCGACAACTCGTTCACCCTCCCCTGGAAATAGCGGTAGAACATCAGGCTGGGGATGGCCACGGCCAGACCGGCGGCGGTAGTGATGAGGATTTCCGACAAGCCGCCGGCCAGCGCAGCAGGATTGCCCGCGCCGTGCGCCGCGGAAAACCCCGAAAATACCTTCATCATGCCCAGCACGCTGCCGAGCAAGCCGAGATAGGGAGAGATCGAAGCGATGGTGCCCAGGGTATTGAGGTAGCGTTCCATAGCATGGACGACCTGGCGACCCGCTTGGTCGATGCTGTTCTCCATGACCTCGCGGCCGTGCTTGTGGTTGGCCAGACCCGCCGCCAGTACCGCACCCAGCGGGGAACTCAGAGCGAGCTGGCGGATGCTGCCGCCGTCGAGTTGATGGTTCCGCCATAGCGTCCATACCGCCGGCGCCAGCTCCGCCGGCAGAATCCGGCTGGTGCGCAACGCCCACAGACGTTCCAAAATGATGGCGAGAGCAACGATGGAGCAAATCAGTAACGGCCAGACCAGCAGTCCGCCGCCTTTGATGATGTCCAGCATCCGGCAAATCCCCGCTAAGTTCGCGAATCGGTAAACGCGGGATTTTACCGCAAGAAGCTCGGTTCCGTCCGGAAGGTTCGCCGGCTTTCGGGGCAGGCGCTCAGTGCAGCGTGGCCTTGTGCTTCAGCTGAGACCTGAGATTGTCCAGATGCCCGCCCCAATGCGTCTCGAAACCCGCGACCCACTCCCTGACGGCCGAGGATTCGCCCCCCCCCTTGCTCCACAATGCCAACCCGCGGTTCAAGGCGAAATAGATCTCAGTGATGTTATCCGCGATGCTGCCCGTCATCACCCCGTCGCCGACTTCGAGATCCGCGTCGGTCCAATAGTCGTCCATAGGGCCGAGAAAGGTTTTGAGCTCCACAAACATTTGGTGGCGCTGCTCTATGCCTTCCAGCAAGCTGTAGCCGTCCTGGTCCGCCGCGCCCGCCATCCGCTTCATCGCGACATCTAACGGTTCCAATTCGCGCGCGACCAGCGCGAGCCAATCCGCCGGCTCATGCTGAGCGAACACGCTCACCAGCCGACAGAATTTCTCGGCGATTTGCGCAAACTGCGCGGGAGGAGGACTCGTGGAAATCACTCTACTGGTTACACTCCATTTCATTTGAACTGTCTCCCCTGCCGAAAAACGCGACACCCGCGTCGGACTCCAAAACAGGATCCGGCGCGACTCTTACAGTTAAGAGTAGACAGCGAATCCGGGATAGGGTAGACCATGACGGCACGACGGGACATTCCGGCTCTCTTTGCCTGCGTATGGCAGAACAAATCATGTCGAGAGCCCCTCTTTAAGGCCGCCACACCTGTCGCGCTAGGGCGACATTTCATCCTATTCGAACACTCATGACAACTCCAGGAACTCACCCGCTCACCGTGCTCTGCCTGTCGGGACACGATCCGACGGGCGGCGCCGGCATCCAGGCCGACATCGAAACCCTCGCCGCGATAGGCTGCCGCGCTTGTACCGTGATCACCGCGCTGACGGCGCAGAACACGACGGATGTGCGAGCCGTACTGCCCCAAGACCCCGAAAACTTCCTGGCCCAAGCGCAGACACTCATCCAAGATATGCCCATCGCTGCCGTAAAAATCGGTCTGCTGGGCAGCGCACCGATCGCCTATGCCGTCGCGGCGCTCCTAGACCACCTCGGCGCTCTGCCCGTGGTGCTCGACCCCGTGCTGGCCGCAGGAGGCGGCGCCGAACTCGCAAAGCAAGAACTGGTCGGCGCCATCCGGACCCAGCTGCTGCCGCGAGCGACCCTCGTCACCCCTAACGTGCCGGAAGCCCGCCGTCTCGGCGGCAGCGCCGAGCTTGCGGAAAATGCCGCCAACCTCCTGACGTTCGGCTGCCCCAGCGTCCTGATCACCGGCACCCATGCCCTTACCGACGACGTCGTCAACCGCTTGCATACCGCCGCCGGAACCACCGCCTACCGCTGGCCGCGCCTGCCGCACAGCTATCACGGCTCGGGCTGCACCCTGGCGGCGGCGGCGGCAGGCTATCTCGCACTAGGCCACACCATGGCATCAGCTGTCGAACTGGCTCAGCGGTACGCCTGGCGGAGCCTGCGTCAGGGCTCGCGCCCCGGTACCGGCCAGCACCTGCCTTGCCGCTAGTCGGCCCACTCCATATATTCGATCCCGAGCTGGAGGCTGGAAGCGCCCCGGAACTCGTTGACCTCCAGCCGGTAGGCCGCACGCAGCCGCCAGCAGCCCAGCCATTCCGGCGGGTCGGCGACGAAGAACGCGATGCCCTCGACCTGGCGTGCGGTGCCGGGCACCTGGAGCGATAGCCGCAGATGCTTTGCTCCGACGATCCGCATGTTCAGCACCTCGAACTCCCCGTCGAAAAGCGGCTCGGGAAATCCCTGCCCCCAGGGGCCGGCCTCACGCAACGCGCTTGCGGTATCGAGCCGGAACTGATCAGGCGGCAGCTCGCCATCGGTCACCACCGTATGTTCCAGATCGACGCCGTCCAGCGCCGCCGCCACCTCGGCGTCGAAAGCCGCCGCGAATGCCGCCAGCCGATGAGGTTCCAAGGTCAAACCCGCCGCCATCGCGTGCCCGCCGAAGCGGACGATCAGCTCCGGGTGCCGGGCCGCCACCGCACAGAGCACGTCGCGGACATGCACCCCGGCGATGGAGCGCGCCGAGCCTTTGAGCAGTCCGTCGTCGGCCCGCGCGAACGCGACCACCGGCCGGTGCAGCCGCTCCTTGATCCGCGACGCCAGAATGCCGATCACCCCCTGGTGCCAGGACGGATCGAACAGGCAAACGCCGGACTGGTCCCGCCCTCCGACATCGACGGCATCGAGCATCGCCCAGGCCTCGGCCTTCATCTGCGCCTCGATATCCTTGCGCTCCCGGTTCATATCGTCCAGCAAACCCGCATATTCCTGCACAACGGCGGGATCGTCCGCCAGCAGGCATTCGATCCCCAGGCTCATATCGTCGAGCCGCCCGGCGGCATTCAGGCGCGGCCCCACCGTAAAACCGAGCGCGTCCGAAGCGAGCGCAGCCCAATTCTTTCCTCCCGCCTCCAGCAGCGCCTGGATACCGGGACAGGCGCGGCCAGCCCGGATGCGCTGCAAGCCCTGATGCACCAGGATGCGGTTGACCCGATCCAGCGGCACCACGTCCGCCACGGTCCCCAAGGCCACCAGATCCAGCAGCTCCGCCAGGTTCGGCTCCGGCCGCTCACCGCCCAGCCAGCCACTCGAGCGCAAGCGGGAACGCAAAGCCAGCAAGACATAAAAGACCACGCCGACGCCCGCTAATGCCTTGCCCGGAAACGCGTCTCCGGAAAGATTGGGATTGACGATGGCGTCCGCATCCGGCAGCGACTCTCCCGGCAAATGGTGGTCGGTCACCAGCACCGTCATCCCCCGCGATTTCGCCGCCGCGACGCCGGCATGGCAGGCGATGCCGTTATCGACGGTCAGCAAGACGTCCGGCCGCTGCTCGGCGGCCAGTTCGACCAACTCCGGCGTCAAACCGTAACCGCAGGTAAAACGATTGGGCACAATGTAGGACACCCGCTCCGCGCCCAATGCCCGCAGCCCCCGCAGCGCCACGGCGCAGCTCGTCGCGCCGTCGGCGTCGAAATCGGCGACGACCATGATCTGTTTCCGCCCCAGAATGGCGGACTCCAGCGCGGCAGTCATGCCGTCCATACCCTTGAGCGAAGACGGCGGCGGCAGCTCCTTGAGCGAGCGTCCCAAGTCCTCGACAGAGGAAATCGAGCGGCTTTGGTACAGCCGGGCTAACAGCGGAGGAACGCCTGCCCCAGAGAATAGGAAACCGGACCGAGGAAATCGGCGGACGATTTTTTTAGGTACGGGGTGACAAAGCGTGCTCATCGCATCCACTGCCGAATCACGCCACCGCTTCCGAGCCCTCTGCACGAACTCTGGCCCACCCGGCTAGACCTGAACATCCGAAAATTTCAATAGCTGATGGGCAAATTCCGGATAGGCCGCAAATTTTTTCTCCACAGACTCGCGGAAAAAGGAAACGAAAGACTCGGGGTGCTGGTACTTCGACTCGACTGCGCAGGCCCTCAATGCCGCCGAAGCCCATTCGGCATTCGGCGAAAGCTGGAGGAATTTCTCCATGCCGACCAATACGTTCCAGCCGAGATCGAACTCGAAATAATGGAAAAACCGATCCGGCGCCGCCGACGCCATCTGCTTGAACCAAAGAATTTCTTCCAGTACCAAATCAAGCACTTCTTCTTCGGAAGCCCGCTCCGGCCGGGAACCGAACAGGTCCGCATGCCCCGTCAATATATTCGATTTGGCGCAGTCCAGGGGGTTTCTAATCGGCATCAAGAACCGCAATCTCGGCTCCGCCTCAAGCAAGCGCAGGACATCGACATTATGGGCTCTTATATGGTTGGAAATCCGTAGCGATTCTTTCCAAAACAAGCACTCTATCCTTTCTTTGACCAGACCGAGCGCCGTTTCTTTGAAAATCGAAGAGGTCTTATATTTCTCATCGAAAGCATGGGAATGTACAATCGAGCCGCCGTGATGGCCGCGCGTGCCGCTTTTCGATATATAAATAGCATACCGCAAGAATTTTTCGAACGACGCTGGACCATAGTCCGCTATCCAATCCAGCCGTCTGTCGCCCAAGATGCGCTGCCCGCCGTGGTTAAGTACTTGACAGGTCGGATGCAAAAAAAGGATGGATGCCGTCAGCGTCGTCAAATTCCGGTAAGGCCCCAAGGCCAGGCAAACCGTTTTAACCTGTTCAGTAGAAATACCTCTGGAACGCAACAAATCCCATTCCTTACCGAGTCCGTTCAATATCAATTCAAAATCTTTGCGCATATTCGGCCCTAGAGAAAACGCGAGCAGTCCCATAGCGCCTAATAGCGCCATCTGCCCACAATCTACAGAATCCCGCACGGATTTTCCAGGCAAAATCGCTCGAATTCCCTCAAGCCCGGCGCTAGGCACAACTTTCACATGTGTTTGCATCTAATTTCCGCTCGCGGCAGCGCCAGCCAACAGCCAAGCGGCACCCCTACGCCGGACGGGTAATCCAAGCATGGCGGGAGCCCTGGATGCCAGGACTGACCCAGCGGCGCGGCTCCGGCTTACCGAAGCCAGCGCCGCTTTGATTAAACGCGTTTCGGAGCGCATAATAAAGGTGGCTAAAGCCGGGCAAACCCGGATGGGGTAGCAGGCACAGCTCCGCCTCCGAGCCTCGCTATCCGATACCCTGCTCACCGCTGAATCCGATGCCTAGTACGCCTTAACATATATTTTCCGGGTCGCGAATAATCCGCGCGTCCGTCCGGCTCAGACCCAGCAGCAAACACACCAAAACTATAAATTTCAGTCACTCCATCCGTGTCTGCACACTCAGAAATCATCATCGAAGCAGGAAAAAGCGAGCGCCATTACTGGCGCGATGTTTGGCGCTACCGCGAGTTATTCTATTTCCTGGCGTGGCGCGACATTCTCGTCAGGTATAAGCAAACCTCCATAGGTATTGCATGGGCATTGATCCGGCCATTGTTTACCATCGCCGTGTTTACCTTGATTTTCGGCAGGCTGGCCCGGCTACCTTCCGACGGCGCGCCCTATTCGCTTCTGGTGCTGGCCGGGATGATTCCCTGGCAATTCTTCGCCAGCGCGATCAACGAGGCCAGCCTCGGCCTCGCGAATAAGGAAAACATCATCACGAAAATCTATTTCCCGCGCATTATCGTCCCCATAAGCGGGGTAATATTCAATATTGTGGAACTCGCCGTCGGCCTCGCGATGCTGGCTGCGCTGCTGGCTTGGCAGCACATACCGCTTACGCTCAATCTCCTGTTTCTGCCTCCGATCCTGCTGCTGACCCTCATGCTGACTTTCGGCTGGGCCATCTGGGTTTCGGCGCTGAGCGTACGCTTTCGCGACTTCCGTCAGGTCGTTCCGTTCGCCTTGCAGATGGGGCTTTATCTCTCGCCCATCGCCTACAGCGCCTCGATTGTGCCGGAAGCTTGGCGCGCCTATTACGCGCTCAATCCCTTCACCGGCATCATCGACGGGATGCGCTGGTCGATCTTCGCCACATCGGCCCCCCCGCCTACGCAGGAGCTCGCCATATCTCTGGGTATCGCCGTTCTGGTGACCGCCAGCGGGATCGCCTATTTCCGCAGCATCGAAAAACGTTTCGCCGAACTGCTCTAAACCATGTCCTATGCGATCACTGCCGAATCCGTCGGCAAATCCTTCACTCTTCACCATCAAGCCAACCGCCCCAAAGACAGCTTGCGGGACACCTTGGCCGGTTCGTTGAGCGCTCTTCGCCGGCGAATGGCCCGGCAGCGCCTGGGCGGCGATGCTACCGAAGAGTTTTGGGCATTGAGCGATGTGTCTTTCCAAATCCGGCACGGAGAAAAAATCGGCCTGCTCGGACGCAACGGCGCCGGCAAGTCCACCCTGCTGAAAATCCTGTCCCGCATCCTCGAACCCTCGAAGGGCAGAATCAGCATCAGAGGACGCATCGCGAGCCTCCTAGAAGTGGGCACCGGCTTCCACCCGGAATTGACCGGCAGGGAAAACATCTATTTCAACGGCGCCATCCTCGGCATGTCGAAAAGCGAAATAGATAGGCGGTTCGACGAAATCGTCGCCTTCGCCGAAGTCGAACAGTTTCTGGACACGCCCGTCAAACACTATTCCTCGGGCATGTATGTCCGCTTGGGATTTGCGGTCGCCGCCCATATCGAGCCGGAAATCCTGATCGTGGACGAAGTGCTGGCGGTCGGCGATGCGCGCTTCCAGAAGAAGTGCATCGGCAAGATGAACGAAATCGGCCGGGAAGGGCGGACCCTGATTTTCGTCAGCCATAACATGAACTCCATCATGCAGCTGACCGACCGCGCCCTGTTGCTCGAGCGGGGAAACATTGTCTGCGACGCCGAAACCGGCGAAGCGGTCACCCGCTATCTGACCGCCGATGCCGACGATGACCGCCGCTCCGGTTTCGACGCCAAGGTCGATTGGCTCTCGAACCTGAATCTCCGCTGGCTCCGCGACGAAACCCGTCCGGGATTCAACGAGCCCCTGAGTTTCCGGCTCGGCTTCGCCACAACGGCAGCTTGCCCGCGCATCGTCTTCACGCTGAGCTTCATCAATACCATCGGCGCCCGAGTCTTGACCTGCAAGGCGGAATCGGAGGACGTCCGCCCCGGAATGCATGAATTGAAACTGCTCATCCGCGACCACCATCTGGCGCCGGGAAGCTATTTTATCCGGCTGGACTTATGGGCGACTCACGAACAGCTTTTCGAGCAGGAAAACATTTGCACGGTCGACCTGTTCGCCTCCGATGCGGACGACCGGCTGATTCAGAACATCAGCCGCCGGGCGGGGGACAAATTAGGCTGTTATGCTCCGATCGAGATAGAAGCTCTCCCGGCTGCCTGAGCCGCTTCACACACCAAAAGCAATCATGCGCGCACCCCGAATCCTTTTTGCCCGGCTTCCAACCGACACCCGCTATCCGTTTGCGGGAACGCTGCCCTTTGCAGGCGGCATGCCGCGCCCGGCCCGGACTTCGTTGCGCAATATCGAGCGGAACGCCGCGCTCACGGAGAATACCGGCAACATGGTGATAGGCGAGTCCTTGAGCCGCATCCTAGAACTCGACCGCTCCCAATGCTGTTACCTCAATCTTCCGCAACTGCTGGCAGCGGATTGGAACAGCGAGCGTATCCGGGACGAGATCAAGAAAAATTTCGACCTCATCGTATTCTTGATGGCGAATGCGATCAGGACGGACTACGACCTGAGCGACCTTGCCGATGCCGCCGGCGCGCTCGACACGGACTTCATGGTATTCGGCATCGGCATGCAGGATGCGCTCCCGCCGACACTTTCCGCCCTGCCCGAAGGCTCGCAGCGGCTGCTGCGCCTGTTCGATCGGAAAGCTCTGGTCTTCGGAGTACGCGGCTTGGAAACGGAGAGCTGGCTGCACAGTGCGGGACTCCGGCGCGCACGCGCGCTGGGATGCCCCAGCCTGTACGTTTACCCGCAGAATATGCTCGGCGTTACGCCCCCGTCATGGAGTGCGACTCCGACCGCCATCACCTCCGGACACATCCTTTCGCGCTCGCCGCGCAGCTTGAAGCTGGTTTCGCTGTTCCGCGAAAACAAGAGTCACTACGTCATGCAGGACGAACTGCTGGCGGTTGCCCGCACCTGCGCCTCCCCCGAAAACCTGTACAACGACGCGACCGGGCAAGTTCGCACGGAAGTGTGCCGTCCGATATTCGAACGCATACTCGGCACGGCGGTCCCGTTCGAGCATTTCTGGTACTTTCAGAACCTCGATGCCTGGCGGGTATTCTGCACCCGGGCAGATTATTATCTCGGAGACCGCTTCCACGGCGGCATCGTCGCCATGCAAGCCGGCGTGCCCGGCGTTTTTATCTGGAACGATCTGCGCGCGCGCGAATTGTCGGACTTCTTCAAGCTTCCGAATATTTCAGTCGACGCGATCGGCGCAGCCAAAGCCGATGAACTGGCAGCAAGCCTGTTGACGAACACGGCCTTTGAAGAATTCAGAACCGCTTACCGGCACAGGCTGGACAACTTCAGCCGTACGCTGGGCGAACACGGCATCAAACTGGACTCCGGCAACCCAACGCGCTCCCCGATGACCGGCAAGATAGGGCGGTTCATCCGGAACGTTATTTCCCGAGATTACTCACTCATCAGCCGCCGTTTCTAGGAGCGGTTTCGAAGAATATGGCCTTCAATCAACATTTGACCCGAATTGAGCGCGTCAGGCTTGCCGCGACTCAAATCATCTGCCCGATCACGCGCAACGCTCTGCGCGCGATACCGCTCACGGATTTCCTCTTCGGAATCTATATTTCGCGCCGGTACCGCTATGCCTATATCGATAATCCCAAAACGGGCTGCACCTCGCTGAAATCCGCGATGGCGGAGCTGGAGCTCCGGAATCGCAAGAGCGACCTCGACCCTTTCAACCTCGAAGTGATCCACTACGACTCATCGCCTCTCAAGGCATTCACTCCGATATTCCCCAATCCGACACTGAGCAAACTCGTCCGCGAAAAATACCGGTTCGTCACCTTCGTGCGGAACCCTTATCAGCGGCTGCTTTCCTGCTATCTCAACAAATTCGACAACAACGCAACGGCCGACAACCCGCAAGCCCGCAGGATGCCCGACGGCACGGCGCCCGCCAATTTTGCCCAGTTCGTCGAAGCGGTCGTCGGACAAACCGACTATGCCATGGACCCGCATTGGCGCAGCCAAACCGTCAACATCCATTACGGCCGGATTCCGTATATCCATATCGGGCGATTCGAGAACTATGCGGCCGATTACGCGGCGACGTTCCAGAAACTTGGCATTCCGTCGAACGATATTCCGCAACTGAGACACCTCAACAAAACGGACGCCGGACGCGTGAATTTGCGCGACTTCTATGACAGGAAGACCCAGGATCTCGTTTATGCCAGATATCTCAATGATTTCGTGAACTTCGATTACCCCTACGAGATTTAGGAATAATCGCACGCGGAACCAGATAAACCGCAGGGCTTGTCCCCTATTCAACATCGTGAAGACACACACATCGGCGCCCAGAGTCACCGTTCTATTACCGGTCTACAACGGCGAACCCTATTTGAGAGAGGCTTTGGAAAGCGTTCTATCGCAGACTTACCGCGATTTCCGATTGCTGGCCATAGACGACGGCTCCACAGACCGAAGTCTGGAAATCCTTCGATCCGTCAGAGATCCCAGACTTTCGATCGAAACGAATCAGGCTAATAGGGGCCTGATTCAAACTCTGAACAAAGGTTTGGATCTCATCGAGTCGGAATACGTCGCCCGCATGGATTGCGACGATATCGCAACCCCATACCGGCTGGAGGAACAAGTGGCATTCATGGATGCCCACCCCGACATCGGCCTCTGCGGGGGGTATTACGAGCGCTTTACCGACACCGAAAGCATCGTGGTCCGACCGCCGACTAAGCATGAAGACATCGTCTATGCGCTGATTTTCGATAATGTGATGGCTCACAATACCGTCATGTTCAGGCGCAGCATACTCGAACGGCACCAGCTGCGGTACGACTCCGCGTTCGCCTATGCCGAGGATTATGAGCTGTGGGTCAGGTTTTCGCATCATAGCCGCCTGGCCAATCTCTCCCGGGTATTCGTCAAATATAGATTTCACCCGAATAACAGCAGCTCTCGCTTCAAGCAACAGCAGGAAATTTCTGCGGCAAAGGTCAGATATATTCACCGCAGCAATCTCGGTTTAGCGCCGGATGCCGAAGTCGCCGATTTACACCGGCAATTGTTCAGCCTGCAATTCGACGGCCCCCCCTCCCGGCTGCACGAAGCCGGCGCATGGCTGTCGAAGCTTTACCGGATCGCGGTCCTCCGCTGCCGCCAGAACCCCTTTACTCTTTTCATGGAATTCAACCGGCTGTGGTATTCAGCATGCGGAAAGGTCGCCGATAGCGGTGCTGGGGTATTTTTTCGTTTCGTAAAAAAACCCTACGGCCTTTTTGGAAATCCTTTATATACTTTGAAGCTGCTCTACCGGTGTTTGAACCGCGCGAAAATCGTTTGAGACACACCTGAGGTCGTTGATATCCTAGACGCTCAAAATTCTGCGCAAGCCTTTGCTTCATCGCTTTTCACACAGTCTTGAACGCGGATACCCCACATCCGGATCGACGCAAAATGACGTTTTCTCTAAGTGACGCGCCCCTGACGCCGCGCCTGACCATCCTCATGCCGGCCTTCAACAGCGAAAAATACCTCGCACCCGCCATAGAAAGCATTCTGAGTCAGACTTACCGCGACTTCATCCTGCTGGTCATCGACGACGGCTCGAGCGACTCCAGCGCGGCCATAGCCTCGGCCTTCGGCGACCCTCGCATCCGAGTCGAGCGGAATCCGCAAAACCTGGGACTCGTGAAGACCCTGAACCGCGGACTCGGCATGGTGGAAACCGAGCTGGTTGCCCGCATGGATAGCGACGATATCGCGCTGCCGGAGCGGCTCGAGCGCCAGATCGCATATCTAGACGAAAACCCGGATGTCGGCCTTTGCGGTACGGCTTACGAGATATTCCACGAGGGTATTCAGCAAATCATCCAGCCGCCCAGCAAACACGAAGACATCATTTACGGCCTGCTCGACGACAACGTATTCCTTCATAGTTCGATCATCGCGCGCATGGCCGTTCTTAACCGACATAGCCTGAGATATGACGAATCCTACAAGCATGCGGAAGATTACGAGTTATGGGTCAGACTGGCGCGTCACACCCGCCTCGGCAATCTACCTCAGGTGCTGCTGCGCTACCGCTCGCATCCGGAGAACGTCAGCAACAGCAACAAACGCGAACAGATCGCCACGAGGGACAGAGTCAGGATCGAGCATCTTGAAACCTTCGGCTTATTGCCTACGCCGGACCAAAAAAAGCTGCACATGGAGTTGTTCGATCTCAGGTTCGGAGGCGGCGAAGAACGCATGATGAGCGCACGGCACTGGCTAGAATCGCTGGCCGAAGCCGTCTCGACAAAATGCGGCATCCCTCTAAGCCGTCTCCACCGCGATTTCTGCCGCCTCTGGTACTCTGCCTGCGGCCGTTCGGCCCGGCAGGGCCTCAAAGCGCTGTCGATCTATTTGAGTTCGCCCATGGCCCGGCATGGCTCCAAGGTTTACCCGTGCAAATTGATTTTGCGCTGCCTCACCCGACATCCTATTCCGGATACCGGAAATTAGGATCTACCCTGCCATTCGAATCGTTTCCTATGCGTACCGTACGTTTCCGGATCGGGGCCACAGTTCCCCGCCATGCACTACTGCCGGGCTTTCTGAAGCGGCCTCGTGTGGTCAAAGCACTGCGCTACACCGCTCTATCCTTGTTCGGGCTGCCGTTCGTGCCTGCCTATCGCAAACCCTTGGGCCGGATGCTGGCACAGGTGTTGCGCATGGCCCTGGCGGGCGCGGTCAAAAAGCCGGCCATGCTGCTCCTGAGCACGCTGAATTACACCGTTTTCTACGCCCTATGGGTCCGCCACCCCTGGGGAGAAACGAAAATCCGCTCCAAGGTTGAAACCTCCGCCCTGGACACCCTTCATATCGCTTTCTTCATCGGCTCGACCGGGACCGCCTCGCAGGACGACATCCAGGCCACCGTGGATTCGATTCACGCCCAAGACTTCAAAGGCTTGGTCATCCGAATCACGGTGATGGAGAGCTCGCTGCCTCCGCTGACTTTCCTAGCCGACGGAACGGAACTCGATGGCAAGGAGTTCGTCTGTTTCCTGCAAGCCGGCGACCGGCTGACGAGCGATGCGATCAGCCGGGTCGCGGCCTGCATCGACGGCTACCCCAAGTTCAAGCTAATCTACAGCGACCATGACTATCTGCTGAACGGAAAACACCGCTGCTTCGGCGAGTTCAAGCCGGACTGGAACTACGAGCTGTCGCTAGCCCGCTTCTATTTGCATACACCCGTTTTCATCAGCGCATCCACACTGGCTCAACAGGCCGGTGGCGACTGCCTGGAGCCTTTCTCGCTGCCGGACGCCGTCTTCCGGCTCTACGAAAACCACGGCAGCGAAAGCATCGCCCATATTCCGGCGATACTCTGCCATCGGCCGTATTCCCGCCGCGAGAAGCGAGACGCCGAAATCGAAATCTACCGCCAGGCCGTAGCGGACCACCTGAAACGTCGGGGCGAGGAGGCGAGCATCGAGATCAACCGGGAAGCGGCTCGCGGGCTGACGGTACGATTCCCGCCGAGCCGGGAGCGGCCGCGGGTTTCCATCATCATTCCCACCCGAAACCGGGCCGACCTGCTGCGCACCTGTATCGAAAGCATAAAAACGCGCACCGACTACCCGAATTACGAAATCCTGGTCATCGACAACGGCAGCAACGATCCCGTCACGCTGGCGTATTTCAGCGAACTCGAAAACGGCGGCGTCCGCGTAATTCCAGACCCCAGTCCGTTCAACTTTTCCGCTATCAACAACCGGGCCGCCGAACATGCCAGCGGCGAATTCCTGGGTTTCCTCAACAACGACATCGAAGTCATCACGCCGCATTGGCTGGGCGAGATGCTGGGACTGGCACAACGGCCCGGCATCGGCGCTGTCGGCGCGCGCCTGTGGTACCCCAACGACCGCTTGCAGCACGCCGGCGTGATCCTGGTCGGTGGCGTCGCCGGCCACGCGCATAAGTTCCTACCGAAAGGTCTGCCCGGCTACTGCGACCGGGCGGTGCTGCTGCAGGAGTTTTCCGCCGTCACCGCGGCCTGCATGGTGATCCGAAAAACCGTCTTCGAAAGCATCGGCGGCTTCGACCCGGCGCTGGCCGTAGCGTTCAACGACGTGGATTTCTGCCTGCGCCTCAAAGCCTCCGGCTACCGCAATGTTTGGACGCCGGACGCCGAGTTGTATCATCACGAGTCCTTGAGCCGCGGCAACGACACCGACCCCGACAAGATCGAGCGATTCCGGCGCGAATGCGCCTATATGCGGGAGCGCTGGGGCGATCTATTGCGCAACGATCCGGCCTACAGCCCGAATCTGGCCTGGGACAATTACGACTTTTCGCTGAACTGGGAACGGCCGAAATTCTGAGTTCAACCCCCAGGAGCCGCCGACTATGAAAGGCATCCACATCGTCATCGTCAATTGGAATTCCGGAGCCCAGCTTCGGGAATGCCTGCTGTCGATCGGCCATTGCGCCCCCGCAGCAGTACCGCTCACGGTCACGGTGGTCGACAACGCATCCGAGGATGGCTCGGCCGATGGATTGCCAGAGTTCGGCTTCCCACTGCGGGTGATCCACAATCCTGGAAATGAGGGCTTCGGTCGGGCCAGCAACCAGGGAGCGCGGGAAGGGCAGGCCGAATACCTGCTGTTCCTCAACCCCGACACCCAGCTGCATCGCGGCGCGCTGGAACTTCCCTACCGATTCATGGAATCTGCGGAAGACGTCGGCATCTGCGGCATCCAGTGCATCGAAGAAGACGGCGCCGTAGCCCGCTGCTGCGCCCGTTTCCCTACGCCTGGCCGGCTGATCGCCTATGCCTTGGGGCTAGACCGGCTGCTGCCGCGACACTTCCCCGCGCATTTCATGAAGGAATGGGCGCACGATGCAGACCGCGACGTCGACCAGGTCATCGGCGCCTTCTTCTTCGTCAGACGGACCTTGTTCGAAAGGCTCGGCGGTTTCGACGAGCGCTTCTTCGTCTACTACGAAGACCTGGATTTCGCTCTGCGCGCCCGTCAGGAGGGGTGGCGCAGCCGCTATCTCGCCGGCGCGAGAATCTTCCACCGAGGCGGCGGTGTATCCCGCCAGATCAGTGCCCGCCGGCTCTATTACGTGACCCAAAGCAAGCTGCGCTATGCCCACAAGCATTTCTCCCGCCTCGAAGCCGCCATGGTCGAGGCGACAGTGCTGCTGCTCGAACCGCTAGCGCGGTCCGCTTATGCGCTGATCCGGGGCAACCGGCGCGAACTCACCGATACCTGGAAAGGCTTCGGCTGGCTTTATCGCGCCCGGCTCGGTCCGGGACAGCGGTCATGAAAATTCTCGCCTTGGGCCGTTACACGCCGCTGGGCGCGAGCAGCCGCGTCCGGCTTTACCAATACATCCCCTATCTTGCCGAACAGGGGATACAGGTCGAAATCTCTGCCTTCCTGTCGAACGCATATTTGCAAGCGCTGTACGCACAGCGCGGGCGCAAGCCGGACCAGATCGTCGGCGCCTACTTGCGCCGTCTGGCAGCGCTGTTCCAGGCGCGCCGCTTCGATCTGCTGTGGATCGAGAAAGAATTGTTCCCCTGGCTGCCCGCGCTGGGCGAGACCTTGCTGGAACGGCTGGGCATGCCCTACGTCGTCGATTACGACGACGCAGTCTTCCACAACTACGATGACCACCCCAACCGGCTGATCCGCGCCGTCCTGGGCGACAAGATCGACCGCGTGATGCGGAATGCCCGGGCCGTGGTCGCCGGCAACGCTTATTTAGCCGAACGCGCCGAACGGGCAGGAGCCGCGCGCGTCGAAATCATCCCCAGCGTAATCGATCTGAACCGCTACCCCGAGCCCGCCGCTCCCACACGCGATCCCTCGGAACCGGTGCGGATCGGCTGGATCGGCACACCCTCGACCGCCGAATTCCTGCGCCCGGTTCGGGCGCCCTTGCAGCGCATCGCCGACAACCCAGCCCTGCGGCTAACGCTGATCGGGGCGGGCGATACCGACATCGGCGTAAGCGGGGCAGAACGCGTCGGCTGGAGCGAAGGCCGGGAATACGCGCTGCTCCAGATGCTCGACATCGGTATCATGCCGCTGGCCGATTTGTCCTGGGAACGGGGGAAATGCGGCTACAAACTGATCCAATACATGGCCTGCGGCAAACCTGTCGTTGCCTCGCCCGTGGGGGTGAACGCCGAGATCGTCGAGCCCGGCATCAACGGATTTCTCGCATCCAGCGACGCCGAATGGAACGAAGCCCTGGAAACCTTGGCCGGCAACGCCACATTGCGCGAGCGCATGGGCCGGGCTGCGCGGGAAAAAATCGTGCGTGGGTATTCGCTGCAAAGCCAGCTTCCCAGGCTGAGCGAAATACTGACCGCCGCCTGCCGCGGCCAATCATGAACGGCACTCCCGAAGGCCCCGCCATGCAACTAGACCACGGCATTTTCACCGTCTCGCTCGACTTCGAACTGTACTGGGGCGTGCGCGACAAACGCAGCATCGGCCAATACCGGGAAAACCTGGCCGGAGTCGGTCCTGCCGTCCGCGAGATGCTGAAGGCGTTCGGCGCCCATGGCATCCATGCGACCTGGGCGACAGTCGGGTTCCTGTTCTTCGACAACCTCGACCGGCTCAAGGCAAACCTGCCCGCCGCCCTGCCCCGCTACGCCGACACCGCGCTCTGTCCCTACCGCCACATCGAAGCAGCCGATGCACTGGAGCCGCTGTTCCACTTCGCGCCGGGACTCATCGAGCACATCGCCGGCAGCGACGGCCAGGAAATCGCCTCGCACACCTACTCCCATTACTACTGCCTGGAAGAGGGGCAAACGGCGGACGACTTCCGCGCCGATATATCCGCTGCAGTCGATACCGCCAAGGAGAAAGGACTGGCAATCAAGAGCCTGGTTTTTCCGAGGAACCAGTGGAACCCGGATTATCTTCCCATCCTCAACCAGCTGGGCATCAAGTGTTATCGCGGCAACGAAGCCGGCTGGATCCACCGGGCCACCGACGGCTCCGGCCAGAACCGGCTGAGACGGGCGGTGCGGCTGTTAGATACCTACATCGATATTTCCGGGCACCACACTTATACCCTCGACGATGCCGCCGCCCAACCTTACAACTTCCCATCGAGCCGGTTCCTCCGCCCATACTCCCGCAGCCTCTCTTTCCTGGACGGGGTGCGCCTGAAGCGGATTAAACGGGCCATGGACGATGCCGCCATCCACAAGCGGATTTTTCATTTGTGGTGGCATCCGCATAATTTCGGCAAAGACACCGCCCTGAATATCGCGTTCCTGGAGCGGGTATTGGCGCATTATTCCACGCTGCGGGAGCATCACGGCATGCAGTCCATGAACATGGGTGAACTGTCTGCGCTGGCGGAAAACCGCTATGCCTGAAGGCAAACTCAGAATCGTACTGCTGTGTACCGACGGACGCTCCTCCCGCATTCTGTTTCACGGTTTATCGCCTCATGTCGATACGGCTGCAATCATCATCGAAAACCCGGTATCGGCAAGGCAGCTGATCCGGCGCCGGATCAGCAAACTGGGTCTGGCTAACACCGCCGGCCAAGTGCTTTTCATCCTATTCAACAAACTGCTGGTCAGGCTTTCGGCAAAAAGAATCCGCCAGCTCATTGCAGCTTACGGGCTCGACGAATCGCCTCTACCGGAAGAGATTTCGATATCTGTAGACAGCGTCAACAGCGAGCAGACGATAGCCCTGTTGCGCGAGCTGAAACCCGATGCCGTTGTGGTCAACGGCACCCGCATCATTTCCAGGGGGGTATTGGATGCCGTCGAATCGCCTTTCCTCAACACCCATATGGGCATCACGCCGAAATACCGCGGCGTGCACGGCGGCTATTGGGCGCTGGCGAACAACGACCGGGAAAACTGCGGGGTCACGGTCCATCTGGTGGACACCGGCATCGACACCGGCGGCGTGCTGTATCAGGACACCATTACGACCGAAGACAGCGACGACTTCAACACCTATCCGATACATCAGACCGCCAAGGCCATTCCATTGATGAAGGCAGCGCTGGACGATTTAAGCGAAGGCGCGCTGAGCGTCAAGTCCGGGATATTGCCCTCAGGTTTGTGGCACCACCCCACATTATTCGCATACCTGAAATCCCGGCTGGCTGGCACTGCTAAATAAATAGTACCCTCAGGCAGGAATCAGTTTACGGTCTTCGGCCCCATCCGGGCCGATACCGTTTCGCCCATGATCTGATACCCTCGCGTACCGACATGGGTGTCGTCCGGCAGATAGAAATCGACCTCGTTTTCGATGCGCTCCCGGAACGGCTTTAACAGGTCGATCACAGCCACGCCCGCTTTCTGGAACTGGCGGACAATCGGCGAATAATGATCGACATTCGGCCGGCCGACGATGAAATCCGAGTATACGGTCGACTTGTTCGGCACTAATAAGAGCAAGAATCGTCCACCCGCGGCTTCGATCCGACGCTGGATGCGCAAGATCGACTCGCTCACCTTTTCGATCTGCTCGGGCATCCAATTAGCTTCCGCATCGTCCTCGAAATAATAGAGGATGCGGTCGGAACGGCGGTTGGAAAAGAATCGAGAGCTGGACAGCGGCGCGTTCACCGCTACGCCGGGCATAACCGCCTGGGGCCCGCGAATCGCGGTCAACATCTCGTTTTTCAGTATTTTCAGCAAATAAACGACGTCGGTAGGCGGATTGCCCCCGGTGCGCAGGGAAGTTGGCATTTCGCCGTGCATCAGTGCCTCGAACGGCTTGATCGGGCCTTTTCCGCGCGACTTCGATTTGCGGCAAGCCCCGGTGTCGCCGAAACGGATCGCGAGAAAACGCTCGAGAACCTCCACAATCACGGTTTTTCCGGCCAGATTTCCATGCGCCTCGAGCATTTCCAGCCATTGCTCGATACAGGCGAATTGCTCGTAGTTATGCGAGGCGACGGTACGGCCCTGCGCCCTGCCGAGCAAAGACTGCCACATATTGGCCATGGAGAACGAATCGCCCAATACCAGGATGCCCGCCGAGCCCATATCTTCAAAATTGGGATCGACATCGATCACCGGCAAAGGCTCCCGCCAACCGAAATCTCTCTCCGTCCAGCCGCCCACCCGAGTCAGGTCGCCCTTCAAAGGCTCGGCGTAAAACGCCGCGCTGAAGATCAGCGCCAAGCCCAAAGCCAGCGAACCGGAAAAATACAGCAAATAATTTCTATCGTACGACATGGCCCAAGCGAAATTCGGTTAGCGGAATTCAGTATCAGAACTGGTAATACAAGAAGGCGCTCACTTTGCTGATACTCGTCAACGCTACCGCGGCCATCAAGCCCGCCGCAACCGCCAGCCAAGGCATGAAACCCGGCCTGGACAGTATTGGCCGACCACTCCGGTATTCCGGCAGCACTAGCGTCTGGCTGTTCGGAAAACCCCAGATCAACACGAAACCGACCCATGCCATAAACATTATCTTCGCGCCGCCCAGGACGTTGAGCGCCGGATTACCCTCGAACCAACCGCTGAACACGATGAACCGCCCCGCGTCTAAACCATACTGGTGCAAAATCGTGCCCACAACCTCCAATCGAGGCGTCAACGCAACTCCAGAGAAACCTAAACAACCTTTGGCCACAGCAAGACCCGAGGCCAAAGAATCCGCCCGAAAAAAAACCCAGGCTACGACGACACAGACAAACGTCAGCAAAGTGCCCGCCACGCGTCCCCAACGGCTAGACTCGTCCGCAGCGATGCCCAGCCGTGCGCGGAATGCCAACCAAGCATGATTGACCACTAGAAATACGCCGTGCAGCCCGCCCCATATCACGAAGGTCCAATTGGCGCCGTGCCATAGGCCTCCGAGCAGCATCGTGACCATCAGGTTGATATGGCGCCGGAGCGGCCCTCTACGGTTGCCTCCCAGCGGGATATAGAGATAGTCCCTCAAGAAGGCCGAAAGCGTCATATGCCAGCGGCGCCAGAATTCGATGATGTTCCAGGCTTTGTAAGGCGAGTTGAAATTGATCGGCAGCTGAATGCCGAACATCCGGGATAGGCCTATTGCCATATCCGAATATCCGGAAAAATCGAAATACAGCTGCATCGTGTAGCTGATGGCGCCTGTCCACGCCATAAAAAACCTGGGCTCAAAACCGTCCTTTGCGGCGCTGAATACCGGTGCCGCATATTCGCCGAAGGAATCCGCCAGCAGCACCTTTTTGGCCAATCCTATTGTGAAGAGGGTCAGGCCTATTCCCATATTGGAATATTGCAGGCGGTAAGTCGCCGTAGCGCCAAACTGGGGCATCATCTGCTTGTGATGCAGCACCGGACCCGCAATCAGATGCGGGAAATAGGTCACGAACAGCAGATAATGGATGAAATTGTATTCGCGGGCGATGCCGCGGTAGACATCGACCAGATAGGCGATCTGGGTGAAGGTAAAAAACGAGATACCCAGAGGCAGTACGATTTTGGCCAGCTCGATGTTGAGCCCCAGCGCCGCATTCGCGCTGCCGATGAAAAAATCGGCGTATTTGTACACCCCCAGCAATACCAGGTCCGCACAGATTCCCGCCGCCAGCAGACGCTTGGCCGAACGCGGATGACGCGCATGCCCAACGGCATAGCCTATGGCGTAATTGAAGGCGATGGAGGCGAGCAGCAGCGGAACGAATTTGACGTTCCACCATCCGTAGAAGAACACCGAGGCCGCGGCCAGCCATAAAGCGGCGAGTCTGTGGCTATTTCTAGCAATGATGAAAAATCCCGCCAGGACAACCGGGAGATAGGCGAATATGAATCCGTAGGAATTAAATAGCATGAATCGCTGACGGGAACCGGTCGTTCATCCAGGCTACCCCGGACACGTAGGGGCAGATATCCTGGGGATTCTAGCGATTCGGCCCGCAGGACCGCAAATCGGCGGAGGCCTCGGCGTTCCAGCGGGGACGCCCATGGCACCGCCTGGACGTGTAGAATCCCGCCTCATTCTTCTTCCCGACCAAGACATGTGCGGCTTTACCGGCTTCATCGACCGATCTCTTCCGGCTTCGGACCGGCTGGCGGAAACCGTCCGCCGCATGACCGGCACCCTGCGCCACCGCGGCCCGGACGATGAGGGGCTATGGGCCGACCCGGAACACGGTATCGCGCTCGGCCACCGGCGCTTGGCCATCGTCGACCTGTCCGCAGCGGGCCATCAGCCGATGCTATCGGCCGACGGGCGCTATGTGATCGCCTTCAACGGCGAGATCTACAACTTCCGCGAATTGCGCCAGCGGCTTGAAGCTGAAGGCGCGACCGAATGGCTCGGCCATTCGGACACCGAAGTCGCGCTAGCCGCCGTTCACCGCTGGGGGGTGGGAAAAGCACTCGCGGCTTTCGTCGGCATGTTCGCCCTGGCTCTGTGGGACCGGGAGAAGAAGGCGCTGTACCTGGCGCGAGACCGGCTGGGCGAGAAACCGCTGTATTTCGGCTGGGCCGGCCGGACTTTTTTGTTCGGCTCGGAGCTCAAGAGCCTGCGCGTTCACCCAGCCTGGACCGGAAGCATCGACCGCGGCGCCCTGGCGCTGTACCTGCGCCACAACTGCGTGCCGGCTCCTTATACGATCCACCCCGGTATCTTCAAGCTCATGCCGGGCGCTCTGCTCCGTATCGAAGCCGAGCGGGCAGACTCTTGCCCTTGGGCATCGGGCGCCGTTCCACTACCCCCTTTCGACGCGCCGGGCTGCAGCTACCGGACCTACTGGTCGGCCCGCGACATCGCCGAGCAAGGCTTGGCCCAGCCATTCCAGGGCACGGAGCGGGAAGCCGCGGACGAACTCGACCGGCTGCTGCGCCAGGCCGTACGCGGCCAAATGGTCGCCGATGTGCCGCTTGGCGCCTTCCTGTCCGGCGGCATCGATTCCAGCACCGTAGCCGCACTGATGCAGGCGCAGAGTCCGCGGCCGGTCAAGACCTTCACTATCGGTTTCCGCGAAGACGGCTACGACGAAGCGGGCCACGCCCGGGCCGTCGCCGCCCATCTGGGCACCGAACACACCGAGTTGTACGTTTCCGCAGACGAAGCCCTATCGGTGATCCCGAAACTCGCCGAGGTGTACGACGAGCCGTTCGGCGACTCCTCCCAAATTCCGACCCTGCTGGTGGCGCAACTGGCGCGGCGGCACGTCACCGTAGCCTTGTCAGGCGATGGCGGCGACGAGCTGTTCGGCGGCTACAACCGCTATATCTGGGCACCGGAAATCTGGCGCAAGGCCGGGCGCATCCCCCGCCCTATCCGCTCAGCCGCCGCGAACCTCATGCGCCTGGTTCCGCCGGCCGCCTGGAACCGGCTGTGGTCCGCTGCCGCCCTCCTGGTTCCGCCGCGCCTGCGCTACGCCGCACCGGGGGACAAGCTGCATAAGCTGGCCGGCGCGCTGAGCGCCCGCCAACCGGACGACATCTATCTCGATCTGGTCTCGCACTGGAAGCACCCCGCCGATCTGGTCCGGAGCGCCGCCGAGCCGCTCACCGCCCTGACCAATCCCGCCCGCAGCCCGGCGCTGGCCGGCTTCGAGCAGCGGATGCTGCTGCTGGACCTGCTCAGCTACCTGCCGGACGACATCCTGGCCAAGATCGACCGCGCCGCCATGAGCGTGAGCCTGGAAGGGCGGGTGCCGCTGCTGGACCACCGCGTCGTCGAATTCGCCTGGCGGCTGCCGCTGTCCATGAAAATCCGCAACGGCCAGGGCAAATGGCTGCTGCGCCAAGTGCTCGGCCGCTACGTACCCGAGGATCTGTACGAGCGCCCTAAGATGGGTTTCGGCATTCCGCTCGATAGCTGGTTGCGCGGCCCGCTGCGGGACTGGGCGGAACACCTCATCGGCGCCGAACGGCTGAGCCGCGACGGCCTGCTCGATCCCGCCCCGATCCGCCGCGCGTGGCGGGAACACCTGTCCGGACGCAGCAACCTCGCCTACCCGCTGTGGGACGTGCTGATGTTCCAGGCCTGGCTCGATACGCAATAGAAGACTCGCCCATGCAAAAACCGCATCTGCTGTTTCTGGTCACGGAAGACTGGTATTTCTGCTCGCACCGGCTGCCGCTGGCGGTCGCGGCCAAACAGGCCGGCTTCGAGGTAAGCGTGGCCACCCGCGTCACCGACCACGGCCAGGCGATCGAGGCGGCAGGACTGCGGCTGATCCCGCTCCGGCTGTCCCGGCGCAGCACGCACCCTCTGCGCGAGGCCCGGCTGATCGCCGATCTGGTGCGTTTGTACCGGCGCGAGCGGCCCGACATCGTGCACCAGGTTGCGATGAAGCCGGTGATCTACGGCTCGCTCGCGGCCCACCTGACCGGCGTCCGCGCCGTGATCAATGCCCTGGCCGGACTCGGCTTCCTGTTCACCTCGGACAAGGCGAGCGCCCGGCTGCTGCGCCCGCTGGCGGAAACCGCCTTCCGCTTGCTGCTGAACCGGCCCAACTGCCGCACCATCTTGCAGAATCCCGACGACATGGGGCTGCTGACCCGCGACCAAGTGCTGGAGCCGGACCACATCCGGCTGATCCGGGGCTCCGGCGTAGACTTGGCGAAATTCGCCCCGACTCCCGAACCGGCAGGCCCACCGCTGATCGTCCTGCCGGCCCGTATGCTGTGGGATAAGGGCGTCGGCGAATTCGTAGCGGCGGCCCGCCAGCTCCGGACCGAAGGCAGCGAGGCGCACTTTATCCTGGCAGGGCACAGCGACAGCGAGAATCCATCGGCGATTCCGGAACCGCAGCTCAGGGACTGGGAGCACGAGGGCTGTATCGAATGGTGGGGGCACCGCGACGACATGGCGCAAGTCTTCCGCGATTGCCACATCGTCTGCCTGCCGTCCTACCGGGAAGGCTTGCCCAAAGCCCTGCTCGAGGCCGCCGCCTCGGGCCGCCCCATCGTCGCCACAGATGTACCCGGCTGCCGGGAAGTAGTCCGCCAGGGCGACAATGGCCTGCTGGCCCCCCGCGGCGACGCAAGCGCACTGGCGGCGGCGCTGCGCAAGCTGATCGGCGATGCAGCGCTGCGGCGGAGCTACGGCGCGCGCAGCCGAGCTATGGCCGAAGCGGAATTCTCTCTGGATGCCGTAATCGGACAGACCTTGAACCTCTACCGCGAGATGCTCGCGCCATGAACATTCTGATTACCGGCGCCAACGGCTTCGTCGGCCGCCACCTGTCGGCACTGCTGATCGCACAGGGACACCGGGTACGCGCCGCGGTAAGGCGCGCCGACGCGGCCTTGCCGACCGGGGTCGCCGAAGTGCACGCCGTCGGCGACATCGGTCCGGACACCTGCTGGGACGGCGCGGTCGACGGCATCGACGCGGTGATCCACCTGGCGGCGCGGGTCCACGTCATGCGCGACACCGACCCCGATCCGCTGGCCAGCTTCCGCCGGGTCAACGTAGCCGGCACCGAGCGGCTGGCGCGGGCCGCTGCACAAGCCGGGGCCGGGCGGTTCGTCTATCTCAGTTCGGTCAAGGTCCACGGCGAATCCAGCGCGAAAAACGCTCCCTATACCGAAGCCATGGCTCCGGCGCCGGAAGACGCCTACGGCATCTCTAAATTGGAAGCCGAACAGGCGCTCGCGGCGATCTCGGCAGACACCGGACTCGGCCTGACCGTGTTCCGGCCGCCGCTAGTCTACGGCCCCGGCGTCCGGGCCAATTTCGAACGGCTGGTCGAGACCGTGCGGCGCGGAATTCCCCTGCCGTTCGGCGCGGTGCGCAACCTCCGCAGCCTAGTCTACGTCGGCAACCTGGCCGACGCCGTCGCGGCGAGCCTGTCTCGGCCGGAAGCCTTGGGCCAAACCTTCCTGATCTGCGACGGCCCGGCGGTCTCCACGGCTGACCTGATCCGTGCCATTGCCGCAGCCCTGCAGACCCCAGCACGACTGCTCCGGGTACCGCCCGCTCTGCTGGAAACTGCGGCGTCACTGGCCGGCAAGCGCGCCGAAATCCGCCGCCTGCTGGGCGATATGGCGATCGACGACGCCCATTTGCGCTACCGGCTCGGCTGGCGCGCTCCCTTCAGCCTGCAGGAAGGCCTGGCCGATACGGTCCGCAAAGCGCCATAGCTCCGGCGCCTTGCGATAAGGCTTCGGCTATAATCGGCCGGCACAGGACCACCCATCCTCATCCCTCACTCAGCATGGAGATTCATCATGGCTAGCATCGAACTTCAAGTTACCGGCATGAAATGCGGCGGCTGCGAAAGCACCGTGACCAAAACCGTCACCGCTCTCGCTGGCGTCACTGCGGTCAAGGCTTCGCACAAGGAGAACCGCGTCGAAGTCGAATACGATCCGGCCCAGATCGATCCCGAAGCCATCCGCAAAGCGATCGCAGGCCAAGGCTTTACGGTCGCCTGAAACGCCACTTATCGGCGGGGACAGATCGGAAATATTGAGCGCAAAGGCGGGATGCCTTCCAATTGCCGGACGTCAATGCCTCGCAGAGCTATCGCTTCGAACATCCTTCCCGCGTGTTCGAGCGGCAGCGGCGGCCTATGCCTCCAGGCAAGCCCGTATACCGCATGGCCACCCGCAGCGCGAATTCGAAAAATCGGAAGGTGATGGAATGAAAACGCCGGTGCATGTCGCGGTAACGGGAGCCGCAGGGCAAATTGCCTATTCTCTATTATTCCGGATCGCCGCCGGCGATCTGTTCGGGCCGCACCAGCCGGTGATACTCAAGCTGCTCGACGTTCCGCAGGCGGAGCGGGCGCTGGAAGGCGTGGGCATGGAACTCGACGATTGCGCCTCTCCCTTGCTGCACGGCGTGAACGTATCCAGCAACCCGCTAGACACTTTCGACGGCGCCGAAGCCGTGTTCCTGCTCGGCGCCACGCCGCGCGGGCCCGGTATGGAGCGGCGCGACTTGCTGCAAATCAATGCCGATATCTTTTCCGCGCAGGGACGCGCCCTCAGCGCGACGGCCAGCCGCCGAGTCAAGGTGCTGGTGGTGGGCAATCCAGCCAATACCAATGCCCTGATCGCTCAGCGCAATGCGCCCGATCTGAGTTCCGAATGCTTTTCCGCCATGACTCGGCTGGACCACAACCGCGCCACCGGCTTGCTGGCCAGCCGCTGCAGATGCAACGTGACTGACATCACCCGTATTGCGATCTGGGGGAACCACTCGCCCAGCCAATTTCCTGACCTGCATCACGCCTGCGTCAAGGGTAAACCGGCGCTCGAATGCGTGGAGCCTGCCTGGTATACGGACGAATTCATCCCTACGGTGCAGCAGCGGGGTGCCGCCATCATCGGGATACGCGGAAAATCCAGCGCCGCCTCCGCCGCCAATGCCGCACTCGACCACATGCGGAGCTGGTTCCTGGGCACCCCCAAGGACGATTGGGTCAGCATGACCGTCGCTAGCGACGGCAGCTATGGCATCGCCGAAGGCCTGATGTTCTCTTTCCCCGTCGCCATAGAAAATGGCCGAGCAAGGATCGTGCAGGACCTGCCGTTGAATGCCTTCAGCCGCGAGCGGTTGCGGCTCAGCGAAGCGGAGCTCCTGGAAGAACGCGCCATGGTGAACCACTTGATCTGAGCGGCGGACTTACGCGCCTTCCGCAGCCCGCGCCTCCAGCTCCTCCCAGCGCCGGTAGCCGTTCTTCAGCGAAACTTGGACCGCCTCCAGCGCTTCCAGAGTTTGCTTGACCTCCGCTTGATCGCGGCGATAGAAGCCGGGATCGTTCATCTGCTCGGTCAGCTCGGCCTGCCGGCTTTCCCAGGCTTCGATCTCGCCCGGCAGGCTTTCCAGTTCCCGCTGTTCCTTGTAGCTCAGCTTACTGCGCGACCCTCCGCTTTTCGGCGCTGCCGGCTTGGCGGCAGCGGACGGTGTCGCCGCGGACGTCCGTTCGCCGGCCGCGGACCGCTGCTCCAGCCAATCCGAATAGCCGCCGACATATTCGGATATCACCCCGCCGCCTTCGAACACCCACACACCGGTCACGACATTGTCGACGAAAGCCCGGTCATGGCTGACCAAGAGCACCGTCCCGTCGAATTCGCCCAGCATTTCTTCCAGCAGTTCCAGGGTTTCCAGGTCGAGATCGTTGGTCGGTTCGTCCAACACCAGGACGTTGCAAGGCTGGCTGAATAAACGCGCCAGCAATACCCGGTTTTTCTCGCCGCCGGATAGGCTGCGCACCGGCGTACGGGCGCGTTCCGGAGAAAACAGGAAATTGCCGAGATAGGACACGACGTGGATCTGCTGGCCGTTCAGGCTGATCCATTCCTTGCCGTCGCCCACGGCTTCGATGATGGTCTGATCCGGGTCGAGCTGTGCGCGCAACTGGTCGAAATAGGCGACCTTGAGATTGGTTCCGGTTTTGAGCCGTCCCGAGTCGGGCTGCTGCTCACCGAGCAGCAGCCGCAGCAGGGTGGACTTGCCGGCGCCATTGGGGCCGATCAGGCCGATCCGGTCGCCGCGCAACACCAGGGCGGAAAAATCTCCCACCACCGGCGCACCGCCAAAAGCCACGGACAGGTGCTCGGCCTCGAACACCAGCTTGCCGGTGCGCTCGGCCTGCTCGACCTCCAACTTGGCTACGCCCTGCCGCGACCGGCGCTCGGCACGCTCACTGCGCATCCGTTTCAGCGCCCTCACCCGGCCCTCGTTGCGGGTCCGGCGCGCCTTGATGCCCTGGCGGATCCAGGTTTCCTCGATCGCCAGCTTGCGGTCGAACTCGGCGTTGCGCTTCTCTTCCTCTTCCAGCGCAGCCGCCTTCTTGAGCAGGTAGTCTCGGTAGTCGCCGGGCCAGGAGGTCAGCTTGCCGCGGTCTAGGTCGACGATGCGGGTGGCGACCCGCTGCAGAAAAGCCCGGTCGTGGGTGATCAGCACCACGGCACCGGCGAACTGGAGCAACTGCTGCTCTAGCCAGACGATGGTTTCGAGATCGAGATGGTTGGTCGGCTCGTCCAGCAGAAACAGGTCGGGCTCGATCACCAAAGCGCGGGCCAGCGCCACCCGGCGCTGCCAGCCGCCGGACAGGCCCTGGACCGGCTTGTCGGCCGGCAAATCGAGGCGGTTGAGTACCAGGTCCACTCGCTGCTGCAAGCTCCAGCCGTCGGCCGCCTCCAAATCCTGTTGCAGGGTGCCGAGCCGATCCAGGCAGGACATATCGCCGTCGGCGATCTTCTCGGACCAGTGATGATACTCGGCGATCAGCCGGCCGACCTCGCCCAGCCCGTCGGCCACGGCATCGTATATCGTTGCGGACTCGGGCAGGGCGGGCATCTGCTCCAGGAAGCCGATGCGCAAACCCGGCTGACGCCAGACCTCACCGCCATCGGGCGCGATCTGCCCGGCGAGGATTTTCAACAGGGTCGACTTGCCCTCGCCATTGCGGCCGATGATGCCGACCCGCTCGCCCGGATCGACCTGGAAGCTGGCGGATTCCAGCAAAGGTTTGACACCGAAAGCGATACCGATTTCCGAGAGACGAATGAGAGGCATGAGAGAGACGGCGCGATTGCGTGGCAGGGGAGAGACCCCATAGTATAACCGCCCGTTTCAAGGCCAGGAGTTTTCCGCAAGATGTCCGCCTTCCCCCGCCCGAGCGAAGACAATGGCTTCCTCGCCCCGCATATCGCCGTGCTCCGCCGCAGCTTCCGGCACTTCACCGGCCGCGACCTGGTGCCGGCGCGCATGGCCGACCCGGAGGCAGCCCGTTACCTCTTCCGGGCACCGCTGGCGCTGCTGTCGCACGACTGCGCTCCCGACCCCGTGTTCAGTTATGCCAACGAGACTGCGATGGGGCTGTTCGGCATGAGCTGGGAGGAAATCACCGCCCTGCCCTCGCGCCTCTCGGCCGAAGCCGTCAACCGGGAGGCCAGGGAGGCGCTGTTGGCGAAAGTAAACGCCCAGGGCTATATCGACGACTACTCGGGAGTCAGGATCAGCCGCCAAGGACACCGCTTCCGGATCGAAAACGCCGTGGTCTGGAACTTGCTCGACGAGCTCGGCGCGCCTTGTGGACAGGCGGCGGTGTTCGAACACTGGCAGTGGCTGTGACCGCCGTCCGGATCAGGTGATGACGCTGGGCTGGGCCATACCTGCGCGCTGTTTCACTTGGCACAGTTCTTCAGCAATCGAGATCAGCTCCGCCAGCGCCTCCTGCGTCGGTAAATCGTGCTGGCTCGGATCGCGCTCGTAGCGCTCGACATATATCCGCAAAGTCGCGCCTTCGGTGCCGGTGCCCGAGAGACGGAAAACGATGCGGGACGAATTCTCGAAGCCGATCCTGATGCCCTGGTGCTCGCTGACGCTGCCGTCGACCGGATCGACGTAGCGGAAATCATCGGCCAGGGCGACCCGGTACTCGCCGAAGCTGCGGCCGGGCAGCTCGGCCAGCAAGTCCTGAAGACGAGCCATGATCCCCTCGGCCACGGATACCTCGATGCCTTCGTAGTCGTGGCGCGAATAGTAGTCGCGCCCGAAACGGCGCCAGTGGTCTGCCACGATGGCAGCCACCGACTGCTTGCGCAGGGCAACCAGGTTAAGCCAGAACAGCACAGCCCACAGTCCGTCCTTCTCCCGCACATGGTCGGAACCGGTACCGAAGCTCTCCTCGCCGCACAGCGTGATCTTACGGGCATCGAGCAGGTTGCCGAAAAACTTCCAGCCGGTCGGGGTTTCGTAGCATTCGATCCCCATCGCCGCCGCCACCCGGTCGACAGCCCGGCCCGTAGGCATCGAGCGCGCCACGCCGCGCAGTCCGTCCTTATAGCCCGGCACCAGATGGGCATTGGCGGCAAGGATGGCCAAGCTGTCGCTAGGCGTCACAAAGCAGTTGGCGCCCATGATCATGTTGCGGTCGCCGTCGCCGTCGGAAGCCGCCCCCAGGGTGGGCGGCCGGCCGCTGTACATCGCCGCCGCCAGCTCGTGGGCATGCACCAGATTCGGGTCGGGATGGCCGCCGCCGAAATCCTCCAGCGGCACGGCATTGACCACCGAGCCCGGCGCCGCGCTCAGCGTCCCTTCCAAAATGCGCTTGGCATAAGGCCCGGTGATCGCATGCATGGCATCGAAGCGCAGGGTCAGGGCACCGGAGCGGAAACCGGAACGGATCAGGCCGAAATCGAACAGGTGCTCCATCAGCTCGGCGTAATCGGCTACCGGATCGATCACCTCGACCGTCATGCCGCCGACTTGACAGCTGCCGAGCGTATCCAGGTCCAGATCGGGTGCGGTCAGGATGCGGTAGGCATCGATGGCCCGGCTGCGCTCGTACACCCGGTTGGTGAAGCTCTCCGGTGCCGGTCCGCCATTGGCGACGTTGAACTTGATGCCGAAGTCTTCGTCCGGCCCGCCGGGGTTGTGGCTGGCCGACAGGACGAATCCGCCCAGCGCCTTGTATTTACGGATCACGCAGGACGCCGCCGGGGTTGACAACAAGCCACCCTGGCCCACCAGCATCCGGCCCACCCCATTGGCGGCGGCCATGCGCAGAATGACCTGGATAGCCTGGCGGTTGAAATAGCGGCCGTCGCCGCCCAGCACTAACGTGGCTCCACCCGCGTCGCCGAGGGTGTCGAACACCGACTGGACGAAGTTTTCGAGATAATTCTCCTGGAGAAAGGCCTTTACCTTCTTGCGTAAACCGGAAGTGCCGGGCTTCTGATCCGGGAAAGGCTTGGTACTGCGAATTTCAACTGACATCGTTTCGTTTAGCCCCTGAATGCGGGAATATGATCATTATTATTGTCGGCCGGGAATCCAAGCGCTCTACGGATCGTCGAAATGCGCTTCGAATTTCTAACTTTCTGCTAGTATTTTACCGTTTGATTCACCGAGGAGAACAGAAAAGGTGTTAACGCGTTTTCATCCATCGATGCTTTTCCTGTTATTGCCGCTGGCCGCGAACTCGGCCCAGAGCGAAGATTCGGCCCCCTGGCTGCTGGTAGAAACCAAGCCGCACGTACTGAAAGTGATGCAGGGCGACACGCCGCTGGAGGTCTTCGCCAAAATCGCCATCGGACAGCATGGCGCCGGCGTCGACAAGCGCCGTAACGACAACAAGACCCCGCTAGGCGAATACCGTATCGGCTGGATCAACGAGAACAGCAAATTCCACCGCTTCTTCGGCTTGACCTATCCGAATCCCGACATCGCCAAGCGCGGCTTCATCCGCGGCCTCATCGACGAACACCTGGTACGCCACATTTTCCGCGCCCATCTGGTGGAAGCGACTCCGCCGCAGGACACGCCGCTGGGCGGCCAGATCGGCATACACGGTGTCGGTGCAGGAAACCGGGAGGTGCACGAGATGTTCGATTGGACCCACGGCTGCGTCGCCCTGACCAACGAACAGATCGACCAGCTCACGCCCTGGGTCAAGAAAGGGACCCTAGTGGTGATCCGCTGAAGCGATAGAAATCCTTGTCACTCAAAAAATACTGGAAAGGCTTGCGAATTCGCGGCAAACTACGCCGCGGGGTCACTCCCTCCGGAATGGATACTTGTGTAATTAATTTCGTTCACCGCAAAAGAAGGAAAGCGACATGATGAAAGCAACCAAGTTCGCAGTGGTTCTGGTTTCCGCCGGTCTGACCGTCGGCTGCGCCTCGAAGTCTGATATCACCAACCTGCAGACCCAGATCGATGGTCTGAAGGCCGAACAGGCTTCCATCAAGAGCACGGCTGACGAGGCTCTTTCCGCTGCTCAGGCAGCTGAATCCAAAGCCGGTGCAGCTGAAGCCGCTGCTCGCCGCGCTGCAGCCGCTGCTGAAGAAACCAACAGCAAGCTGGATCGCATGTTCAAGAAGTCGATGATGAAATAATCATCGGTGTCCTGAAGACATACGATAGATAAACAAAACCCCGGCAGCATTCGCTACCGGGGTTTTTGTTTGCCCGGAAATCGGGCGCTGCCCTCCCAGACATCCCTATCTTCTACCCTAGCTAATCCCCGACCGAATCCAGTTCCCGACTCAATCTGACGAAATCCTCCAGCGACAGCTCCTCCGCCCGCGCCTGAGGATCGACCCCGCTCCGCCGAATCGACACCTCATCCAGCAGATTCTTGAGCGCGTTCCGCAAGGTTTTCCGGCGCTGGCCGAAAGCTGCAGCCACCACCGCCGACACTCGCTTAACCAAACCGGCATCCGGCGGCACTGCATGGGGAATGAGCCGTACTACAGCCGATACCACCTTGGGCTGAGGATAAAAACATTCCGGCCCCACGTCGAACAGCCATTGGGCCTCCACATGCAGCGCGGCCATGACCCCAAGCCGTCCGTAACTGTCCTCGCCGGGCGCGGCGCAAAGGCGGTCGACCACTTCCTTCTGCAGCATGAAATGCATGTCCTCGACCGCATCGAGCCGGTCGAACAAATGGAACATCAGCGGCGTGGAAATGTTGTAGGGCAGATTGCCGACGACACGAATCCGCCCGCCTTGGGCAACGGTCCGGATATCGAACTTTAGGGCGTCGCCTTCGTGTATGCAGAGCTGCGCGCTGCCGGCAAACCGCTGCTTCAGCGCGGCGACCAGATCACGGTCCAGCTCGACTACGTCCAGCCGCGCCCCCGATTGCAGCAGTTCCCGGGTCAGGACACCTTCGCCCGGGCCGATCTCCAAAAGGCGATCGGCAGGCTTGGGTGCGATGGCGGCCGCGATGGCCCGGATCACGCTGGGGTCGCGCAGAAAGTTCTGGCCGAAGCGTTTGCGCGGAATATGCGTCATGCCCTGCTCCTCCTCCCGGCCTCGGCCATTTCCGTCGCCGCACGGATCGCCTCATCCAAGCTGCCGCTATCGATCTGGCCAGTACCGGCCAGATCGATAGCGGTACCGTGATCCACCGAGGTGCGGATGATGGGAAGCCCTAAAGTAATGTTCGCCGCGCGGCCGAAGCCTGCGTATTTCAGCACCGGCAGCCCCTGGTCGTGATACATCGCCAGCACTGCGTCGGCCCGCTCCAGCTTGCGGGGAAGAAACAAGGTATCGGCGGGCAGCGGACCGACCAGACTCATCCCCTCCCGGCTCAGCCGCTCCAGCACGGGCTCGATCACCGTGATTTCCTCACTTCCGAGATGACCGCCCTCGCCGGCATGCGGATTAAGCCCGCAAACCAGGATACGCGGACTGGGAATGCCGAAGCGATCGACGAGATCGCTGTGAAGCACCCGCAATACCCGCGTCAGCCGCTCCGGCGTAATCGTTCTGCTCACCTCGGACAAGGGCAGATGGGTAGTGGCCAGGGCAACGCGCAGCCCCTGGGTCGCCAGCATCATCACAGGCCAGCCGCCGGTAATTTCGGCGATGAACTCGGTATGCCCCGTAAAAACGATGCCGGCATCGTTGATCACCGATTTCTGCACCGGAGCGGTCACCAAGGCGTCGTAATGCCCGGCAAGACAGGCGCGGGTACCCTCGGCTATGGTTTCCAGCACATAGGCAGCATTGGCCGGATCGAGCCTTCCGGGCTCGGTACCGGTCCGCTGCCGCGTCGGCAGGACGTGGAGTACCCCTGCCTCCTGTATCGGGACGGCATCACCGGCAGCGACAACCCGCAGTTCCAGCCGGACCCCGAGCAAACGCGCACGGGACGCCAACAGGTTTGGATCGCCCAGAAAGGTGAGACTATAGGGAGCAGACAGACAGGCTAGCAGCACACATAAATCCGGCCCGATACCGGCCGGCTCTCCGCTGGTCAACAGCAAACGAGGAGGCACGAGCTTTCCGGTCAGTGCATGAAGCTTTCCGGCACGTCGTCGTCGGACGGCGCCTCGGCATTCGAAGAGGGCGCCGGCATTTCTTCCAGGCGAATCTCGACATAGGCCTCTTCACGGATCTTCCGCAGCCACAGTTCGGTTTCTTCATCCACTTTGCGCTTGAACAACTCCTCGCGCGCCCGGTTTTTCAGCACTTCATTGGTATCGCTGGACTCCTGCCGCGCCAGCACCTGGATCAAATGCCAGCCGAACTGGGTTTGAACCGGATCACTGAGTTCATTCTCGTCCAGCTGGTTCATGGCTTCCTCGAACGGCGCGACCAGAGCGCCGGGCTTGACCCAGCCCAGGTCGCCGCCCTTGATCGCGGACCCCTTATCGTCGGAATGGCCACGCGCCAGTTCGGCGAATTCGTCGCCGCTCTCTATGCGGGCCTTCAAGGCCAGCAGCTTGTTCTTGGCGTCTTCATCGGACTGCACTTCGTTAGGCTTGATCAAAATATGCCGGACATGCGTCTTGGTGAGCTTGGCTTCGCCGACGCCTCTCATGGCGAGCAGCTTGACGATGTGATAACCGCCGGGGCTGCGGATGGGTTCGCTGATTTCGCCGTCCTTCATACCTTCGACCGCTTCTGCGATATGCGAAGGAATTTCGCTGAGCTTACGCCAGCCGAGGTCGCCGCCCTCCAGCGCCTGCGGATCGTCCGAATAGCGGATCGACGCATCCTTGAAATCGAGCCCGGATTTCAACTCCTTCACCAGCTTGTCGGCCCGCTCTCTGGCCTTTTTCACCTGATCCGGTGCTGCCTCGCGGGGCGTGGCAATGAGGATATGGCCCAGCCGGTACTCGCGATCCGACACGCGGCCGGCACCGCTCTGGCTCTCCAGATAATGCTGGATCTCCCTGTCGCTGATCTTGATCTGGTTATTGATCTGGCTGGCGCGCAAACGCCCCATCTGAATCTCGCCGCGCACCTGCTCCAGGAAATCGCCGTAATCGAGCCCTTCTTGAGCCAAGGAACGGCGGAATTGATCAGCGGTCAGATTATTGCGCTGGGCAATCTGCCCCACCGCCATGCGCAAGGTCTCGTCGTCTACCTGGATGCCCATTTTTTCGGCCATCTGGATCTGGATCTTGTCGACGATCATGCGCTCCAGCACCTGCTTGACCAGTATCGAGTCCGGCGGCAGCGAGGCCCGGCTGGCGCGCAGGCTGCGCTTGATCTCATCGGCTTTCCGCAGCAGTTCGCTCTCCAGAATGACGCCATCGTCCACCACCGCCACGATGCGGTCTACGGCCGCTTCAGCGGAGGGCAGCGACCCCGCGGCCAAAGCCAGCATGAGGCACGCCATCCGCCACATCGCTTTGAAACTAGAAATCATCGTTCGGCATCCGGTAACCGGTGAGAGATCTATACAGGAACTTGTCGACTTGATCGCCTATCCGGGTCAGGCCCTTGAGTTCGAGCTGGACGAACACAGCGGTATTGGACGTACTGTCGGCGTAGTTGTTCTGATTGACGCCGTTGAGGTATTGGCGCCCGATCAAAGTGAAACGCCAGCAGCAGGTTTCGTGCTCCAAACCGACGAAACTCTCGAGCGTCCGGTTGTAAATCATCGAATACTGCCAGCGCCCGATGAAATGCCAGTCCTTGAGGAAAGGAATGCGGAACGACACGTCGGTGTTGTTCAAAGCGCTGGAATATTGATCGGTCTGATTGGGAAGCGGCACACGGTAACGGTAGGTCAGATTGAGCAAGTTGTTCTGGCGGTCGTTGTACCGCAATCCCGCCGAGCCACGCTCGATACGACCACTGCTAGGAGACACCTGACCTTCCGTACCTACAGACCAGTTTTCGGTCAGCATGGCATCCACTTGGCTGACCACATTGGCAAAACTTTGGTTGTAAGTGTTGTAGGCAGATAGCCCTTGATCCGTTCCCAAGTTGATGCCCAACGGATTGGTGCCGTAGGGGTTCACCAGAGTCACCGAGGGATCGGTGATGAAGAAGACTTTGCCCAGACTGGCGCTGAAGCGCTCCAGGCCGCTGTCGTGATCGATGAAGCGGGAACTCATGCCGAGGGTGACCTGATTCATGTCCGCCAAGCGGTCGGAACCCGCGAAACGGTTATTGCGGAACAGCTGGTAATAGGTGTAGTCGTAGTAGTTGCTGTCGAAGATCGGGTAATCGTCCTGATTGACCTTCGGCACGTAGGTGTAATAAACCCTAGGCTCCAAGGTCTGCGTGAGCGACGTCGAGCCCAGCTCGAAATCCCGCTCGAAAACCAGGCCACTGTCGAGCGAGACGATGGGCGCCACGCGGTTCAGGCTGCTGGCCGTTCCCGAATACTGGTTCTGCAGCATGTAACTCGTGTTCTGCACGGCCAGGGTCGGAATGATGAAGCTGCCAGGCGCCTGGATGGGGTAGGAAATCTGCGGTCTGAAATTGAAGCGCTGCCCTTGGACCGTACTGCCGCCGTGGCCGAAATTCACAACCTCGCCCGCGGTCTGGAAACGGAATCCGGAATCGCCGATCTGCTCGTGATAATTGCCCCGCAAGCTGGGCAACCGGTAATACGGCGTCTGTTCCGCCGGAATCGAAGGATCGATGTTCTGGTAATAGTCGCCTAGCAACCTCACCGAACCGTTCGAATAGGCATAGTCCGCATAGGCCTGGCTCTGAACGAAGGTGTTGGACGTGAGACCCAGGTTGTTGTTCACCTGGTTGAGATACAAAGGATCGGAAACGTAATTCAGGTCAACCAGGGTGAACAGGTTTTCGGTCCAGCGGCCCATGGCGTCGAAGCCAGCCTGCCCTCGCGTCTGCTTCAGTTGAGTATCCTCCGGCATGATCTCTCCCAGCAGGCGGATGCGCTGGCTTTCCGTGAGCCAGCGGAAGTCGCCGCCGAACAACGGCCCGCGGTTGGTCATTTCTCGCGCGGACACCGTCAGATCGTAATCGGGCGCCAGGTTGAAATAATACGGGATGGTGAGGTTATAGCCGTTGGTTCCGGACCAGCCCGGCGAAGGTGCCAGGAAGCCGGACTGCCGGCGGTCGTCCACCGGAAAATCCATGTACGGGGTGTAGAACATCGGCACCCCCTTGAACTCCATCCAGGCATGCTTGGCATCGCCACGCCCCGACTCCTTGTCGATGGTGATTTCGTCGGCATGCAGCAGCCAGTCGGTATTGCCCGGCGGGCAGGTGGTATAGGTCGCGGTTTCATAGCGCGAATAGGTGTCGCTATCCATGTGCGCGACTCGGGCCACCCCGCGCGAGGGCATGGTCTCGACGACGAACTGGCTGTTGCGCAGCACGCCTTTGTCTTCCCCCATGCGCATGAAGGCGGTGTCGCTGGAGAACGCCATCCCCTTTTCGCGATAGAACACGCTGCCCTGGGCGTTGACTGTATCGGCCTCGGTATTCAGGCTGAGCAAGTCGCCTTTCACATGCTGGTCGTAGCGGGTCACCTCGGCGTTGCCGGTGAAGGTCGCGATTTCCTGATCGTCCATTTCGCCGTAATCCCCGTGGACCTCGACCGGCGCGCGCTTGCGCGCATTGCGGTCTTTCGAGGTGAGGAGGAAATCCTTGGCCGCATCGGACTCGCGCTTGCCGTTGGTACAGGTACCCGCCCATGGATTGCTGGGCATCATGCCGAGCAGCCCGACGAACCGCTGCTCGTCGAAGGAGGTAATCGTCGTCGCCCGCGCCCAGTCTTCGGGCGGTTCGCCGGCAGAGCCGACCGGCCGCGCCACGCCGCGCGGGTCCGGCCCCACCAGATTGCAATCCCAAGCCCGGCTCTCTTTCTGCGGCCTGCAACTCCAACCGGGAGGAACACCCGCGGCGCTCGATGCAAGCTGCGGGGAAGCAACCGGCTCCCGCCGCACGGACACCGTTCCGGACGGTACGAAACGCGAGGCGGCCAACGGCGATTCGGGACGCGGAGCTCGAACGGCGGCAGACGCCGCGGGCTCCGCCTGAGCCGCGCTTTCGGCGGCTTGAGCCGGCACGCTCGGCTCAGCCTTGTCTTGGCCTGCTGTCGACTCGGCCTCCTCATCGTCCTCGTCGTCGACAGGCCCCGCCGCAATCTGCTTTTGCGGGGACGGCGCCGCCTGCGGCGCGGGCTCGGCCAGACGGGGTTCGACCGGACGCGCCGCCGGCCTGGGCTCGGATCCGGCAATCGGAGCGGTTTCGGCTGGTTGAGGCCGTGCGGACGCAGCCGGCGCAGTGCGATGAGAATCCGGCAAGGCGAGCCGCGGAGACGGCGCAGTTCTCGCTGGCAGGGTCTTCGGCTCGGACTCGGCGGGCGCCTCCGCGTTGCCCTCTTTCTTCTTGGCCACGCACTCCCATTGCTTATCGTCGGTGCTGCGGGCGCAATTCCAGTTACCTATCGCCGCCGCCGGCGGGTGCCAGGCCGCCGTCAAAGCCATGAGCACGGCAGTACGCAGCCGGTAAGCGGAGGAGCTGGCGGCATCCGGGTCGGAGCCGAGAAGTTCCAGCTCGCGCGCAGTCAAACCATCACCCCTGTCAGGGGGCTGGCGCAAATGGCTGGGATAGCAACGGAGAACCACCGGTTCATCGAATTGGAAAAAGCGCAGATAGAGTGGTCCAGGATATGCTTGTACGAAGTCCGATGGTTCTGACAGCCATACGACGCGCAAATCCTATATCATTAAGAACTGTGAAAAATCGGACTATTGTAACGCAAGGTTTGCCCATTTGATTAACTCCCCCCCACTCACCGCCGACGGCCGCGCCGAAGCCCTTCAGCGTTGGCTTCACTCGGTCCTAGGCCAGCGCCCGGACGAGCTACGGCCGATTTCCGGCGACGCCAGCTTTCGCCGCTATTTCCGCATACACGCCGGCGCCACCAGTCTTATTGCGATGGACGCGCCACCCGACCGCGAGCGGCTGACGCCTTTTCTGCGCACCGCCGCCCTCATGGAGGCCGCAGGCATCCATGTACCCCGCATCTTGGCGGCGGACGCGGCCCAGGGCTTCCTGTTGATGAGCGATTTCGGCGACATCAGCTATTTGCAACAGCTGGCCGTAGGCGACGCCGATGCCTTATATGCCGACGCCTTAGACACGCTCTCCCGCATCCAACTTAGAATCGAACCTGCCGGCAGCGGCCTTCCTGCCTACGACGAAACCTTGCTGCTGCGGGAGCTCGGCCTGTTCCGTGAGTGGTTCGCCACCGGCCTGCTCGGCATCGAACTCGGCTCGGCAGAGGAGGCGATCTACCGCCGGTTGTCGGCCCTGCTGGTAGAGTCGGCCCTACAACAACCCGCCGTGGTCGTCCATCGGGATTTCCATTCCCGCAATCTAATGGTCACCGGGCAGCACAACCCCGGGGTGCTCGACTTCCAGGATGCCGTCGTCGGCCCTCTCACCTACGACTTGGTGTCCTTGCTGCGGGACTGCTATATCGCCTGGCCGGACGCGAGGGTCAGACGCTGGGCCGAAGATTACCGGCTGCGCCTACAAGACAGCGGATCGCATGCCGTTGACAGCGAAACCTTCCACCGCTGGTTCGATCTCATGGGCCTGCAGCGCCACCTCAAGGCGGTCGGCATCTTCGCCCGGCTCCATCTGCGCGACGGCAAGGACGGCTATCTCCCTGACATCCCCCGCGTCCTGCGCTACATCGGCGAAATCGGCGGCAGATATCCGGAACTGACGGAGTTCCGGCAGTTTCTGGAGCGACGCATCCACACCGCCATGGAAGCCGCAGCCGCCGCATGAAAGCCATGATACTCGCCGCAGGCCGGGGCGAACGCCTGCGGCCGCTGACCGACCATACCCCGAAGCCTTTACTGGCGGCCGGCGGGCGTCCGTTGATCGAGCATACCCTGGCGGCACTGATCCGAGCGGGCTTTGCCGATATCGTCGTCAATACCGCGCATCTCGGCCAGCAGATCCGCGAGCGACTGGGCGATGGCCGTCGCTTCGGCGCCCGCATCCACTACTCCGACGAGGGCGAATATGCGCTCGAAACCGCCGGCGGCATCCGCCAAGCGCTGGATATGGTCGGCCCCGAGCCGTTCCTGGTCGTCAACGGAGACATCGGCACCGACTTTGACTTTTCCCGCCTCCGCCGCGCTCCGCCCGGCGACGCCCACTTGGTGCTCGCGCCCAACCCCCCGCATCACCCGCAAGGCGATTTCGCGTTGGACGAGGACCGGGTGATTCCGTCCGACGACCGCACACCTGCTTATACCTTCTGCGGGATCGGGCTCTATCGGACAGAGCTGTTCGCCGCACTTCCGCCAGGACGGGTGCCCCTCGCCCCCCTGCTCCGGCAAGCCATGACCGCCGGGCGGGTCACCGGCGAATTGCACTCCGGGTTCTGGCTGGATATCGGCACGGCGGAGCGGCTCGAAGCCTATGACCGCTGGCTGAAAACCCGCGCATGAGACAGGCCCGCACCCGGAACGCGGCCGGTTTGACACGCGCCGGATCCGCCGGTAACGTTGGACATTTTTATCGGATTCCGGCTCCGCTCGCGGACACCGGCCCCGATTCGAGGCACAACCCCCAGCCAGGCACCCCAGGATGGAAGAATTTCAGCGCATCAAACGCCTGCCCCCCTACGTCTTCAACATCGTCAACGAACTCAAGGCGAAGGAACGGGCGCAGGGCAAAGACGTCATCGATTTCGGCATGGGCAATCCGGACCAGCCCACACCGCAGCACATCGTCGACAAACTGATCGAATCTTCGCGTAAAGGCACCAACCACCGTTATTCGGTATCCAAAGGCATTCCCCGCCTGAGGCGGGCCATCTGCAACTGGTACCGCAGCCGTTACGGTGTCGAACTCGATCCGGACTCCCAGGCTATCGTGACGATAGGCTCAAAGGAAGGCTTGGCGCATCTAGCGCTCGCCACCGTGGGACCCGGCGATGCCGTTTTGGTACCGAATCCGGCCTACCCGATCCATCCCTACGGCTTCGTCCTGGCCGGCGCCGACGTCCGCCATGTGCCGTTGGTACCTGGCGTCGATTTCTTTGCCGAACTGGAAATGGCGATCAAGACCTCCTGGCCCAAGCCCAAGATGCTGATCCTGAATTTCCCGGCCAATCCCACGGCGCAATGCGTGGAACTGGAATTCTTCGAGAAAGTCGTGGAAATCGCCCGCGAGTACAAGATCTGGGTGGTGCATGACCTGGCCTATGCCGACCTGGTGTTCGATGGCTACGTCGCCCCCTCGATCCTACAGGTACCGGGCGCAGAGGACATCGCCGTAGAGTTCTTCACGCTGTCCAAGAGCTACAACATGCCCGGCTGGCGGGTGGGCTTCATGTGCGGCAACCGCGAGCTGGTCTCGGCCTTAGGACGCATCAAGTCCTATCTGGACTACGGCACTTTTACGCCGATCCAGGTGGCTGCGATCGCCGCGCTGGAAGGCCCGCAGGACTGCGTGGAAGAGATCCGGCTGATGTACCAGAGCCGCCGCGACGCGCTGTGCAAGGGCCTCAACGACATCGGCTGGCCGGTAGAGAAACCCAAGGGCACCATGTTCGTCTGGACCAAGATTCCCGAGCAATACCAGGGCCTGGGCTCGCTGGAATTCGCCAAAAAGATGCTGCTCGACGCCCATGTCGCGGTTTCCCCCGGCATCGGCTTCGGCGAATTCGGCGACGACCATGTGCGCTTCGGCCTGATCGAGAACGAGCACCGCACCCGCCAGGCCATCCGCGGCATACGCGATATGATGCGCAAGGACAACGCCGTATAATTCCCGGTTTCCCCAAGTATTGAGGAACGCAGCTTGAATCCCGTAAAAATTGGCATCCTCGGCCTCGGCACGGTGGGCGGCGGCACGGTCAACGTGCTGCGCCGCAACGCCGACGAAATCACCCGCCGCGCGGGCCGCGAGATTCAGGTTTGCCGCGCCTCGACCCGCGACCTGACGCGCCCCCGCATCTGCGATACCACTGGCATCGCCCTGACCGCCGACCCCTACGAGATCGTCTCCGATCCCGATATCCAGATCGTGGTCGAGACCATCGGCGGCGAATCCCCGTCGCGTGAGCTGGTACTGAAGGCACTGGAAAACGGCAAGCACGTCGTCACCGCCAACAAGATGCTGATTGCCCTGCACGGCAACGAGATCTTCGCCGCCGCCCGCAAGCGCGGCCTGATGGTCGCCTTCGAAGCCGCCGTAGCGGGCGGCATCCCCATCATCAAGACCATCCGCGAAGGTCTGGCCGGCAACAAGGTGGAATGGCTGGCGGGCATCATCAACGGCACCAGCAACTTCATCCTCACCGAGATGTGGGAAAAAGGCCGCGATTTCGCCGACGTGCTGAAGGAGGCCCAAGCGCTGGGCTATGCCGAATCCGATCCGACCTTCGACATCGAAGGCGTGGACGCCGCCCACAAGCTGACCATCCTGGCCTCGATCGCCTTCGGCATTCCGCTCCAGTTCGGCAAGGCTTATGTCGAGGGCATCACCGCGATCACCGCGGCCGACGTCAAATACGCCGAAGCCTTAGGCTACCGGATCAAGCTGTTAGGGATCGCCCGCCGCACTCCGAAAGGCATCGAACTGCGGGTTCACCCCACTCTAATTCCGGCGCGCCGGCTGATCGCCAACGTCAATGGCGTGATGAACGCCGTCCTGGTCAAGGGCGACGCCGTCGGGCCGACGCTCTCTTACGGCGCCGGCGCCGGGGCCGAGCCGACGGCGTCCGCGGTGGTCGCCGACATCGTCGACGTGGTCCGCACCCTGACCTCCGATCCGGAGAACCGGGTGCCGCACCTGGCCTTCCAGCCTGCCGCGATTTCCGAGATCCCGATCCTGCCGATCGAAGAGGTCGAGACCGCCTATTACCTGCGGCTCTCCGCCGAGGACAAGCCCGGCGTGCTGGCCGACGTGACCCGCATCCTCGCCGGCCACCACATCAGCATCGAGGCCGTGCTGCAGAAGGAGATGCCGGAGGGCGAGAGCCATCTGCCGGTCATCATGCTGACGCAGAAGGTCGCCGAGCGCGAACTGAACGCCGCCGTGCGCGAAATCGAAGCTCTACCGACGATCAAAGGCGCGGTTAAGCGCATCCGGCTCGAAACCCTGGGTTAACAGACCATGACTATGACGACACGCTATACCGGCCTCATCGAACGCTACCGCGACCGCCTCCCAGTCAGCGCCGACACCCGCATCATCAGCCTGGGCGAAGGCAACACCCCGCTGATCCGGCTGGAAAACATTCCCCGCGTCCTGGGCAAGAGCATCGAACTCTACGTGAAATACGAAGGGCTCAATCCCACGGGCTCGTTCAAGGACCGCGGCATGACCATGGCCGTGACCCGCGCCGTCGAGGAAGGCAGCCGGGCCATCATCTGCGCCTCCACCGGCAACACCAGCGCCGCTGCAGCCGCCTATGCCGCACGCGCCGGCATCACCGCCTTCGTGCTGATCCCGGACGGCAAGATCGCCATGGGCAAGCTGGCCCAGGCCATGATGTACGGCTCGGTGGTGATCCAGATCAAGGGCAATTTCGACGATGGCATGCGGCTGGTCAAGGAAGTAGCCAGGGAGGCGCCGGTCACCATCGTCAATTCGATCAATCCCTACCGGCTGCAGGGCCAGAAGACCGCGGCCTTCGAAATCGTCGACGAGCTCGGCCGGGCGCCGGACTACCACTGCCTGCCGGTCGGCAACGCCGGCAACATCACGGCACACTGGATCGGCTACAGCGAATACGCCTGCGGCGGCCGCGACTGCGTGACCGAATCCTGCGCCTTCTGCAACGGCGAATGCCGCTTCGTGAGCGGCGGCCTGGTCTCGACCAACCGGCCAAAGATGGTCGGCTATCAAGCCAGCGGCTCGGCCCCTTTCCTGCGCGGCCATATGGTGGACCATCCGGAAACGGTCGCAACCGCTATCCGTATCGGCCACCCGCAGAGCTGGGATCAGGCCTGGCTGGTCAGCCGCGAGTCCGGCGGCTGGTTCGACGAATGCAGCGACGAGGAAATTCTGGCCGCTCAAAAAATGCTGACCGAACACGAAGGCGTCTTCTGCGAACCGGCCTCGGCGACCTCCCTCGCCGGCGCCCTACGCGACATCCGGAACGGCAAGATCGCCGAAGGCAGCTCCGTGGTGTTGACGCTGACCGGCAACGGCCTCAAGGACCCCGACACCGCCATCGCCCAGTGCACGAAGAAGCCCATCACCATCGAGGCCGAGTTGGACGCGGTCAAGCGCAGTATTCTGGAAGCGCTCTGAACCCGAGCCGCATGCCGCGCGAAGCGGCATGCGGTTGGAACATCCTTAAGGGATATCGAAATCCCGCTCATCCTGTGGAATCCCGGCGCCCTGGAAGAAATCCGGGCCCAGCTCCGATATCGGCACCCCCTTGCAGCGGAAGTTCACTACGAGTTTGCCGCCTTTGTCGACGGCCACGCCATCCTTTTTCCAGCCCTTGCCGATGCCGGTATAGACCACGTAGTTGTATTCTCCCTTACTGAAGCGCAGGAATGCACCGCCGCCGCCGGAATACGTAAGGGTTCCCCCTTTAGCCGCAGAGGCCGGATGAGCGGCAGGATCGGGCAGATTGATCTCCGGATGGCCCTCCGGGCCGAACCGATACTGAATAAACCCTGCCGTCGGCGCAACCTCCTTCGACGCGCAAACCGATACGGTTTTCGCCCCCACACTGCAGGAAAACACCGTTTTCTCCTGCGCGGCGCAATGGCTGGCTGCCGCATGCAGCGCGACCGGTGCAGCCGCCAGACTGATCGCCAAAATACCCGCGATTTTTTTCATCGAAGCCTCCTTACGAAACGGGAGGCTCGATCTTACCCCAAACTGCAACCGTGCCAAGCCCTGGGCCCAGCTAAGTTTCGAGGCGAAGCCGGTGCAGCATCGCGCACCTGTTTAGTGCATCCATACCGGATCGCCGCCACAGCGCCGAGTTTCCACCAGGACTCCAGCAGAACAATCAAAGACTTGAAGCATCGCCGGGCCGACGGTACGGATTCTGCGTAGTATTTCAGCGGATAAAGCGGTACCCCGCGCCGGCTGCGGCACGGGTTTGATATGAAGGCGTACGCGGCCTGCGGACATTCTCAGCAAGCCGCGTACGCCTCTTTTTTTGGGGGCGGCGCAGCTTAGCACGACGTTGCCTCCGCGCCTGACGCGTCTACCTGCACCATGCCGTTCTCGATCCGCATCGGATACTCCTTCATGCACCAGCCGGTGGGCTGCAGGCACTGGCCGTTGCGGCCGTCGAACACCCAGCCGTGAGCGATGCAATAAAGAATCCGTCCGTTGAAATCCCCCCGCCCCAGCGACACCCCTTCATGCGGACAACGGGCGTCGTAGGCTTTGGGCTCCCCGCCGTCGGGCCACAGAATAACGATTTCCTTCTTGCCTACGGTCAAGGGCACCAGTTCGCCCTCACCGATCAGGCTTTGTTTACAGACGTCTTCGAAAGCCATTAGCGTTTCCTTCTTCTATGGGGCGGTCAGAGCGTTGATGCGCATAACGAGCCGGAGCCGTTCGGGTGCCTGTCACGAAGAGCAGCTCACCTCGATGTTGCGCATATAATCCGGCGGCTCAGCGGCGTAGTTTTCCATTTCCGGCTGCTCGTCGTAGGGATGCCGCAACAGCTCGGCGAGAGTGGCAACTTCCGAGTAGTCGCCCAACTGAGCTTTATCGATGGCTATCTGCGCCAAATGGTTGCGCAGCACATATTTCGGGTTGACCCGGTTCATACGCTCGGCGCGCGCAGCGTCGTCGGTGTTCTGCTCGCCCCGCAGCCGGCCCCGGTAATCGGCCACCCAGGCGTCGAAAGCCTTGATGTCGGCAAACTCTTCCCGCACGCCCTTGGCCAACGCGTCGCTGTCGGCGCGAATGCGGGCCAACAGCCGGAAACTGCGGGTGAAATCGCCCCGGCTGCGCTGCAACAACCCGAGGAATTCGTTGACCAGCCGGCTGTCGCCTTCCCGCTGTTCCCTGAATCCCAGCTTGTCGGCCCAGCCCTGCATCACGACACGTTTATAGACCGGCGCGTAGCCCTGGAGGACATCCTGGCCAACTTCCGCCGCCTGCTCCGGCTTCTCGGCCAGCAACGGCGACAAGGCTTGAGCCAGACGCTCGCAATTCCAAAGTCCTATCTCAGGCTGAGCGCTGTAGGCGTAACGCCCTTCGTAATCGGAGTGATTGCAGACATGATATTGGCGGAACCGGTCCATGAAGCCGAACGGGCCGTAATCCAGGGTCAGCCCGAGCACGGAAAAATTGTCGGTATTCATCACCCCGTGGCAGAAGCCCAACAATTGCCATTGCGCGATCAGCCGGGCTGTGCGCTCAACCACTTCGCCCAGCCAGGCGGCATAGCGGTTCGGTTGGCCTTGCAAGTGCGGGAAGTGCTCGGCGATCACATGATCCGCCAACCGCGCCATCGGCCCCAGTTGGCTGCGGGCGGCAAAATACTCGAACTGGCCGAAGCGTACGAAGCTGGCAGCGGTCCGGCAGACCACGGCGGCCGTCTCAGCGGTTTCCCGGACCACCGGCTGCGACGACCCGACCAGGCTGAGGCAGCGGGTGGTCGGCACTCCGAGCGCATGCATGGCTTCCGCCCCCAAGTATTCGCGGATCGACGAACGCAGCACGGCACGGCCATCCAGTCCGCGCGAATAGGGCGTCTGTCCCGCCCCTTTCAGCTGCAACTCCACCCGTTCCCCGTCCGGCGCCAGCAGTTCGGCAATCAATAGGGCCCGGCCGTCGCCTAACTGCGGCACCCAGGTGCCGAACTGGTGGCCGGCATAGACCGAAGCCGAAGCCGCATAACCTGGCCAAGGCCGATTGCCTGCCAGGATTTCCAGAAAATCCGTTTCGGCCTTGGCTTCCAAGCCCAACATCCCGGCCAGGGGGGCGTTGAAATGCACCATTCGCGGCTCAGCCAAGGAGGTGGCCGCCACCGGCTGGTGAAACGGCGCCCCAAGCCGGGCATAGACGGGCGCTAGCGACAAATCGGCGGGATTAAGCGGCTGCGGCTGCAGTGGGCGCATCATTGCGGACATGGCTTCAGTCCTCCGCGCTGCCGGAAAATACCGCCGGATCCATGTCCCACGCCTCCAGCACCCTGCCGGACTCGTCGCCGGCGGCATCGAAGCGGCGCTCTTCGAAACGGACATGGCCATCGCGCGCCATCACCAGCACCGTGCTGGATCGCGTGCCGTAGTCGGCGCCGGTCACGAAACAGGCGGACAAGCGCTCCTCCTCTTCCTGCCCAACGCCGGTGTCTGGCAACTTTTCCGTGTAAGTGGCGCGATCGGCCAGCAGCGCGAAACCCGCGGCAGCCAGATCCTCGGCGGTCGCAGCCGAACCCGCCGGTAGCGGCAGATCGGCGGCGCCGCGTTCTTTGAGCCGGGCCAGTTCGGTATGGCCGTCCAGCAGCATCCTGAAACCGCCGTTGCTCAGGATATAGCCGCCAAACAAGGTGTTCAGCCAAGTGCACTTGGGCCAGGGCTCGTCGAGCAAGCCGTTAGACAAAGTGTGTATTCCCGGCGTAAGAGCGATGGGCAGGCGCGAACGGGTTCCCGCATAGAACACTTGGCGCGGCGAACCCAGTAGCAGATTGTAGGGCGGATGTTCGCCTTTGGAGCGGATGAAGCGCCGGGCATGCACCGTGGGATCTTCGCCTGATTCCAGATAATCCAGGGGCAGCCGGCCACGGGAGGGCGCCCCGGGCACGGGCACCGTACCGTCGCGATAAGCCGTCACCAGGGAGAAGCGCCCGTCCCGCGTTACTGCAAGCCAGGTGCCGCCCTCCACTTGATCTTGGCCCGCCAGGCATTGCGGCCCCTGCGTCCACCAGCTCGCAGCCGAAGTCGGACGGTCGTGCCGCTCATCGCAATTGGCGATCAGCACCAGGGGAAAGTCGGGGTGAGCACCCCAGGCTATTGCAGTCACGCTCATGGATTATTCGCTCGGAGGTTGGCTGTCAGGCTTTCCGCTCTGAAGCGATTAGCGTGCCAATAGAGCGGTGTAGAGCACCCCGTTGATTTTATGAAGAATGAGTTGGAATGGTTTGTCCTAAATCGGACAAAAAGAACAGACGGCTGGTTCTAACCCTTATTTGCGCCCCGCAGTGCATACGCCGGTTACGCCCACGAAGACGCCTTCGATTCTGAGTAAGTTCGCCTTGGTCGCGATACCGCCGTGAGCGGAAAAACCTCGCAGCTGTCCGTCCGCGGCCAAGACTCTGTGGCAGGGAATGATGATCGGGATGGGATTCCTCCCCAAGGCATGGCCCACGGCGCGAGCGGCGGACGACCGACCCAGGATCCGGGCGAGTTCGCCGTAAGTCCGGGTGTCGCCGGCCGGGATCGCCTGAGTGGCCGCGTAGACGGCTCTCGCAAACGGCCCTGCGCCACCTGGTTCGACAGGAACTTCGCTGAAATCCTGCAGATCGCCCCGAAAATGGCGCTGGATCTTCTCGATCAGTGCCGCCATGGCCGGCGGCGGCAAACTCGCTTCGGCCGCACCCGCCCGCCCGGCGATGACCGACTCCGTCACCGCTGGCGTCGCCTCCGGCAGTTGAAACAGGCCCACAGCAGGCAGCGCGCCGGCAGAGCCCGGTTCACGCCAGGCGATCCCGCAGCTCCCAAAGGGGGTGTCAAACAGGCAATAGGCCAGTGGTTTCATGGTCTTCGAATCCCCGAAAGGCATGTATTACTTCGTCTACCTCAAACGCGCCCCCCACACCACCAGCACTAACGCTAGGGTAGCAATTGAGACCGCCGCCACCGTATCTCGTCATCTCTCGCCGTATCGCACTTTGAGTTGAGGATTGTCGGCGATACCCCGCCTGAGGATCAAGCGGGGACGGCCGGCCATCGGCACGAACTATGCATCCGAGTACATCTATCGGACATCCCAATTCATCCCTGAAGGTACCCTATGAATACTCAACAATCAGCAGCTTATATCATGAAGCGAAAAAACTGCTCCCGTGCCGCCGCGGAGCGCAAAGCGGCAAATAACCCAGAAACAGGCACCGGCGACACCGGAGTAGCTCAAGCCATCGCGGATGCGCTGTCTGATCTAACGGACGCGATCAACCGGCCCCGCCCAAAACCGGTGGGTGTTGAGCCGCCGCCCTTTTTGCCGAACTCGCGCGCTCCTCGGTTATAAACCTTCGGACCGCTTTTGTGTAACAAAGGCGAAATACAGGTAGTCGTAGAGCTGCCTGCACGCCTCATCCGAGAGCCTATCCGCGGAGAACCGGGGCATGGGGCCGATTGAGCCATCCGGAAGACGGGGATTACGCACGAAGGCTAGAAAATCACCAAAGTTCTTCAACTGCGGGGCCGAACGTAACGGCAAAGTGGGCTCGATGATATTTTCGCCCCGTCGGTGGCATCCGGAGCAATGGCTTTCAAAGACATTTCGGCCGGACCGGAACCGTTCCGGCGCCTCGGGCGCAAACCCCCGGTACACCAGTTGCCCCCCGAAAAAGCCCAAACCCAATACGTTCAATGCGCATAGCCCATAAAAGACAAACATCACCGCGGGGCGGCTCTCTTGCAGGCGCCCGAGCAGCAAAGTAAGCAGCAGCAAGACGACGAACAGCCCCGCCAATACCATTTTCACTTCGATCTCGAGCAGCCAGGCCCCTCCGTAAAACCGCCGCCAATCCATGATCCCCGCCAGCGCCACGAAGAAACTGGACGCAAAGGCCATGACCGCCACATGATAAGCAGACCGAAGGAACTTCCGCTCCTTCGTGACAAGCGCTGCCGCCGCCAAGCAGAACGCCCCTATCGCCAAACCCACCGGTACATGCGTCAAAACCGCGTGAACGGGATGGGAATATCCCAGCCGACCGAGAAAGTCATATATCGCGTCAATCATCAGCCTACACCTTGCAATAGCGGAAGAGCGATGCCGCCGGACGGAGCGACGGCCGAAAGCAGTGAACGCCGTCGGCGTACAAAAAATCAACCGTAGACCCATAACATCGGATAATGTAAGGTCAACCTATTAAGCGCAGGCCCAACCCCCTATCCGCAGCTCATCTTATGCTTGATGCCAAGCTCGCGCCACGGCGTGACAATGACAAAATCGCCGCGCATAGTAACCCTTTGAAAAACCAATGCCATCAACCTAACAGAACATTATAAATTCCTGCCCAGCTTAGCCCTGAAATTATCTAAACATACTATACAGGCGATTAAAATGACAAACTTTATCATGGATCGGAAAGCGCAACTCGACTACTCCTATGATCACTTTTCACACGCCAAGCTTTTCGTATTCGGCAAATGGTGTGAAATGGTTGTCGAACGATGCGCCCCTCCGCCTACTGACCTTTCCGGCTCATGCAAATATGGAAGTTTGTTTATGAACAGCATCTTCGGCGGAGCTATTCATGGCAATTACGAGCATCAATACAATGTAATCGACGGAAGAATCGTCGACCTCAGCCATGACGCTATTGATGTCGGCAAGATCATAAATCCCTACCATCATGAACCCGAATTCTTTGAAATCCCGGAAAATCAAATCTCCCTGAATGGCTGCCTACCGCGAGTCGAGCTCTGGGTACGCCAATTTCTAACGGAAGTTGAAGAGGCCAAATCCAGCCCAGTTTCGCAAACTAAAATAGTATACGGGCGGTCTGATAGATTCGACACTGGACGCGACAAATGACACCTATATGCTTTCGTCTGCCGGCGAACCCTTGGGATACCTGTAACGTACAGCACTTTGCCCCGCCTCCATGTCGTCGCTCGACGCCCCCCCGGATAAGCCACCTCATCAAGCGCGCTCAAGGCCCCCCACACCCGCAGATCATGCGATCCGCACACCTCCGGTTGACTCATTTGTTATTAGCGAGGAGGCTATAGCATTCGTTCGGCAGAAGCTGAACTAGCGGAATCCAGCAAAGTCACCTCCAGCCGGAGACCCCGCGCTCGCATGGGTTGTAGTAAAAGTAACCGCGCCAGGCTTTTGCTTCCCGACGTAAAACAGACCCCGGCTAATGATAGACATCTACACACTGTACACTCTCCTTACACTGGCTGCTCTCGGCAAAGCCGGCCTCATTCTCCTCGTAGCGCCGCAATATCCCCGCAGAATCACCCGCGCCATGCATTTTTGGGCTCTGGGAGGACTGATGATTGGGATGAATTTCACACTGCACGTATTTGCCAACCGAGCACTCATTTCAGACTCCCTGGCACTGGGTGGTGCGGTAACTGTCGGAATCGGCGGAGCCGTATTGATTTTCGTCGCTGTGCAGGAGCTCCGTGAGAGAACCTATAGCAAACTCGCGCTCGCTGGATTGTTCGCTTTTGTCGCCATCAGCAATGCTTATACCCTTCACACCGCGCGAGACCAGTTGCGCATCATAACGAACAGTGCGGTGACCGCCACAGTGTTCTTCATGATCACCTACGCACTCGTGCGTTCAATGCCACCCTCAGGGCGTTCGATTTATCGGGTTACCGGTTTCCTGACTCTTTCCCTGACCGTAATATTCGTAATTCGTGCCGTTAATCCGTTGATTCTAGGGTTTGCGATAACCCATCCCTTAGTCGATAACTGGGTGCAAGAACTAACGTATTCGGCAATTTTGCTAGGTAATGTGTTGGGTTCCCTGTGTTTCGGTCTGATCGTCGCCGAAGAGCTCAACGTCGAACTGCACCAACTGGCTTCTTTCGACTCGCTCACCCGCATTTATAACCGACGAGTCTTCGAAAATTTCGCTACAGATGAACTTGGCCAAGCCCGCATTAAGCGTGAGTCTATCTCTTTGCTCATGATCGACATCGATCATTTCAAACAGGTGAACGACCGTCATGGCCATCCGGCCGGCGATGCCGCACTCATCAGAGTCGCGGAAGTCATGGCAAACTGCCTTCGGCATCGGGACCTGTTTTGCCGCTATGGTGGGGAAGAATTTGCCGTTCTGCTTCCAGCTACAACGCAGAAACAAGCGATTAGTATTGCCGAGCGCTTACGGATCGCGACGCTTGAAGCCGGCTTTCGCCATGGCGGAAGCGAAATACCGCTCACAGTCAGTATTGGTGTCTCCAGCGTCGATCTGCCACCATACGATTTAAACGTAATTAAGCAGCACGCCGATCAAGCCCTCTACACCGCAAAACAAACAGGGCGAAATCGCGTGGCGGTCGCCTGAGACTACCGCCAGACTGGGAGCGTGTCGTTTACCAGGCCGGTGCAGGATTTATCCTACACCCCCTACTCGAGCGTTGCTACGGCGCCCGATCAGGGCTGGGCCGTAGATTTCATACGGGACACGCTGAGCAACAGGCGCGCGTTTCGACCCCTGAACCTTATTGGTGAACTCAACGGAAGGCGCTCGGCTCGGAAGTGGATATCTCGTTGCCTACCACCCAAATAATCAGGGTGTTGAACTAAGTTAAAGCCTGACCTTCGCCTCCCTCGCCGAAAGGTATTCGGGTAGGTAGCTTACGGTCTTATCCCCCAGGCCTTATGGGGCATTACCCCCGAGATTGGACCTGATGAGACGATTTCCTATTACGAAGTACTGGAACGCTCACAAAATTATTATGGCATTAATTATGCTTTAAACCAGGATTGCTTCTAGTCGGAGTCGACATGAAAATGCCACACACGTTCAAACTGCATACGCCTGCTTTCCTTGGTCTGCTTGGATTAGCTGCGATTTACCTTAGGGACGATTACAATGTTATTGATGCGGTGGCTGCCGCAACAAAAACCACCCCATCCCAGCCGCCGTCCATGAATCTTAGCTATTCGATTAAGCCGAAAGCTCTGAAAGAAGGGGAAACGGAAACAATCAAAATATCTGTATATAATCCTTGGACTAATAACACTGTCAGTATCAGCGCCACCCCGGAATTGACGGGGACACATATTTCTCAGAACGGTACTCAAGCAACCTGGACATGGAAAGTCCCCCTAGATTATCTGGCATCCCATAAGGCAAGCCCTACAGTATTGTTTATCGCTACTTTCACCCAAAACAATGGGGCAACTGCTCAATTGGGTCAACCCGTCAAATTTACACTAGGTGAAAACCAGCCTCCGTCCATTCAGACCATTTCTTCGCAAGATGCAACAGTTGGTGTCCCGTTACGATTTAAGGTAATTGCGTCTGACCCAGATGACGATAAGGTTTCAATTAGCGGGCTATCTTTCCCAAATGGTGCAAACTTGAGCCCGGCCGTCTTGACTGGAAACCAGTGGGTCAGCGTTTTTCGATGGACGCCTAAGCAGGCTGATTCAGAAACAACTACAGCGGTTACTTTTAAAGCAGTCGATAATTTTGTAAATCCAGCGCAGACTACAGAGGACGTTTCTATTACCGTTCACCCGGCAAGCGCTGATAATAACGGGATTAAATCTTTGAAAATAGGGCAAGCCGTTTGGGATGCGACAGCCTCAACACTGACGTTAGCGGGACAAGTGATGCTCAAACAAAATGCAGCGCTACCCGCGGGTTTGAATCTTCGGTTTATGACAAGTAACAATCAAGAACTGCCGCTTTCTGTGAATCAGTTCAAGCGTAGCGGAAAATGGATTTTGGTCGGAAGCCTTGCCAGTGACCAGGTTCCATGCACAATCAAAGGACAACTTTCAATCGATGGAACTGACACCAACACTCCTGCAACTCGCGTAGTGAAACGAACCCCCTACCCATGCGCTCCGTAAACTGACGTAGCCGTGCCGGAGGACAGGGAGCGAAACGAATGCTAGCGGGCCCGACGAGCCGCCGTGCGGGTCCGCCGCAAGGTAACGCGTAGCGTTTACGGAGCAGGTCAGCAATTGTTTGGTGAAGCGGAACGGCTCCTTGCCAAACTTCCGGCGCCCTTGGCAGACGTGGCCAGATTCAACCTTTCACCCTGCCCGCGTCAAGCCAAACTCATTGGCCTGCTACGGAATCAGCTTGATCTGGTCCGCAAAGTGGCTTGGAATCACCCCAATCAAGCAAAGCCAAAAAATCTATCGCCGTCCCGCTTTCGGAAACGACTGTTGAAGTCATTCTGCGCCAGCTCTGGAAACATCATGAACTGAACCGCCCCGGGAATCGTGGAGGCTGGTTGGTTTAAGTTATGCCAGTTGGGCAGCCTGACTGGCTAAGTCCCGATAGTAGTTTGCCTCAGCCTCTGCGGGTGGGATATACCTGATAGGTTCGAGTAGCCTGGAGTGGTTGAACCAGGACACCCATTCGAGCGTGGCCAGTTCGACG
>JAQTYA010000074.1 GCA_028688525.1 Methylococcus sp. | reverse complement strand
GTGGTACTGTCCGACATCAACGCGGAAATGCTGTGTCGGGGCCGCGACCGCATCATCGATGACGGGGTAACTGAATCGGTGGCCTATGCCCAAATCGACGCGGAAAAACTGCCCTTTCCGGACAACAGCTTCGACTGCATCAGCATCGGCTTCGGACTGCGCAACGTCACCCATAAGGACGAGGCCCTGAAGTCCATGTACCGGGCCCTCAGGCCGGGCGGCCGGCTGATCGTGCTGGAATTCTCCGAGGTCCACAACGAGCTGCTCAAGAAAGCCTACGATCTTTACTCGTTCAAAGTGCTGCCGTTCCTGGGCAAGCTGGTCGCCAACGACAGCGAGAGCTACCGTTATCTTGCCGAATCGATCCGCATGCACCCCAACCAGGAAAAGCTCAAAGCCATGATGCAAGAGGCTGGCTTCGAGCGCTGCGAATACTTCGATCTGATGCAGGGCATCGTCGCCGTGCACCGAGGCTACAAGTTCTGAGCATGACCGGGACGCTGAAACTCCTGTTCGCGGCCGCCCTGAGCCGCGCCCTGGAAAAAGCCCTGTCGCGCTATGTCGCCTTGGACACTTCCAGCCGGGCGAGGCTGGAAGCCCTCGCCGGCAAGTCCGTCGCATTGGTACTGACGCCGCCGGGCATCGGCTTGCTGTTCTGCCCTACCCCCGACGGCGTCCAGGTGCTGCGGGAAGGTTCGGCCGCACCCGACGCGGTGGTCGCCGGATCGCCCCTGACCCTGGCGCGGTTGGCGCTGAGCCGGGACAAGATCGGCCCCGGCACCGCGGGCTCGTTGGTGCTGGAAGGCGATACCGAAACCGCGCGTAAATTTTCCGAATTGTTGAAAGACCTGGACATCCCCTGGGAAGCGATGTTCGGGCGTTACCTGGGGCCGCCGGCCGCGCGGGAAATCGTAGACGCGGGGCAAACGCTCCGCGTCTGGAGCGCCGACGTCGGCGCCAGCGTGCGCCTGGACATCGGCGAGCTGCTGCAGGAAGAAACCCGGATCGTACCTGCCGGCCCCGAAGCCGATGCCTTGTATACGGCCGTCGACCATTTGCGCGACGGCATCGCCCGGCTGGAAGCCCGCCTGGCGCGGATCGAGAACGCGCTGCCTACCGTACCCCACAACCTTCAGCCGAAAACGCCGTGATACCGATTCGACTCGTCAGCCGTTTACTGCACATCCAGCAGGTCCTGGTCCGCCATGGGCTCGACGAGCTGGTCGAAGCCACGCATCTGTACCGCCCGCTACGCTATGCCGCCCGCTTCCCCGCTGGGCTGCGGACCCGCAAGCTCGAAGCGCCGCGCGGCGTGCGCATCCGCCAGGCGCTGGAGGAACTGGGGCCGATTTTCGTCAAGTTCGGCCAGACCCTGTCCACCCGCCGAGATCTGCTGCCCGATGACATCGGCGAGGAACTGGTCAAGCTGCAGGACCGGGTGCCGCCCTTCCCCGGCGCCGAAGCCCGCCGGATGGTCGAAGCCGCGCTGGGCCAGCCGGTCGAGACGCTGTTCCGGTCCTTCGACGAGGAACCGTTGGCTTCGGCTTCCGTCGCCCAGGTGCATGCCGCCCGGCTGCACAGCGGCGAAGAGGTCGTCGTCAAGGTGCTGCGGCCCGGCGTCCAGGCTCGGATCGAGGCCGACATCGAACTCCTTTATGCACTGGCAGGCATGGCGCACCGGTTCTGGCCTGACGCCCGGCGGCTGCGCCCGGCCGAGGTGGTCGGCGAATTCGAGAAGACCATCCTGGACGAGCTGGACCTGGTGCGGGAGGCCGCCAACGCCGCCGAAATCCGGCGCCGCTTCGAAACCTCCGAGATTCTCTACATCCCCAAGGTCTATTGGGATTACACCCGCCGCGACGTGATGGTGATGGAACGCATCTCCGGCATCCCTATCGGCGACGTTGCACAGCTCAGGCGTGAAGGCGTCGACCTCAAGCTGCTGGCCGAACGCGGGGTGGAAATTTTCTTCACCCAGGTATTCCGCGACAGCTTCTTCCATGCCGACATGCATCCCGGCAACATCTTCGCCACCCCGGACGCCCGCTACATCGCCGTCGATTTCGGCATCGTCGGCAGCATCTCCAAGGCCGACCAGTACTACGTAGCCGAGAATTTCCTAGCCTTTTTCAACAGGGACTATCGCCGCGTCGCCGAGATGCACGTGGAATCCGGCTGGGTCCCTCGCACCACCCGGATCGAGGAATTCGAATCGGCCATCCGCAGCGTCAGCGAACCGATCTTCGAGAAGCCGCTGAAGGAAATCTCCTACGGCCAGGTGCTGCTGCGGCTGTTCCAGGTCGCCCGGCGCTTCGACATGGAAGTGCAGCCGCAACTGGTGCTGCTGCAGAAGACTCTGCTCAACATCGAGGGACTGGGGCGCGAACTCTACCCCGATCTCGATCTCTGGCAGACCGCCAAGCCGTTCCTCGAACACTGGTTCCAAGAAGACCGGGGCCCGAAGTCCACGGTCAAGAAGCTGGGCGCCAAACTTCCCGAATGGGCCCAGCAATGGCCGGAAGTGCCGGGCCTGGGCTACCAGGCGCTGGAGCGCGCGGTCAATGGCAAGCTTGAACTCAGCATCCGCTCGGACGAACTGCGCGCCCTGAACCGGGAAGTCCGTCAGGGCCAGCGCCGTATCCTGGGCGGCATCGGCGGCGGTTCGCTGGTCCTGAGCGCCGCCGTCCTGGGCACTGCCTTCGCCCATTCGGTGCTGATCTGGCTGCTGGCAGCCCTCGGCTTGGCGCTGTTCGCCTATGCCTGGACCCTGCGCTAAAACGGTGCAAGCGACTCGTGCGATGTCTGTTATGATGCGGCAGTCCCCGGCTTAGAGCGCGTCAGTATGGTAAGCACCGAAACCCCTGTATGTGAATTCGGTCTGAAGGCCGCCGATTTCGCCCTGCCCTGCGTCGACGGGAAGACCTGGACCCTGGAGCAATGCCGCGGCCGCAAAGGCCTCTTAGTCATGTTCATCTGCAACCACTGCCCCTACGTCAAGGCGGTACAGGACCGATTGGTACGCGACGCCAAAGATCTCCAGGCTTTGGGCATAGGCGTGGTGGCGATCATGTCCAACGATCCGACTGACTATCCGGAGGATTCGTTCGAGAACATGCAGAAACTCGCCGCGGAGCTGGCTTATCCCTTCCCCTACCTGCTGGACGAAACCCAGGCGGTCGCCAGGGCCTATGGCGCCGTATGCACACCCGATTTCTTCGGCTACAACGCCGATCTGGAGCAGCAATACCGGGGCCGTCTCGACGCCAGCCGCAAGGAAGCCGCGCCGCCCGACACCCGCCGCGACCTGTACGAGGCTATGAAACGGGTGGCCGAAACCGGCAAGGGCCCGGCCGAGCAAATTCCCAGCATGGGCTGCTCGATCAAGTGGTACGACGCCTAACGGCAATTTCAAGATTCTAAGAAACAAGGAGCATCTCATGGCTTTCAAACGCATGACCGACATTGATCTCGCGGGCAAGCGCGTCCTGATCCGGGAAGACTTCAACGTCCCCATCAAGGACGGCAAGGTCGCCAGCGACGCCCGCATCCGCGCCGCGCTGCCGACCATTCGCCACGCGCTGGACGCAGGCGCCGCGGTGATGCTGATGTCGCATCTCGGCCGCCCCAGCGAGGGGGAATACGCGGAAGAATTTTCCTTGCGCCCCGTGGCCGACCGGCTGTCCGAGCTGCTGGGCCGCCAGGTGGCGCTAGTCAAGGATTACCTCGACGGCGTGGAAGCGGCTCCCGGTTCGGTCGTACTGTTCGAGAACGTCCGCTTCAACAAGGGCGAAAAGAAGGACGACGAGGCCCTGTCTCGCAAGCTGGCCGCGCTGTGCGACGTCTACGTGATGGACGCCTTCGGCACCGCCCACCGCGCCGAAGCCTCGACCCACGGCGCCGGCCGTTTCGCCCCCATCGCCTGCGCCGGCCTGCTGCTGGCGGCGGAGCTGGACGCGCTGGGCAAAGCCCTGCATGCTCCGGCGCGGCCCCTGGTCGCGGTCGTCGGCGGCTCGAAGGTCTCGACCAAACTGACCGTATTGGACTCCCTTTCGCAAATAGTCGACCAGCTCATCGTCGGCGGCGGCATCGCCAATACCTTCATCAAGGCGGCCGGCTTCAACATCGGCAAATCGCTGTACGAGGAAGATCTGGTCGACGAAGCCCGCCGCCTGATGGAGGCCGCGAAAGCCAAGGGCGGCGAGATTCCGGTGCCGGTCGACGTAGTGGTCGGCAAACAGTTCGACGCCGCCGAGCCGGCCGTGATCAAGAGCGTCGCAGACGTCGCAGACGACGAGATGATCTTCGACATCGGCCCGGAAACCGCTAAATGCTATGCCGAATATGTCGGCCGCGCCGGTACCGTCGTCTGGAACGGCCCCGTCGGCGTCTTCGAATTCGACCAGTTCGGAGAAGGCACCCGCACCTTGGGGCTAGCCATCGCCGATAGCGCCGCATTCTCGATCGCCGGCGGCGGCGACACCCTGGCGGCCATCGATAAGTACGGCATCGCCGGCCGCGTCTCCTATATTTCCACCGGAGGCGGAGCTTTTCTGGAATTCCTCGAAGGCAAGCAATTGCCGGCAGTAGCCATGCTAGAAAGCCGCTCCGGCTGATTCGAGGCGATACCTAGTGGGCGTACAGCGCTCATAACATCCGGATTTGCCACGCATCGTTGCACCCGAGTCCGGTTTTTCCAAGCGCCGGTGCAACGCAAAGCAGTTTACAGAGTCAAATAAGCTGTACATGATCCCGTAACTGCGGTACATACTATCCGTTTTTCCCGAAGTTTTTGATTTGAGGATTGCCCCATGGCACGTGTAACCGTCGAAGATTGTTTGGACAAAGTCGATAACCGCTTCCAGCTCGTCCTGCTGGCCAGTAAGCGGGCGCGGGTGTTGGCGCGCCACCCCGACGAGGCCAAAGTGCCCTGGAACAACGACAAACCGACCGTGGCAGCGTTGCGGGAAATCGCTGAAGGGTTTATCACCCCGGCTTACATGAAGGAAAAGGTGAGGACCGACCGCTTCCCGATCGAACGGCCGATGCCTGCCCCGCCTAGGGACGACCTCGCCGATCTCGACGACGAAATCTAAGCTTCGCGGCGCCGTTCCGAGAACCGTCATGACGCCCTGCGCCGTTGCCGACGCCCCCCCTCCGCAAGAGCCGGCGGAACTGCCCCAGGAAAAACTGGCGCGCAGGCTCGGCACCCTGGCTGGGGGCTACCTCGAGCCGTTGCAGGTCGAGGAAATCCGGCACGCTTACGAGGTCGCAGCTAAGGCGCATGACGGCCAGCTTCGGTTGAGCGGCGAACCCTATGTCTGCCATCCGCTCTCGGTTGCCATCATCCTGGCAGAGATGCGGATGGACGCCAAGGGCATTATGGCGGCCCTGCTCCATGACGTCATCGAAGACACCCCGCTGACCAAGGACGACCTCAGCGGTCGCTTCGGAGCGGAAGTCGCGGAACTGGTCGACGGCGTCAGCAAGCTCACTCAGCTCGATTGCAAATCGCGCGCGGAAGCCCAGGCCGAGAACGTGCGCAAGATGGTCCTGGCGATGGTCAAAGACCTGCGCGTCATCATGGTGAAGCTGGCTGACCGGCTGCACAACATGCGCACCTTGGATGTGATGAACTCCGGCAGGCGCTGCCGCATCGCCAAAGAGACCCTGGACATCTACGCGCCAATCGCTCACCGGCTGGGTATGAACGAAGTCCGGCTGGAACTGGAAAGCTTGGGTTTCTCGGCCCTATATCCGATGCGGCAGAGGGTGCTCGAGCAGTGCGTGAAAAAGGCGCGCGGCAACCGCAAGGAGATTCTCGCCACCATCGAATCGACCGTGAAAACGCGCCTCAAGGACTGCGGCATGCCCGATGCGCGGATCATAGGCCGGGAGAAACATCTCTACAGTCTCTACCAGAAGATGCGCAGCAAGCATCTACCCTTCTCCCAGGTCTACGACGTCTATGCTTTCCGGCTTGTAGTGGACTCCCCCGACGACTGCTACCGGGCGCTGGGCGTGGTCCACAATCTTTACAAGCCAATTCCAGGGCGGTTCAAAGACTACATCGCACTACCCAAGGCCAACGGTTACCAATCGCTGCACACTGTCCTGATCGGCCCGTTCGGACTGCCTCTGGAAATCCAGATCCGGACGCGCGCGATGCACCACATGGCGGAATCGGGCATCGCCGCCCATTGGCTGTATAAATCTGAAGCCGACCCCGCCTCCGGCAGCCAAGCGCGAGCCCGCGAGTGGCTGAAGGATCTGCTGGAAATCCAGAAGAGCGCCGGCGACTCCATGGAATTCCTGGACAACCTCAAGGTCGATCTGTTCCAGCACGAATGCTACGTCTTCACACCCAAGGGCCGCATCATCAAGCTGCCGCGAGGCGCCACCATCGTCGACTTCGCCTACGCGGTCCACACCGACATCGGCAATTCCTGCGTCTCCGCCCGCGTCAACCGCGTCCTGGCGCCGCTGCACAGCGTGCTCGAAAACGGCCAAACCATCGAAATCATCACCGCCGCATGGGCTCGGCCCAATCCCTTATGGCTGAACTACGTCGTTACGGCCAAGGCCCGGGCCTCGATCCGCAGCCATCTCCGGAATTTCCAGAAGCAGGAGGCAATCAATCTTGGCCGCCGCCTGCTGGAAAAGGAATTGGCCAACCATGGCCTGAACCTCGACGCAATTCCTGAGCGCCGGATCCAAAATTTCACCCGCAGCATCGATCTTTCGTCGTTCGATTCGCTGCTGGAAGACCTCGGGCTAGGCAACCGGCTGCCCTTCCTGGTGGTCCAGCAGATGCTGCAGAACGACAAGCAACTGCAGCAAGGCGCGCATGCCACGCCCGACGAGAAAGGCTCACGGACACCGCTAGTCATCAAAGGCACGGAAGGCGTCGTGGTCAGCTTGGCGAAATGCTGCCGGCCGATTCCCGGCGACCCTATCCTGGGTTTTTTCAATCCGGGCAAGGGCATCGTCGTGCACGTCACCGACTGCAAAAACGCCGCCGAGCTGCGGAAAAAACAGATCAACAGCCTGGACGTAGAATGGGACCGCGCGGCAAGCGGGACGTTCCCGGCGATGATCCGCCTCGAACTGATGAACCGCGTCGGTACCCTGGCTCAGATCGCCTCGGCCATCTCGCGCATGGAAGCCGACATCGAAAACGTCCAGATCACCAACCAGGACGATCAGATATCCACAGACATCATTACCGTCGGCGTCAAAGACCGTATCCATCTCGCGCGGGTCATGCGGGAATTGCGGAAGCTGAACATTGTCCTGAAAATATCCAGAGTCAAATCGGAACTGAGAAAGAAAGAATCATGAAGCGCCAAGCCATTCATACCGATCACGCACCCAAGGCCATCGGCACCTACTCCCAGGCGATCAGAGTGGGCAACACCGTTTACCTGTCCGGCCAGATCCCGCTCGATCCCGCCACCATGACGCTGGTCAACGACAATATGGAGATGCAGATACGGCGGGTTTTCGAGAATCTCAGCGCGGTCGCTGCCGCGGCCGGAGGCACTTTGGGGGACATCGTGAAACTCAACGTTTTCCTGACTGACCTAGGGCATTTTCCGCTGGTCAACGAGATCATGGCGAACTACTTCGCCGAACCCTATCCGGCACGTGCCGCGATCGGGGTCGCCGCTCTCCCCCGCGGAGCCGGCGTGGAAATGGATGCAGTCCTCGTATTGCCGGAATAACGCATCGAGGACGATGCCGAAGTCGCGGGCGCTACGGCAAGCCCCCCTGGACAGCCTGCAGGGGGCAGGAGAAAAAACCGTCGGCCGGCTCCATAAGCTCGGTATCTTCAGCCTGCAAGACCTGCTGCTCCACCTGCCCATCCGTTACGAGGACCGCTCCAAACTCACCCCTTTAGGCGCACTGCAGCCGGGCCGGGCGGCGCTGGTGGAGGGCGATGTAGAACTCACGGATGTCGCTGGCACAACCCGGCGTTCGCTAATCTGCAGAATCAGCGACGGCACTGGTTTCCTCAATCTGCGCTTCTTCCATTTCCGGCCGGAACAATTGCGCATACTGAACTCCCTCGGGAGGATACGTTGCTTCGGCGAAGTGCGTGCCGGCGCGCATGGGCTGGAGATGGTCCATCCGGAATACGAGGGGCTGAACGGTTCCGCCTCCCCTCCTCTGGAGTCGGGACTGACGCCGGTTTACCCAACCACAGATGGCTTGCGCCAGCAGAGCCTGCGGCGGTTCATCGGCCAAGCCTTGCGTTTCGCCCAGCATGATTCGGATGATCCTGCTGAATTTCCTGCACACCTTTCTCCAGTGCTCGACGCCATGTCGTGGTGGGAGGCCGTTCGCTGTTTGCACCGGCCAGCCGATCTCCATCCGGATACCCTGGAGACGGCCCGCCGACGCTTGGCCTATGAGGAGCTGTTAGCCCACCATTTGAGCCTGGCCCGTTTCCGCACGGAAATCCGCCGGCAATCCGCCCCTATGCTGCGCGCAAACAGCTCTCTCAAAGAATCCTTCATTGCCGGCCTGCCCTTCGCTCTCACCGGCGCCCAGCAGCGGGTGATCGGCGAAATCGAGGCCGACCTGTGCAGCGGACGGCCCATGATGCGGCTGCTGCAAGGCGACGTGGGTTCGGGCAAGACGGTCATCGCCGCCCATGCGGCGCTGACCGCAGCCGCCAATGGCTGGCAGACCGCCCTTATGGCCCCCACCGAATTGCTGGCCGAACAGCATTTCAGAACCTTCAGCGCCTGGCTGCAGCCTGCGGGTATCAGCACCATATTGCTGACCGGAAAACTCAAAGGGCAAGCCCGCCGTAGTACCTTGGCCGTAATCGCCGCAGGGAACGCGGGACTAGTCATCGGCACCCATGCCCTATTCCAGGACGCCGTCGCATTTCACCGCCTGGGCCTGACCGTCATCGACGAACAGCACCGCTTCGGCGTCCACCAGCGCTTAGCCTTGCGCGACAAAGCCCACCCCGATACTGTACTGCCTCATCAATTGGTCATGACGGCAACGCCGATCCCTAGAACCTTGGCCATCCTGGGCTATGCCGACCTGGATTGCTCGGTCATCGACGAGTTGCCGCCCGGGCGAACCCCGGTCGTTACCAGCGTCATACCCTCTCCACGCCGCCAGGAAATCATCGACCGCATCGGCAGCTGGGTCGCCGCCGGGCGGCAAGCCTATTGGGTCTGCACACTCATCGAAGAATCGGAAGCACTGCAGTGCGAAGCAGCCGAGAACACCGCCGCCAGCCTCGCCGAAGCGCTGCCCGGGCTACGCATCCGCCTGCTGCACGGCCGCATGTCCTCCACCGAGAAAGACAGCGTCATGCAGGAATTCAAAGGCGGCCGGTCCGACATCTTAGTCGCGACGACGGTGATCGAAGTCGGCGTCGACGTACCCAACGCCGGGCTGATGATCATCGAGAATCCCGAACGGCTGGGTCTGGCCCAGCTCCACCAACTGCGGGGAAGGGTCGGCCGCGGCCCAGGCGACGCCTACTGTATCCTGCTGTATCAACCCCCGCTGTCTGCGGTCGGCAAGGAGCGCCTCAAAATCCTGAAGGATTCTTCGGACGGCTTCGTCATCGCGGAAAAGGATCTCGAACTACGCGGACCAGGGGAGTTTCTGGGAATTCGCCAGACCGGCTTAGCCCGGTTCCGGATAGCGGATCTGGCGCGGGATAACGATTTGCTCGATGCCGTCACGGCGAACGCGGAACGATTGCTCGAGCGTCATCCGGAGCTGGTCGCCCAACTGTTGAACCGTTGGGTGGAGCAAGGGCTGCAATATGTCGGCGCCTGAGACGTGGATCACCCGCGCGCCAGTTGATACACTGCTCCCGGCTTCGATGCACAGGCAACAAAAGCAGGAGAGTTTTGCCATGGCCCTTTCCACGCCGACCGTTCCTCCCCCCACCACAACCTCGCTCCAGCGCGCTGCGGCCGCATTAGCCTTAGCAGCCGGCATCGCCGGATGCGCCGGGATGACGCCTACCCAGCAACGCATGACCTCGGGCACTCTCATCGGAGCGGGAGGCGGGGCGGTTATCGGCGCACTCGCGGGAAATGCCGCCATGGGAGCGGGGATAGGTGCCGCCGCAGGACTCGCAGGCGGCTACTTATATCAGAAATACAAGGATAATCAGGCTGAGACCTATGCCGAGGGCTACCGGCAGGGGCAGGCCAATGCTCAGCCCAAAAAGAAGAAAAAACAGTCACAGCCCCAGTAAATCCGGGACCACGGCGCGCTTAGGCCGCGGCAGGCAGACTATCGGCCCAAAGCTTTTCGAGCTGGTAGAACTCGCGAACCGGCGGCTTCATCACGTGCACCACTACGTCCCCCAGGTCCACCACGACCCACTCTCCGGTATCCTCGCCTTCCAATCCGAAAGGCTGAACCTCATGGGCCTTGGCGCTGGCTTCCACCGTTCCCGCCAAAGATCTGACATGACGGTCGGATGTCCCGCTCGCAATCACGAAGAAATCGGTGATCGCCGTTTTACCGCGGACATCGATAATTTTGATATCCCGCCCTTTGCCCTCATCGAGAGCAGCCAGAACGATTTCAATTAAAGAGTCGATTTGCATAGGCTAATTGGCATCTCCAAAAAAATGGCGGCCGGGCACAGCGAAGCGCACCCGCCGCGCTCAGGGTTTGCAGAAAGTCTGGGGGAGAATTGGGGCTCAGCTCGGCAAATGCCGTGCGAACCGAAAAATCGAAGCGTATTGAGAAGATCCACTCAGGATCGGAAGAGCTGAAACTGCATCACTGCCCACCTTGCCACAGACTTTTCAAGGATTTGAGGTAGTCATAAGCCGATTGCAAGAGCGGGCTGCAAGATTGGCACGCCGTACACCTCCTCGCGAACGCCGAGCCTTCAATCCTTGCCGGCTGAAACCTTAATATTCCTTCCCGCCTCCAGCTTGTTCTCCTTGACGCCATTCCATTTTCTGAGGTCGGCGACGCTAACGCCGAACCGTTGGGATATGGCGAATAAGGTTTCTCCCGGCTTGACGGTATGGCGAATGGATTGCGACGCCTTGATCCCGTTGCCATGCCCCCGATCCGACAACTTGGAAGGAGCGTGACCGTGACTTTCTTTAGACATGCCGATTTCCCGGGAACGCTCGCTCAGGGCGTGGGAGGAATCGGTTGCACTATTCCTACCCTCGTCTTTTACAACGTAAGCCACCTTTCTAGAAAAGGCACCGCGCTCATCCCTGCCATGCTTGTTCTTCCCAGTTTTGCCTGTGTATTCCGGCTCCCGCTCGCGGGACTCCCTGACGCTGCTGCCGTCGCGAAGGTAGGCAAGCACCCGCGAGCCGGCATCTGCATCCTGCCAGCGCTCTTCGCGGTTCGGTTGCTTCGTCAACGCGCGTTCGGATCGACTCGATAGGTAAGCATAATCCGCTCCGTAACTGGAGCGTACCCGTCTTTCCTCCGGCTTAACGGAAGTTGAATCAGCAGCATAGTCCGTAGAGGCATTCTCCCGCGAATCGCGACGGCCGTATTTAGGCTCTGAAGACTCGCTGGAGACGTCAGCAATGGCATCGAACTGCCCTCCCATCGCCAAACGGCTCAGTTCCTTCTTGAATTTTCGCGACTTGCTCGCGGGAACGAACAGGCGATAAGAGCCGTCGACGTCCGTAATCTGATGCTTGAACCCCGGATTGAGTTCCATCAGCCTTTCCAGGCTGATCTCGGCGGCGTCCGCCGCCAAAGCCAAGTCTAGCTGGGAGCTGACCTTCACCGGTTTAAAAATGGCTTCGTTCGGAATGTAGTGCAAGTCGACGGCGTACTTGTTCGCATTCGCAAATACCTTCGAGACAGCAAGCAAACGAGGCACATAGGCTTTCGTTTCTTCCGGGAGATCTAGAGACCAAAAATCAGTAGGCTTGTTGCGGGCTTCGTTACGGCGTATGGCTTTTGCGACCGCCCCTTCGCCGCAATTGTAGGCCGCTACGGCGAGCAGCCAGTCGCCATCGAAGTCTCTGTGCAACTTTTTCAGATACTTAATCGCCGCTCGCGTTGAAGCATACACATCACGCCGTCCATCGTACGAACGGCTCCGCTTCAAGCCGTAGCGGCGACCCGTTTCCGGAATGAACTGCCAGATGCCGGCAGCTTTGGCCGACGACACGGCATGCGGCTGGAACGCGCTTTCGACAATCGGCAACAGCGCCAACTCGCCCGGCATCTTCTGTTTCTCCAGTTGCCGAACGATGGTATATAAGAACGGTTCGGCGCGCCTCTGGGCGCGCGTCAGGTAATCGGGATGATTGATGAACCACGACACTTCACGATCCACCGTATGGTGCTCCACGCGAGGCAATGCATACAGAGAGAACATGCGCTCCCACAACGTGTCGTACTGGGAGCCGGGTAATGCTTGTTTACCCTTCTTGGAACGACCGCCCTTGGCCGAATCATCTGCAGCGACGCCAAGGCCGGGCTCCGGGGCTACCGGCTTCAAATTATTGGACTTACTGGCGCAGCCGGGAAGCAGCAATGCCACCATATACATAGTGGCCAGCAATCGCGGACGGAGCGGAGATCGCTTCATGAAATACTCCCTCAGTTAAGAGACCTGGCTGAGGCTAGCAACGACAGGCTGCTCAACTCTATGAGTATGAATAAAGGCTTTGCTCAACACGCCCACCAGAGTTTCTCTGACTGGTATCGAGCCACAACGCCGGGACAGGCACTCAATCGATTGGAGTTCCGGTATTTATCGAGTGAACTAAAGCTTACTTACAATCAGATGACATTACAAGTTGGACACCCGGGCGACTCACCGCCCATGAATGGATATTCAGCTTACGCCTCCTGCCTCATCGCCGGCCGTGCCGCCCATCAACAACTCGTCACGGCACCTGTCATTTCTCTCGCCGAAGACCTCCCCTTCGGCACTCAAACCCTCGATATCGTATGCATCATGCATGTCCTCGAATTCTCCCCGGATCCTCGCCGGGTCCTCAGCGAATGCGAGCGCGTTCTCAAACCGCAAGGGGAACTGCACGTCATCGCTCTGAACCCATGGAACCCAGCAAATCTGCCGAGGTGCATTCCGGTACTGATCAAAGGTACTAACCTCAATCTAGTCACCCCCTCTCGCTTGACCGGCTGGCTTCGAGCCCTCCGCCTGGATGCCGAGTTGATCGTCGGCTTCAGTCTAACCCCCGAATGCTATCTCCCTAACAGCGGTTCGCTCCTAGCCCGCTCACGAGCCTATGTTGCCACGGCCTATGCGGTCCGTGCCATCAAGCATCGCCAACGACCCGCTTCCTCTCCAACCTGGGCAGCCATTCCTCAACTAATAGGAGGACGCCGGTCAGCCGAAGCCAGCCCTTAAAGCTGCCCGAGTGTGGCCCGGTTGTTGTCAATCCGAATAGCCCAAACGCCCCGACTTGGAACTCTCCCATACCGAAGAGGGTTGAGATCCGCCCAGCCCTCCGCGCTTGGAAGACATACCCCACTGATATCGTATCGTATCAATACAATATTCAACCGAAATTTTTTAAAATTTGATCTAGATCAACTATTGTTTTCCATTGTTTTATAGGGGTAGACTTACTGTCAATGAAGCAAGGCACCTTGACGGCTCCTGCTTCAGAGTACAGCAATCAACTATAACGATGGGGAAGCGAGCCGCCATACGGTGCTCGCAGCATGATCCCTGCATATCAACAAAAACTGGAGGATACAATGGAAAATCAAGAGCAAGAAAAAGACAACTTTTGGCTGTGGATCGGCGCTTTGATCGTCGGAACAGTTGTCTTAGTCGTGTTGTTTAAAGCGAGGGAAAACGAAGTAAGCGGCTGGCAGAGCGGAGCTGCTCAGGAAACAGCTAGACAGGTCGACGCGCAAATCTCCAAGCAAAGAAGCAATTAAGGCATTTGCGAATCCCTAGTTGTCATTGTGTCGCCATTTTTTGCACAGCCCTTGGGGACATCGGCTCCTCCAAACAAAGCTAAATTTGGCGACACGCTTTCCCTGCGCGAAGCAGGCCACCTCTGCGATATCAGGCCGGTTTAGGCTTTCTTCACAAACTCCGATTTCAGCCCCATCGCGCCGATGCCATCGATTTTGCAATCGATGTCGTGGTCGCCATCAACCAAGCGAATGTTCTTGACCTTGGTACCTACCTTGACCACGGACGATGAGCCTTTGACTTTCAGGTCCTTGATCACCGTGACGCTGTCGCCATCTTGCAAGATGTTGCCGTAAGCATCCTTGACTACCTTGCCGACATCGCCTGCCTCAGCGACCGAATTTTTTTCCCATTCATGCCCGCATTCCGGACAAATGAACATTTCGCCGTCTTCATAGGTGAATTCGGAATTGCATTGTGGACACGAAGGGAGGCTGCTCATGAGATACCTTTATGCGGTTCGATGACAAAAGTGCGCGCAATCTACATTACCGCTAAACGTAAAGTCAAAGCCTCAGGGCGATCACTTCTTGTTTCAGTTCGACGGTGCAGCTCATTGGTTTAGCGCGCAAATCGGCAGAATTAAGGTTCGATTCATCGTTTACGCTGCTTCTCCCGCTGCAGGCTGGATGATCTTCCACGGCGTAACCCACCGTGCCGCAGGTCTACCATGGCCACGACACTTTCGAGCGAAAAACTCGCCGGCCACCAATTGACAACTCGTACATAAGGAATATTATGCGCAATCATAAGCTCCGGCTCATGCCAGCGCACAGGCACACCGGGTATATAACTAGAACAACTGCACCCAGTACCCAAGATGCGTAAAAAATTGATGTGGGTCACCCTGATCTCGCTCAGCGCCGCATGCCTCCCCATCGGGCAACCTCTAGCGGCCGACCCCGCCAAAGATATCGCGGTACCCTTACAACAAACCGAACTGGGCACCTACTATCTATCCGCCCGGCTAGGCGACCTCAACGGAGAAGACTTCCTCGTCGACACAGGCTCCGCTTATACCGTCATCAGCGAAAAAACCTTCAGCGCGCTGGAACAGAAACAGCAGATCAAGCACCTCAAGGACATAGAGGGCATCATGGCAGACGGAAGCACGCGAAAAGTCCCTCTCTACATCGTCACATCGCTCGATATTGGGGGAAAATGCACAGTACAAGATGTGATCGTAGCCGTAATACCAGGCTCGGCCAGACCCATTCTAGGTATGAGCGCACTTAGCAAGGTAGCGCCGTTCGTGTTCTCTCTAACCCCCGCCACGCTCACAGTAAAAGACTACTGTCAACCCGGCTTACAAGCTCAAGACTCTAGCCCAGTTGTTGCAAAAATGTAGCCCCCGCCAAATGGCGAGGGCCACAACCTCATTGCATTCATCGCCAAACGATACCGCTTAGCGCTTTTTCAGAACTTCCGATTGCGCGGAACTTGCCGGAAATCCCTTACCGGAACGGATTTCTATTCTAGCGTGACCAGGAACGGAAGGTTCAAACCGTGCGAACTCAGCACGCTCCGCCTTTCCAAAATCCAGCACCGACGACTGAAGGGCAGACGGTGGTATATCCTTCAGGTGTGATTTAGCTGCCTCCTTACACGAATCTGCGGACGCATCCACAGCCACCAACGATAACGTATAAAAAACAGCAATCAGCGCTTTAACGTTCATAAGAACACCTCTTTTGTCATAAAAACATCACAGATATAGTAACAATCAATTATTACATATCTATATTGTTTATTATGAGCATATATCATGCCATTAAATTTACAGAGAAAAACAGTAGGTTATCCTCCCGTACAAAGCCTCCGACGGGCAACAGTGGTTCACTACAGGGGCAAATGCCCCATATTGGGGACTCTCCAAGGACAAGGCTAACGCAGGAGATGGGTAGCGTCCGTCAAGGTGGTGTAATTTCCGGGGGTGAACTCCGGCTCGGATGAATTCTTCAGTCAGCGGTCAGTACTGTTAATGAGTCCGTAAGCTTCCCCGTCAAGCGGACACCATAAAACTAGAACGTCCGGCGGCTTGTGGACGATATTCGCTAGGCGTCGTCAGATGGCCAAGCGCGTCATGAGGGCGCTGCTCGTTGTACTCGATTATCCACCGCCACGCCGCTTCGCGGGATCATCGATCTTGGCGAACAGGTACGGGTCCAGCACCTCCTCGCGGAACATGCGGTTGAAGCGTTCGGTATAGGCGTTCTGGTTGGCTTGCCGGGTTGGATGTACTGGATGGCCATGCCGTTGGCCTTGGCCCATTGCATGAAGGTCTCGCCCAGGAACTCCGGGCCGTTGTCGGTACGCAAGATCTGCGGCAGCCCGTGATCGCGTTGCAACTGCTCGAAGATACGCACCAGCCGGGCCGAGGGGATCGACGTGTCTACCTCGATATGCAGCGCTTTCAGCCAGGCTATCGGGCGTTTCAGACTGCTGTTGGACGCTGCGGAATCGTTTTGCCTGAAGGCCAGCTAA
>JAQTYA010000073.1 GCA_028688525.1 Methylococcus sp. | reverse complement strand
GGCAGATGCAGGATTACCGCGAGGACCACACCATCCGGGAGATCTGGCAGGTCGGCGAGCGCATCCTAGTCTGCGTCGGCCCCAACCCGATGGCGGAGCGGCTGATCCGCGCCGGAAAGCGGCTGGCGGCCAGCCTCAAGGCCGAATGGCTGGTGGCCTATGTGGAGACGCCGCCTTTGCAGCGCATGCCAGCGGTGCGGCGCGATGCGGTGCTGCGCATGCTTCGGTTTGCGGAGCAGCTCGGTGCAGAGACCATCACTCTGAGCGCGCCGGACATGAGCGAGGCCGTCATCGGTCTTGCCAAAGAGCGCAACGTCACCAAGATCGTGATGGGCAAGCCGCAGCGGCGCGGCTGGCGGCGCTGGCTGCTAGGCTCGGTAGTGGACACCATCATCGCTGAGGCGCACAACATCAATGTCTATCTGCTGGGCAGCCCCCAGGAGGAGGCGGAACGGGGGCGGCGGGGAACTCATGCGCCGCTGCCTGGGCTCAGCGCCAAGCCCGACCGCGGCTGGCTGGCGGCCTACCGCGGCTACCTGGGCGCGGCGGCGACGACCTTGCTTTGCACGCTGGCCGCAAAAGCGATGTTCGGACGGTTCGAGCTGACCAATTTGGTCATGGCATACCTGCTCGGCGTCATCTTCGTGGCGACCCGCTACGGGCGCGGTCCGTCGATTCTCGCTTCCGTGCTTGGCGTCCTCGCTTTCGATTTCTTCTTCGTGGTGCCGTATCAGAGCTTTTCGGTCTCCGATACCCAGTATCTGTTTACCTTCGCCGTGATGCTCAGCGTGGCCTTGGTGATCGCCAACCTCATGGCGAACGTGCGTTCCCAGGCCAAGGTGGCTGCGCACCGGGAGCGCCGCGCGACCGTGCTGTACGCCATGAGCAAAGAACTGGCGGCGAGCCGGAGCGAGGCCGAGATCGTCCAGATCGCGGCGCACCACATCGAGATCGAATTCGGCGGCCGCAATGTGTTGCTGTTCCCGGACGAGAACGGCAGGATTGGCTACGGCGCCGGCCTGTTTCTGGACGAATCGCTGCCGGGGGCGGATCTTAGCGTGGCGCAGTGGGTATTCGACCACAACGAAATCGCAGGGCAGGGCACGAACACGTTGCCCGGCGCTACCGGCGTCTACATTCCCTTGTCCGGCGCCGAAAAAACCATCGGCGTGCTGGTCATGGCGCCGGCCAATCTGCGCCGCGTCTTCCTGCCGGAACAGCGGAAGCTATTGCAGACCTTCGTCAATCTCATCGTGCAAGCGATCGAACGGGTCCGGCTTGCCGAGCAAGCTAAGCTCAATCAGGTACAGATGGAGTCCGAACGCCTGCGCAACTCTCTGCTCAGCTCCATCTCCCACGACCTGCGCACGCCGCTGGCGACTATCGTCGGCTCCGCCAGCACCCTGGTCGAGGGCGATTACGCGCTGGAACCCGAGGACCGGCGCGAGCTGAGCCGGGCGATCTACGACGAAGCCCGGCGCATGGCCAGTCTGGTGAATAACATCCTCGACATGGCCCGGTTCCATGCCGGGGTGGTCAAGCTCAATTTGCAGTGGCACATTCTGGAGGAAATCATCGGCACGGTGCTTACCCGGCTGCGCAAACAGCTCGAGCCGCGGTCCGTGACTGTGCGCCTGCCGCCGGGCGCGCCCCTGGTCTATGTGGATTCGGTGCTGCTCGAACAGGTGCTGGCCAACTTGCTGGAAAACGCCGTCCGCTATACCCCGGAAGGCAGTCCGATCGAGATTTCCGCGGAATCCACGCCGTTCACGGTGACGATCATGGTGGCCGACCACGGTCCGGGGATTCCGAAAAACCAGGAGGAGCTGATTTTCGAAAAGTTCTACCGGCTGCAGCACGAAGGGCCGCAGAGCGGCGTCGGCCTGGGGCTCACGATCTGCCGGGCGATCGTCGAAGCGCACGGCGGTTACATCCGCGCCAAGAACCGCGGCGGCGGAGGTGCGGTGTTCACCGTCGTGCTGCCGCTACGGGAGTCGCAGCCCCGGATCGAGCCGGAAGAAGAGAGCCAGGGCTAACCGATGGCCGGACTCAACCCCGTTGTCGTGGTCATCGAAGACGATCCGCAGATGCGGCGCTTCCTGCGGACCAGCTTGCGCAGTCACGGATTTCAGGTGTTCGAAGCCGAATCCGGAAACCGCGGCCTCATCGAAGCCGGCGTCCGTAAACCGGATATCGTGATTTTAGACCTGGGCCTTCCCGACATGGACGGGGTTCAGGTCGTCCAGGCGCTCAGGGAGTGGACTAGGCTGCCTATCATCGTGCTGTCTGCGCGCAGTGCAGAAGAGCACAAGATCGAAGCCCTGGACGCTGGCGCCGACGACTACCTCAGCAAGCCGTTCGGGATCGGCGAGCTGCTCGCTCGGATTCGTGTCGCCCTGCGCCATACCGCGGCGACCCCGGCGGGTGAGGCCTTCTCTACCGGCAAACTACGCCTCGACCTGTTGCGGCGCACGGTATTCCTGGACGAGCGCGAGATCCGCCTGACTCCCACCGAATACCGCCTGCTCTCCGTGTTGGCGCGCCATGCCGGTAGGGTGTTGACCCACCGGCAATTGCTCGCGGAGGTTTGGGGGCCAGCGCATGTGGAGGATTCGCACTACCTCCGCATCTACATGAGCCAGCTCAGGCAGAAGCTCGAAGCCGATCCGACCAAGCCGGAATACCTGATTACGGAGTCGGGCGTGGGATATCGGCTGAGCGTGTGACGGGCGCGCTCGGCTCGCCGGCGCTCTGCGTGATATCAGTCATTGTCCTGTGTGATATGACGCATTACCTGGTAAGAGGTTTTGATCCAGGTGTGAAGGCAAAAGGCTCGTGAGGGCGGACGTACCGAGGGATGCGGCGGCGCCGGCCCTGTTTCCTTAACGGGCTGTTTTGCCGGGCGCGCTTCTTGCTTTACTCGGTGTCTCCCTGTGCCGCCGATCGTTACGGCCGCAGGGTGTATCGATTCGTCACGGAAGATTTCGGGGCCAGACAATAACGCGTCTTTGCCCTATAAGGCGCGGCGAGAACGCCGTTGCCCGAAGCGAACCCATAAAACAAACTTGGTATTACAATAATGAGAAATTTTTTAATCATTCTGACATTGGCCTTATTTCCGGTAATTTCTAGCGCATTGACTCACGACGAGCTGATGAGCTTGAAGCCCAATCCGGATGTCAACGTGAACGGCATAGGTATTTATGTCTATGACGGCATGAATATTCTGGACGCCGTCGGGCCTTATCAGGTGTTCAAATCGGCCGGGCTCAAGACTTTCCTAATTGCAAAAAACAAAGACCAGCCCATCGTTTCCAGCGACAATCCGGCCAAGGGCCTTAAGGTTGTGGCGGACAAGTCATGGTCCGAAGTTCAACAGCTCGACGTTTTGCTGGTCCCCGGCGGCGCCGGCGGGACCGCGAAGCAGGCGTTGGACCCGGAGGTGCTGGCTTGGATTAAAGCCATGGATCAGAAAACTATATTTACGACCAGCGTCTGCACCGGGGCATGGATACTTGGCGCCGCCGGTTTGCTGGAAGGCCGGAAAGCCACAACCAACTGGTACCGGGCGAAAGAGTTTCTCGACAGATACGGTGCCAACTACGTGCCTAAGCGTTATGTGCAGGATGGAAAATACGTGACTTCCGCTGGCGTCACCGCGGGAATGGACATGGCATTGGATATTGTAAACAAGCTGTTCGGGGTCAAAGATTATACCCAGGCCGTCATGCTCGATCTCGAATACGATCCTAAGCCGCCCATCAAAGGCGGAAGCGTTGGAAAATCCAAGCGCAGTGTCGTCGATACCATGGAGTATATGTACGACTGGGCATTCGACATGCTGCAGCCCGGATTTAGGCCGCAATAAATCGGGCCGTTCCGTTTGCCTGCGTCTTGGCTAGACAGCTAGCCTGGCGCAGGCGTTCGGCGATTGTGCTGGCTTGAATGGCTCAATTTTCGTCTCTCGAGGGTACAAAGCAAGCTCAAGCTAGCCGAACAAGTCGAGCTGTTTCCCGTGAGGCGGTTTGAATAGACCGCTATCGAGTTCCGGCAGCGCCGCCGCTAGCCGGAAGCGTTTCAAGGCGAGGCGGAACCTCTGGGCGATGAGGTCGGCGTATTCTCCGCTGCCGGTCTGACGTCGGCCGAAGCTGGAATCGTAGATTTTGCCGCCGTGGGCCAGGGTCACCAGGCTCAGGGTATGGGCGGCCTTCAGCGGGTAATGGGCGTTCAGCCATTCCGCGAACAGGGCTTCCACTTCTTGCGGGAGCCGCAACAGGATATATCCCGCCGCCGTGGCGCCGTTTTCGGCGCCTTTCTCCATGATTCTCTCCAACTCGCTGTCGGTCAGCCACGGGACGACCGGGGCGACCATCACCTTGACCGGAATCCCTGCCGCCGCCAATCGTTCGATCGTCTGCAGCCGCCGGTGCGGGGCCGAGGCGCGCGGTTCGAGCTTCAAGGCCAAGGCTTTGTCCAGCGTGGTGATGGACACCTGCATGTTGGCCAGGCCTGCCGCCGCCATCTCGCCGAGGATGTCCAGATCGCGTTCGATCAAGGCGGATTTGGTGGTGATCGTCACCGGATGGCGGGCGCGCTGCAGGACTTCCAGCACCTGGCGGGTGATGCGCCATTCGCGCTCGATAGGCTGGTAGGGGTCGGTGTTGGCGCCCAGGGCGAGGGGCGAGCAGCGGTACTTGGGATGCGCAAGTTCCTGTTCCAGCAGCGCCGCCGCTTCGGGTTTGGCGAACAAGCGGGTTTCGAAATCCAGCCCCGGCGAAAGTCCGAGGTAGGCATGGCTGGGCCGCGCATAGCAGTAGATGCAGCCGTGTTCGCAGCCGCGGTAAGGATTCAGCGACAGATCGAACGGAATGTCCGGCGACTGGTTGCGGGCGATGACCGACCGCGCCTGTTCCACGCTGACCTGGGTTCTGAGCGGCAGGGCATCGCAGGGAAACCAGCCGTCGTCTACGGCTTCCCCGGTGGTCGCGGAATAGCGCGAAGCGTCGTTGCTGACGGCGCCGCGGCCATGGCGCGGGGTGCCAGGCATCAGGCGGCCGCGGCGACCCGCTCCAGCAGCAGCGGCTTGACCTGCTCCAGCCAGGTTTCGATGCGCTGGTCCGTGAGCATGCCCTGGGTGCGCTGGTCGATCACCAGGCCGACGAAATGTCCGTCGACGATCGACGGGGAATGTTCGAAGACATAGCCTTCGGTGCTCCAGTTTCCGACGATTTCAGCGCCACGTTCGATCAGAGACTGATACAGCCGGATCAAGGAGCCCGCGAAGCGGTCGGCATAGCGCTCCTGCGCGCCCAGGCCGAACAAGGCGATGCGCTTACCGGACAAGTCCGCGCCGTCCAACTGCGCCAGAAACTCTTCCCAGTTGGACTCCAGGCAGCCGGCGCTGCGTCCCGGAATCTCAGCGACTCCATAGCTGGGCGTGCCCAAAATCAGCACGTCGTAACGCAGCAAGTCTTCCGGCGAAATCCGGTTGACGTTCACTGGCTTGTCGGCGATTTCATCGCCCAGGATTTTATGGATCTTTTTAGCGACCAGCCGGGTCGTGCCGGTTTCCGTGCCGAAAAATATGCCGATCTTGTTCATGGCGTGTTGTGAGGGTTAGTGTTTTGGGAATGCCGAAATCATACCCCATGCTTACCTTTCGGCACCGGGCAATGGTGTTTTTACCGATAGGAAGGGCCGGCCCATCATCAGGGGCTTTCAGGTCTTGGACGGCGGCAGCCTATTCTCCTCGATGATCCTTCGAATCAGAGTGTCCACGCCGTCGAGCTGGCGGTCGTAAATCTCGGTACGGTAGGCCTGGGACGGCGTGGTCGTTAAAGGGGCCAGGACGGAGCGTCCGGGACGGCGGGTATCGATACGGGCGATTACCGAAAGCCCGGGCCGCAGCGGATGGCTCCGCAGCTCGTCCGATCTCAGGCCGATTCTGACCGGAACGCGCTCGGCGATGTGGATGTAGTTCCCGGTCGCGTTTTCCGGCGGCAACAGGCCGAATACGCTGCCGGTACCGGCCCCCAATCCGAGTACTTCACCGTGAAACACCACGCCGCGACCGTACAGGTCGACGGTGATTTCCACAGGCTGGCCCGGCTGAATCTCGGTCAGTTCGTCTTCCAAAAAATTGGCCTCCACCCATAAATAATCCAGGGGCACGACGGCGAGCAGCGGCGTGTCCGGGCGGACCTGTTCGCCCGGCTGGACTCCCCGTTTGGCGACGTATCCCGAAACCGGGGCGATGATGTCCTGCCGGACCCGGTCTAAATAGGCGCGCTTGAGCGCGTTGGCCGCCAGCCGGACCTTTGGGTTGTCCGCGGACGTAGTTTCGTGTACCAAGGCCTCGGCGCCTTGCAGTTCGGCGCCGATCTGGCGCACTTCCGCTTCCAGTTCGCGCAGCTGAAACCCGGTATCCTCGATGTGCTGGCCGGAGACGGCCCCGTCTCCGGCGACGCTGTGATAACGGGCGAGGTCGTGCCGGACCCGCTCCATCGCCGCGGTTCGCGCGGCCATTTTTTGCTTGAGCATAGCGGCTGCGCTGAACAGGGCTTCGACTTGGCGCACGATCTCGGCGAGATCGGCTTCGGCTTGTTCCAGTACGATGCCAGCCTGCAGGCCATCGAGACGGACCAGCACATCGCCTTCGCGTACGTACTGGGTATCGTCCACCCGGACATCGACCACAGTACCGCTGGTCTGCGCCTTGAGCGGCACCAGGTTGCCGGTGACGTAAGCATCATTGGTGACGACGGCGTGGCGGGCGAACGCCTGCCAATAGGCGAAGCAGAGGCAAGCCAGCAGTCCCGCGGTCAGCAGGACCCCAGCCAGGCGACGGCTGCGCTTGCGCCGCCAGCGCTGGCTGGCCGGACGCGGCACGGTGTGTTTCGTCATGGAGTCCCTCCGTCCCTGAATGCCGCTGTTTCCCGCCTGGGCTGGGCTGCAGTAGCGGATGCATCGCCGAGATAGCCTCCGCCTAAGGCCTCGATCAGCCCCACGGCAGCCTGCAGACGCTCGGATTCGAGCCCGCTGAGCTTGAGGCGCTGATCGATCAAGGCATCGTTTGCATCGATCTCGCCGTCGCGTGCGCTGAGGCCAGCCCGGTGCCTTTTAGCGGCGAGTTCGGCTTCGGACTCCGCGGCGCGGACGGCCCGCTCCTGCGCGGCATCGTCGGCCTCGCTCCGGCGCCAGTGCGCCAGGGCGTCGGCGACTTGCTGCACGGCGCCGAGCAGAGTGCTGTTATAGGTTTCGACGGCAGCGTCGTAGCTGGCTTGTTCGTTTTTCAGATCGGCTTCCAGGCGTCCGCCTTCGAAGATCGGCAAGGTAACGCTCGGGCCGATCGAATAAGCCAGGCTCGAACCGTGGCTCAGGAACAGGTCCTTGAGATTGAGGGCGCGGAGGCCGGCGAATCCGACTAGGTTGACGTCGGGATAGAACTTCGTTTTGGCCACCTTGACTAAACGGGCCGCGGCTTCGACCCGCCAAAGCGCGGCCACGACATCGGGCCGATGGGCCAGCAGTTCCAGCGGCAACTTTTCTGGCAGTGGGAAATGCTCGCCGAAGCTCGGGTTCGATACTGCTATGCTCCTACCCCAGTCAGGCCCCTGTCCGGCCAGCGCTGCGAGGCGGTGGCGCAAGATCCGCACTTCGGTTTGCAACGCGACGAGATGCTGGCGGGCGGCTTCCAGCGTTGCCGCGCCAAGATGTACCGGGTCTTGGACATCGATCCCCCGGTTCCAGCGCAACTGGGCCAGATGCAAGCGCTCTTCCGCCTGGGCCACCGCTTGTCCCGCCAGGCCGGTTTCCTCCTCGGCGGAACGCAGGCGGAAATAGCTGCGGCCGATAGCCGCCGCCAGCAGAAGTTTCGCCATGGCCAGTTCGGAGGCCTGCGCCCTTGCCGTGCCTAATGCCGAGTCCAGCAACGCGCGGTCTTTGCCCCAAAGGTCCAGGTGGTAGCTGAATTCGGCGAAATCGAGGTACGCACCTGTGAAGGTCCTGCCGCCGTTGGGGCCATAGAAATCGTGAGCGGAAAAACGGCGATGGGTCATGACTGCGCTGGCGCCGATGCTAGGCAGCATTTCGGCCGCCTGATAGTCCGCTACCGATTCGGCTTGGGCGAGCCTTGCGGATGCTGCGCGGAGCGAGGGGCTGTCGCGCAGCGCAATCGTAATCAAGCGGTTCAGTTCGGCGCTGCGGAAACCTGTCCACCAATCGTCGCGCGGCCAGCCGTGAGTGGTGCCTGCGGCGGGCGCCTCCTCCGCCAAGGTTTCGCTGATGGCGGGCATCGGCAGGAGTTCCGCCCGCTTGCCGTCCTCCGGCATCCAGGCGCAGCCGTTTGCAACCATTGCTATTGCGAGAGCCAGGCATTGAATCGGGCGTGATAGACGCATGGCTCAGGGCTCCTCCACCCGCTCCAGCAGGGCGTTTTTCCGAGCTTCTTCCCTGGGAGCTGCCGGCGCGGCCGGTTTGACCGGGTCGGCCAGCCAAACGAATGCCGCCAGTGCCAAAAATAGCCATGCGGCCAGCCGGAAGGCATCGTCCAATCCCAGCACGGCGGCATGCTGGCCGGCTCTTCGAGCCAGCAGAGCCAGGGTGGCGGTATGAGGAAGGCCGGCGCTTTCGAGCCGGGACATCGCCTCCCTGCCGACGCCATCGTAAACCGCTAACGTCTCGATCAAACGGCTCTGGTGGAAAGCTGCCCGCCGCTCCCAGACCACACTTAGTAAAGGCGAGGCTGCACTGCCTCCGAGCACGCGCAGCATGCTCCCCAGGTCGGCGGCTTGGAGCTGGCGCCGGGGATTAAGGCCGGACAGAAACAGGGTGGTGAGCGGGACGAACAATCCGCCCAGGCAGAATCCTTCCAGGATCTGCGATCCCAGCACCTGTGCGAAAAAGCCGTAGCGGCCGAAGAAATCGTAGGTGCTAGTCCAAAGGCAGAACAGCGAGAAGGCCAACAGGTTCAGGCTGGCCAGGGCGCGTGCATCGAAGCCGTGGACGATGCGGTGCAGGAGGCTTGCCATCGGTTTGGTGAAGACCAGCAAAGGCAATAGTACCGAGCCTGCCAGGAACGAGGTATAACCGGCCACCGATTGCAGCCGCACCAGCAGGACGGAGAGGAGGCCGTACATGAGCAGAAAGGCCAGGCTGAGGCTGATCGTTCCGACGGTGAAGTTGCGGTGCCGGAACAGGCGCAGATCGACGAGGGGATGGAGTTCGGACAGCTCCCACGCCGCGAAGCAGGCGAACGCCAGGAGTCCTGCGACGGCCAGTCCGACGATCAGCGGCGAGTTGTACCAGTCCGCGTCCTGTCCCTGATTCAGCACGCTTTGCAGGCAAGCGAGACTCAATGCCAGCAGTATGAATCCTGTGACATCGAAGGGCTTCCGCTTGGACGGCGCCTCTGTATCCCGGTCCAGCGACCAAACCACGCTGGCGGAAAACAGCGCCAGCGGGAGGTTCAGATGGAACAGCCAGCGCCAACTCATGGTGTCGGCGATCCAGCCGCCGACGGCGGGGCCCAGCGTGAACGGGCTGAGGGCCGCCATGCTCCAGATCGAAACCGCCAGCGGCTTTTTCGCGGCCGGATATTCCCGCAACAGCAAGGTTTGCGAGAGAGGCAGGGCGATACCGCCGAAAAAGCCCTGAAAAACCCGGCCGAGCAAGAAGAGAGGAAGATTTTCGGCCAGCGAGCAAAAGGCTGAACCGGACGCCAGCAGCAGCATGGCGGCAACGAAAACTCGAGACTCGCCCAAGCGCGCTGCGATCCAGCTGCTGGTGGGCAGGGCGAGGGCCAGACTGACGAAATAGTAGGTCTGGATCCAGCTCGCGTGGCTGGGGCTCACGCCTAAATTGCCGGTGGCGTGCAGGCTGATAGACGCGAAAGCGCCGGTGTTGAAGAGGATAAGCAGATTCCCGAGCAGCAAGCCGGCATTGAGACAGAAGAATTCGAAGCCGTTCAGTGCGGCTCCACCGTTATCGGAGGGATGCGGGCTGGCCTTGGAAATTGGGGAGCTTGGCTGAATTTTCACTTGGAGACTTCGCTGGACGGAGTTGTTGCCTATTTCTTGTCCAGGCTAAAGCAATCTTCTTGCCGAATTGTGGGGCCGCCTATTTTCTATATTAATATCAGTAGATTAATTGATTTGATTGAGAAGGCCGGTTGGCTCCATGCGCGGGCATGTCACGATATGTCGCGTATTCACTAAATATCGTGGACGTGCCGGACGTTCATGGCGGGTTCGCAAGATCTCCGGCATGTGCTTTGGCTATCCCGAGTTTCTGCATCCGCGAGCGTAGGGTATTGGGATTGAGCCCGAGCATCGCCGCTGCGCCGCGGGGGCCGGAAATGACGCCCCGGGTTTCTTTGAGGACTCGAAGAATGTGATCGCGCTCGACGGAGGCCAACTCGAGAACACCGCCGCTGGCGGTGTCGGCGCGAGGAGCCTGCAAAGGCGCGATTTCAAGTAACGGCCCCGGTGACAGAATGACTGCGCGTTCGATGACGTTTTCCAGCTCCCGGACGTTGCCGGGCCAAGCGTAGGTCTTCAACTGTTCCAGAGCGGCCGGCGCGAGATCCTCGATCCGTTTGCCGAACTTCTGGGTGTAGCGGGCGAGGAAGAACCGGGCCAGCAAGGGGATGTCCGATTGCCGCTCCCGCAGTGGCGGAATCTCGATCGGGAAGACGTTCAACCGGTAGTACAAGTCAGGCCGGAAGCGGTTCGCCGCGGCCTCCTCGGCCAGATTGCGATTGGTTGCCGCGATCACGCGGACATCGACCTTGAGTGTTTCGCTGCCCCCGACCCGTTCGAACTCCTGGTCCTGCAGCACGCGCAGCAGCTTGGCCTGGGCGGCCGGGCTGAGCTCCCCAAGTTCGTCGAGAAACAGAGTGCCGCCGTCGGCTAGCTCGAATCGGCCCTTGCGCTGTTGGGTGGCGCCGGTGAAAGCGCCTTTTTCATGCCCGAACAGCTCGCTCTCGATCAGTTCGCCGGGCAGTGCGGCGCAATTGACCTTGACCATGATCGCCTCGCGGCGGTCGCTGGATTCGTGGATCGAACGGGCGAGCAATTCCTTGCCTGTCCCGGTTTCGCCCAGCAGCAGCACCGGCGTGTCGGTACGGGCGACCATTCTCGCTTGTTCGAACACCGAATGCATGATCCGCGAGCCGCTGACGATTTCACGGGGGTTGTGCCCGCTATCGACGACCTCCTGGAGATAGCCTTTTTCCTGTTGCAACTGGTTGAGTTTAAGCTCGGCCAGGCGGCGCTCGTTCACATCGCGCAGAATCAAGGTCAGGAGCTTCTGCCCGTGGGCTTCCATCGGCGAGAAGGTTGCCTCGACGGCAAATTCCTCGCCGTCGGCGCGGCGGGCGACGAGTCCCTCTGCCACCCAGCGCGGGGACTTGGGCATGGGCTGGCCGTCTTGGGGAAGGAACCGTTCTAGCAGGTTGTGGCAACGCGGGGCAATGAAACGGCCCACCGGTTGGCCGATGGCGAGATCGGTCGCGCAGCGGAAGATGCGTTCGGCGGCGGTGTTGAACAGCGTGATCCGGCGGTCTTGGCCGATGGCAACGATGGCATCCATGGCGGAACCGAACACTGCGGAGAAACGCTGTTCACTCTCGGCCAAGGCCTGCATGGCTAGCCGTTGTTCGGTCCGGTCCCGCTGAGTTTCCACGGCAGCGACGATCGAACCCGTCTCGTCGGCTATGGGGGCAGCGTCGATGACCAGGTAAAGGCGGCGGCCGTCCGGCATCAAACACCAGTTCTCGGTGTGCAGTGTGTCGGCTGCAGGGGCAGAGCCGCCGGTCCGCTCGTATAGCTGGCTCAGTTTTCCGAGCGAGCGGTCGAGAATCAGATCCGCTAGGCAAGGGCGCTGTTCGGTGTAAAAACCTTGCCAATGGCGATCGCTGCCGATCATTTCTGCGGCTTTCAAGCCCGTGAGCTGTTCGCAGGCCCGGTTCCAGAGCATCACGCGATGCTGGGTATCCAGAACGAAAGTGGAGACGGGGAGGTGCTGAAGCAGGTGCTCAGTAAAGGCGCTATGGGTTGGGTGTATGGGCATGCTTGTTCTGGTTGGCATCGGCTGTGCTTTCCTAAGCCAAGGCGGTGTGCGGGCAGCGCTCATCTTACCGCTATCGGGCGCCCGACTATGCGGCCATGCACAACTGCCCAGGAATCCCTATAATTTGCCCTCATTTATTCACTTATCCTATGTCTTATTCATTGAATTCCGGAACGATGGCCGCGATGTCCCCGAGCGAAGCTTTCGAGCGCGAGGTAGCCGACTTGATGATCTCCACCTTGAACCTGGATGTACGTCCCGAGGCGGTCGACCCGGAGGCGCCGTTGTACCGAGAGGGCTTGGGGCTGGATTCGATCGACATCTTGGAGATCGCCCTGGTGATCTCCAAGCGTTACGGCTTTCAACTGCGCGCCGACAACGAGGACAACGTTCGCATCTTCGGATCGTTGCGCAGCCTGTCCGAGCATATCGCCGCTCACCGGGCCGGGTGCTGATGCCGCGAGAGCGCCTGCCGGTCTATGGGATCGCTGCTGCCGTCGCGCTTGCGGGATATGCCGTGCTCAACCATTACGTCACGACATACCCTCCGGACGGTTCGTTTGCAGTCTGGCTGCCGCTGGCTCCGGTAGCCGTCGCTGCGGCGGCTGTCGCTTGGCGGTCACGCTGGCGCTACCCCTTGCTGGGGCTGGGGGCGGCCCTTCTGGCGTCGGCCTCGTTCTGGCCGTGCCGTTGGGCGCCGGGCGACGAGCTGTTGTATGCCTATCTGGCCGAACATGTGGGCATCAACGCGCTGCTGGGCTGGGGTTTCGGCCGCTCCCTGCGGGCAGGCTGCGAGCCGCTGTGCGCACGCATGGCGCGATCGGTGCACGGGACGCTGCCGCCCGAGGTGGAAGTTTATGCGCGGTCGGTGACGGTTGCTTGGACCGTGTTCTTCGGCGCCATCATTGCGATTTCCTTGCTGTTGTTTTTCTTCGCGTCCATCGATGCCTGGTCGATTTTCGCCAATTTCGTAAATTTGCCCGCGGTCGTCGCCATGTTCGTCATTGAGTACCGCATACGGCTCAGGGCGTTGCCTGATTTTCAGCATGCCTCGATTTTGACCGGCGTCCGATCCTTCATGGCCACCCCGAGGCCTGGGGAGACGGCCGCCGAAACCGGCCAAGGATAACGGCCTGAACCGATCGATGGCCGAATTTTCCATTCTCACCCATTCGTCGCCCGGAGATGTTGTTGCTTACCGCAAGGGCCGCGCGATCAGCGCGAGGGAGTTTAGCGGCGAGGTCGCGAGTCTAGCGGAACGGCTTCCGGAGCGGCCCTTTATTCTCAACGACTGCACCGACCGCTACCGTTTCGCCGTGGTGTTCGCGGCGGCGTTGCTGCGCCGCCAGGTCGCCTTGCTGCCGCCGACCCTGACGCCGGAGACCGTGCGCCGGCTCGTTGGCCTTTTTCCAGGAGTTTACTGTCTGACGGACGACCCGGACCGCGAGATCGAGTTGCCGCTCGAGCATTACCCGGAAGCCTCGTCCGGCGCGTTGGGGTACGACGGCCTGCCTGTGCCCGATCCCGAGCAGCTTGCGGCTTATGCCTTGACTTCGGGGTCTACCGGAGTCCCGGTGCCGCATGCCAAGACCTGGGGAAGCCTGGTGCGTAGCGCCAGGGCCGAGGGCCGCCGTCTCGGCATGGTTGCCGGGCGGCACACCCTGGTCGGGACGGTGCCGGCTCAGCACATGTACGGCTTCGAATCCACGGTGCTGCTGCCCTTGCAGAACGGAGCCGCGTTTTCCGCCGCGCGCCCGTTCTATCCGGCGGACATCTGTGCGGAGATCGAGCGCATGCCTGGCGCGCGCGTATTGGTAACGACGCCGTTCCATCTGCGGACCTTGCTGAATGCCGAGGGAGGCCTACCGGCCGTAGACCTCTTGGTGTCGGCGACCGCCGCCTTGCCGCCGCAACTCGCGCAGGCCGCGGAAAGCCGTTTCCGGGCGCCGCTGCTGGAAATCTACGGCTGCACCGAGGCCGGCCAGCTCGCGACCCGGCGCCCCGTACAGGGTCCGGAATGGAGGACGTTTCCGGGGATATCGATATCCCGGGCGGCGGACGGCTTCAGAGCGCGGGGCGGCCATGTCGCCGGGGAGATACGCCTGGACGACATGCTGGAGCTGCAGTCGCCGGAGCGTTTCGTTTGGCTGGGGCGTTCCAGCGATATGATCAACATCGCCGGGAAGCGGACCTCGCTGGCTTATCTCAACTACCAGGTGTCTTCGATTCCCGGCGTGGTAGACGCGGTTTTCGTGATGCCGGAGGAGACAGAGGCGGGTTCGGTGACGCGGCTGACAGCCTACGCCGTAGCTCCCGGTTTGACATCCGCCGACTTGATGCAGGCTCTGCGGGAGCGGCTGGACCCCGCGTTCCTGCCGCGGCCCTTGCATCTGGTGGCAAGCCTGCCGCGCAATTCGACCGGCAAGCTGCCCCGGAGCGCTTTGGCCGCGCTTACAGAATGCCTGAAGGAAGCCTCGTGAGCGCCGTCTCGGGTAGCTTGGTTTTCAGCATCCCGGCCGATCATCCTGCTTGCGCCGGCCATTTTCCGGGATTCCCGGTGGTGCCTGGGGCGGTGCTGCTGGACGAAATTCTGAGCCGGCTCGAATCGGCTCTGGCGATCGACCTTTGCGCCTACCGGCTGTCCGCCGCCAAATTCCCGGCGCCGCTGGCCCCTGGCTGCACGGTGTCGCTGGATTACTGGCTGGCGGACCGGGGTGCGGTCCACTTCAGCCTGGCCGCGAACGGTCGAGTCGTCGCCACCGGGAGTCTCGCGCCGCAATGACAGCGTCAGCACCGAACCCGGAATCGGCCGAGGCCCCGCATTGGGCTGCGCGGCCGGAGCGCAGCAATATGTTTTTCCTGCGGCTCATGAGCTGGATCTCGCTGCGGCTGGGCAGGCATGCCGGGCGCTTGGTGCTCCATCTCATCGTTATCTATTTCCTGGTGTTCGCGCCCAGCGCCCATAGGGCTTCGCGCAATTATCTGCGCCGCGTACTCGGGCGTCCGCCGCGGCTGGCCGACAGCTACCGCCATTTCTTCCGCTTCGCCGCCACCATCCACGACCGGGTTTATTTGCTCAACGGCGAATTCAGCCGCTATGACATCCGGATCGTCGGGGAGGAGGCGATGCAGGAGGTTCTGGCCGAAGGCCGCGGCGCCTTCCTTCTGGGTGCGCATTTCGGCAGCTTCGAGGTGCTGCGGGCCGTGGCGAGGCAGCGTCCGAGTCTCGAACCGGCCATGGTGATGTACGAGGAAAACGCCCGTAAGATCAATGCGATGCTGGCGGCTATCGCTCCCGGACAGGTCGGCGAGATCATCCCGCTGGGGCGGGTCGATTCGATGTTGAAAATCGGCGAGGCCCTGGACCAGGGCAAGATCGTAGGCATGCTGGGCGACCGTACTTTGGGAGAGGAGCCGGTTGTACGGCTTCCGTTCCTGGGAGGGGAGGCGGCGTTTCCAACCGGCCCGCTGCGGCTGGCGGCGCTGATGAAGCGGCCGGTGCTGTTCATGGCCGGCGTCCATCTGGGCGGCAACCGCTACGAGATCCATTTCGAAAGGCTGGCCGATTTCGTCGCCGCGCCGCCGGATCGGGCCGCTGCGGTCGAACGGGCAATGGCGCTCTATGCCTCCAGGCTGGAAGCGTTTTGCCGCGCCCAGCCTTACAACTGGTTCAATTTCTTCGATTTCTGGTCCGCAGCGGAATAGGGTGTTAGAGGTGTTGCGTTCGAACTTGCTCGTCTTCTTCCTCGCCCTCAGCGGTCTGAGCCCGATTTTGGGCGCGGAGGCCTGGGGCCTGGGGCCGCTGATGCAGGCGCTCGCCGCGAATCCCGCCGGCCGGGCCGAATTCGCAGAGAAGAAATTCGTCTCGGTGCTGACCGAGCCGGTCGAGTCCTCCGGCGAGCTGTCTTTCGCCGCGCCGGACCGGTTGGAGAAGCGCACCCTCACGCCCATCTCGGAACGGCTGGTGCTGGAAGGCGACCGGCTGAGCCTGGAGCGGGGGAGCGAGCGCCGCAGCGTGGGTCTGGACGAATACCCCGAAGTTTCTGCACTGGTGGGCAGCATCCGCTCCACCTTGATGGGCGACCGCGCCGCTCTGGAGAAGGTCTACCGGCTTTCCCTCAACGGCGATGCCCGGCGCTGGGAGCTGCTGCTGGTGCCCCAGGCGCCGGCTATGGCCGATCTGGTCGCCTACATCCGCATCGGCGGTACACAGGCGCGGATCGAGCGGGTCGAGATCCACCAGCCCGGCGGCGACTATTCGGTCATGACGATCCGCGAGCTCGGGCGGCGATGAGGGCGGCACGGCGCTGGCCGCTGCTCGTGTGGCTCGCCGCGGTCTGCTTCTTCGCCGTGGCCGCCGGGCGGATGCG
>JAQTYA010000192.1 GCA_028688525.1 Methylococcus sp. | reverse complement strand
TCAGCTTCACCTTCTGGTTGGGTTCGACGACCACCAGCGATTCGCGCAAGGTGTACGGGAAAGCACGGCCGTTGAGCAGGTAATAGTCGTCGGTCGCGTCGGTGATGTCGTAATCCTGGTTAATCGCATGGGCGATCAAGCGCGGATCGTTGAACGACTGCGGCAGCTTGTGCAGCTCCTTGTCGACAGACTGGTAGTGCAGATCGTACTCAGTGTCAAACTTCTCCAGCACCGCCTTGGACGGGTGTCTTACCTGGCCGTCGCCGACATTGAAGACTTGCACCCAGTTGTTCGGCCGGTTTTCCTCGACGATGAACATGCCGGCCAGCCCCAGCGGAATATGGGTATGCGGCTGGACGTGGCAATGGTAGTACATGGTGCCGGCCTGGCGCGGCTTGATGACGTAGGTCTTGCTCTGGCCCGGCATTACGTCCATCGCGCTGGTCTGGCCGACGCCATCGTTGCCCTCGCCGCTATGGTCCATGAACGGATGGTCCACGCCATGGAGGTGGATGGAATGCGGGAAGTAATGGGTATTCTCAAGCACCAGCCAGACGATATCGCCCTGCTCGACGCGGATGGCCGGCGCCGGCATGCGCAGCATCGGATTGGCCTCGGCGCTGGCGAAACTGCGGGTGGACATGTCGCGAGTCTTGGGCGCAAACACCCAGAATGCCGGCTCGATGCCCGGCGCAATATCGTAAGTCGGCACGACCCCGGCGAAGTCCGGCGAATGGCCGTTCAGCTCCATCACTTCGAGCTTGATGATGTAATGGTCCGGATCGCCGTCGTTGTCCATGTCGTTCGAGACGATCAGCGCGTCGGCGGCCAGGTTGGTATCCATGAGGGTCTGCATGGAGATGTTGTTCGTACCCTTCACGAAGGCGGCAATTTCGGCCGGACTATCGGGATTGCACAGCCTGGACTCCTGGATGTCCACGCCCTCCAGTACCTGAGCCTTGCGCCATTCCACCGGCGTTCCGCTGCCGCAGAACGGCTCGATTTCACCGAGTTCGGCTTTCCCGGTTTCGGGTGCGGCGGTTACGGACAGCGCTCCGGCGGACCAGACAAGAAAGGTGGAACCAACGATTGCTGACAAAGAGCGTTTGATCATGATCATGATAGCGAGGGCACGGTAACTGAAAGACGCGAAAGCATGGCGATAATTCAGCCGCCCGGAATGCCGGGCGGCAAGCCGGTTCTTAGTCTTTCTTTTTGATCAGGAGCAGCGAATCCATGATCCGTTTGAAACCCGCATTCGACAGGTAGAGGATATACCCGATTGCAGCGAGGATCACCGCGATGATGAGGTAGGTCGATCCGGACAGGCTGGTCTGGTTCACGCCGACCTTGAACGGAATGTGAGCGTCGATTTTCTGGCCGTTGTTCACCAAGGTCACGTGCGCCAGATAATTGGCCGCTTCGGTGAAATTAATGACGGCATTGACGGTACCGGTGGAATAGGTCGCCGGCGCCTGATAGAACATGCGGGTACCCTCAGGTTCCTTGGTGACCTCGAACTCGACGGTCATGTTGCGCAGCGCCTTGCCTTCGTAATCGAAGACCAGAGTCGTCGGGCCGGTTTCCGGAATCTTGTCGCAATACTCGGTGGTGCCAGTAAGCTGCGGCTGATAGACGGTGAAATGAACCCAGTAGCTGCCTACCGGAATACGGCAGGAATCGACATCCACGCCCGAACCGCCGCCATGTGCCCACAGCGTTGCCGGAATCAGGGCGCCGAAGCCCAGAACTGCAGCCAATAGGCCGCACTTAAGAAATTTCGTTCTTATCATTGGAGACGTCCCTCGCTGAATATAGTGTGATTTATTCTAATAATCTCGGGGCGGACATTCGTTGCCCCGCGGCTCGCCTTATCCTGATCAGGGCAGCGGCCTGGCATTGCGCGCGGGCAGACTAACATAGACCACCCCCGAATTAAAGTTGCGCTCAGGCCGCTCGCCTTAAGACTCTAGACCCTGCGAGCCACCTTTTCGTTCCCTTCGATTTTCCGCTTCAGCAGCCTGGAAACAATGGTATGGGACGCGGGAGCCGGCAACCCCCGCGCCAATCGACAAATCACCCGAATAACCCCACCCACCCAGGACAAACGCTCGGCCCGTGTACGATTGGGATCTCGAATTGGTCGAACGGCTTTTGCGGATTTCAGCCCTCCCCTGCCAGCAGCTCATCCAAACGGCCTTCGTGGTCCAGCGCGGCGAGGTCGTCGAACCCGCCGACATGCAGGTCGCCGATGAAAATCTGCGGTACGGTTCGCCGGCGGGTGACGGCCATCATTTCCTGGAGCCTGGAGGCGTCGAGATCGACCCTGATTTTCTCGATCTCAGCCACACCTTTAGCCTTCAGCAAACGCTCGGCCGCGGAGCAAAAAGGACACATTGCAGTGCTGTACATGCGAACCGTAGGCATAATCGGAGCCAACTAGAATTGTCAACGGGAGGCTTTGGAGTTTAACACGCGGGCAAAGCACGATTTCGGGTGCAAAGTGTTTGCATCCTCTTTACAAATCGGCACGCCGACGCAATATTAGAGTGTACTAAACTATCGGAGATTACACATGACCACCGAACGCTGGGTACGCATCGTTGCAGGATTTTTCGTCCTGTTGTCTCTCTCTCTGGGCGTAGAAGCCAGCCCGCTGTTCGTCAACGCGAACTGGCTGTGGTTCACGGCCTTCGTGGGAGCCAATCTGCTACAGAGCGGTTTCACCCGATTCTGCCCTCTGGAAAACATCTTGCGGAAGCTAGGCGTAAAAAGCGCCTGCGACGCGGGGTAAACGCAGTGCACCTGATTTGTCCGGTCTGTCTCACCCGCAACCGTGTGCCGCCCGAGCGGCTCGGCGAAGGCCCCAAGTGCGGCCGCTGCGCCGCACCCTTATTGAGGGCGCATCCGTTGGTGTTAGACGATGCCAGCTTCTCTACCTATACCGCCCATTCCGGACTGCCTGTGCTGGTCGATTTTTGGGCCACTTGGTGCGCCCCCTGCCGAGCAATGGCGCCGGTATTGGAGCAAGCCGCTGCCGCCTTGCAAGGCCGTGTTTTGGTCGCCAAGCTCGACGTCGACCAGGCACCGGCCACGGCCAATCGTTTCAGCATATGCAGTGTACCCACCCTGGCTGTGTTCAAGCACGGGAAGGAAGTTCAGCGGACCAGCGGCGCCCTCGCTTTCGGCCCGCTCATGGCATGGCTCAAGTCCATCTAACCGATGGCTTGGCGGCCGGATGCTTCCGGTGTTAGGCTCGGTGCGATTCGCCCGCCTGGGCAAGCATCCGCGAGGTGCGCAATGGCCGCTGCAAACCCGATTCTAACCCGCTGCTGCATCGTCGGCGGCGGACCCGCCGGCATGATGCTCGGGCTCCTGCTGGCGCGAGCCGGCGTCGAGGTTGCCGTCCTCGAAAAACATGCCAACTTCTTCCGCGATTTCCGCGGCGACACGATCCATCCCTCGACCTTGGAACTGATGCATGAACTAGGGCTGCTCGACGACTTCCTGCGTCTACCCCATCAGCAAATGGTCTCTATCCAGGTCTGCGTGAACGGCGAGACGATCTCCGTCGCCGACTTTTCGCATTTGCCTACGCACTGCAAGTTCGTCGCTTTCATGCCGCAATGGGATTTTCTGAATTTCGTGGCCGAGCGAGCGCAGCGCTATCCGAACTTCCGCCTATTCATGGCATCGGAGGTCACGGAACTCGTCCGGGAAAACGGCAGCATTGCAGGCGTACGGGCGAAAACTCCGGACGGCGAATTTGAAGTGCGGGCAGAGCTGGTCGTCGCCGCCGACGGGCGGTTTTCGACGGTACGCGAATGCGCGGGCTTGACCCTGGTCGAGCGGGGCGTGCCTATCGACGTGCTCTGGCTGCGGGTACCCCGAGATGCCGGCGACCCAG
>JAQTYA010000006.1 GCA_028688525.1 Methylococcus sp. | reverse complement strand
GGATTTTACCCAGGGTATCCATAAGATCGGACAAGCCTTCCAGTGCGTAATACTCGCATTGCATCGGGATCAGCACGCTGTCGGCCGCGACCAGGGCATTGACCGTCAGCATGTTGAGGGAAGGCGGGCAATCGATCAGGATGAAGCGGTAGCGGCTGCGACAAGGTTCTAATGCTTCAGCCAGACAGCGTTCGCGGTTGTTGACCTGCAGCAGGTCGACCTGCGCCGCAGCCAAGTCGGAATTGCTCGGTATGACGTCGAAACCCAGCGATTCCAATTCGAGAATCGCTTCCGCCGCTGGAGCATGGCGAATCAGCACGTCATAGCTGGAGCGGCTCAATGCGTTCTTGTCGACGCCGCAGCCCATAGTTGCATTGCCCTGCGGGTCCAAGTCGATCAACAGCACCTTGTTTTTCGTCGCGGCCAGCGATGCGGCCAGATTCACGCTGGTCGTGGTCTTACCGACCCCCCCTTTCTGGTTCGCGATCGCGATGATCTTTGCCTTGCTCATTTACGAATCCTGCCCTGTCGCCTTGAGTTCTGCAAGATGCCTGTCGGCTTCGACTCCCGGCACCTGTAGCCGATGGATGGCGATCGACACCCCGGCCGGCAATTCGCCGAGTTCGGTATCCGGCCTGCGCCCCTTCAACGCCAACACAGTGCCGCCCGGCTTCAGCAAGCGGCTCGCCCCGCTCCAGATATCCGCCAACGTGGCATAAGCCCGCGCCAGCACACAATCGAAACCGGCGGGGTCGGCGAATGACTCGATGCGCGACTGTACCGGAGCGACATTGGATAGGCCGAGTTCGATCACCGCTTGATGGACGAAGCGGATCTTCTTCGAGTTGCAGTCCAGCAGCACGAATCTTCGTTCCGGTTGCAAGATCGCCAACGGAATGCCCGGCAAACCGGCGCCCGTTCCAACATCCAGCGCCCTCTCACCATGCAGGTAAGGTGCCACCGAAAGGCTATCGAGGAGATGCAGTTGCACCGCTTCCCGCGGATCTTCGATGGCCGTGAGGTTATAAACCCGGTTCCACTTGCGCAGCAGTTCGACGAACTGCAGCAAACGCCGGCGCTGTTCAGCGTCTGCGGACAAACCAAGGTCATCCAAACCCTGCTCAAGCAATGCGGCCGCCGTCATTGTGCGGCGCCGTTTCTGCGCAGATGCACCAGCAGCAGGGAGATCGCCGCCGGGGTCACGCCGGGGATGCGCGCTGCCTGGCCCACCGTAATGGGTTTGAGCCGGCCCAGCTTCTCCCTCACTTCATTGGACAGGCCGACGACCTTGCCGTAATCCATGGCGTCCGGCAGATGCCAGGCTTCATAGCGCTGGACGCGTTCGATTTCCGCCCGTTGGCGTTCGATGTAGCCCATATATTTCGCTTGGATTTCCACCTGCTCCCGCACGGCTTCGTCCAGGCCTTCAAACAGGGTGGGCGCACAACTCGCGACGAGGTCAAGGCCGATCTCCGGCCGCCGCAACAGTTCCAACAGGCTAGACTCGCGCTGCAGCGGCATCGCCGTAATTTCGCACCAAATTTCGGCTTCGGCGGTGTTGGGACGGAGTCGCTGAGCCGCGAGACGCCCGCCCAGGACTTCGATGGCTCGCCGTTTGGCTTCGAACGCTGCCCAGCGTTCATCGTCCACCAGTCCCAGTGCCCGGCCGGTTTCGGTCAGGCGTAGATCGGCATTGTCTTCGCGCAAGGTCAAGCGGTATTCGGCCCGGCTGGTAAACATGCGGTAGGGCTCGGAGGTACCGCGCGTGATGAGATCGTCGACCAGCACGCCGAGATAGGCCTCGCCCCGGCTCGGCCACCAGGGTTCCAGGCCACGCGCCTTGCGGGCCGCGTTCAGTCCTGCCAGCAATCCTTGCGCCGCGGCCTCCTCGTAGCCGGTGGTACCGTTGATCTGGCCGGCGAAAAACAGGTTCTCCATGTGGCGCGTTTCGAGCGAGTAGTGGAGATCCTGCGGATCGAAGAAATCGTATTCGATCGCGTAGCCCGGCCGGGTAATTCGGGCATGTTTGAACCCCTCAATCGAACGCACCATGGCAATCTGCACGTCGAACGGCAAACTGGTAGAGATGCCATTGGGATAAATTTCTAGACTATCCAGGCCTTCCGGTTCGACGAAAATCTGATGCGAACCGCGCCCGGCAAAGCGCACCACCTTGTCCTCGATGGACGGACAGTAACGCGGTCCGACGCCTTCGATCACGCCGGTAAACATCGGCGAACGATCGAGGCCAGCGCGGATCAACTCGTGGGTACGCTCATTGGTACGCGTGATGTAGCACGACACCTGAGGCGGATGCTCGTCCCGGCTGCCAATGAACGAAAACACCGGAGTCGGATGGTCGCCCGGCTGCTCGACCATCCGGCTGAAATCTATGCTGCGGCGATCGATGCGCGGCGGAGTACCGGTCTTCAGGCGCGCAACCTTGAACCCCAGGTCGCGCAGGCGTCGAGCGAGATCGGTAGCGGGCGGATCGCCCGCCCGGCCGCCGTCATAGTTTTCCAGGCCGATATGGATCCGGCCGGCCAAAAATGTCCCAACCGTGAGCACCACGCAGCGGGAACGGAAACGGAGTCCCATCTGGGTCGCGACGCCGACCGCTTTGCCGTCGTCGACGATCAAATCGACCACGGTCTGCTGAAACAGGCTGAGGTTTTCCTGCGCTCCCAGTCCCGCACGCGCCGCTTTGCGGTAAAGGCTGCGGTCCGCCTGGGCGCGGGTCGCTCGCACCGCGGGTCCCTTGCTGGCATTCAGGGTACGAAACTGGATGCCCGCCCGATCCGCCGCTCTCCCCATCAAACCGCCCAGCGCATCGATTTCTTTGACCAGATGGCCCTTACCGATACCGCCGATTGCCGGATTGCAACTCATCTGCCCCAGCGTTTCGACGTTCTGCGTCAGCAGTAGAGTGCGCACGCCCGTGCGTGCCGCAGCCAGGGCGGCTTCGGCGCCGGCATGTCCGCCGCCAACCACGATCACATCGAAATCGTCATGAAAAAACATGGGGCTCTGCCGGCTGCCGCCCGGCTGGGGATAGGTCAAGGGGGCGGAAGTTTATCAAAAATCATATCGTTATGAGACTCAAAGTTTCAGCGCCCGTTCGTAGGCATGGCACAGCGTACGGAATATTTCGATGCGCGCATGGTATTTGTCGTTGGCGGCGACGATATGCCAGGGCGCGTAACTAGTGCTGGTGTGAGTCACCATATCGTTCACCGCCTGTTCGTACGCGTCCCATTTTTCCCGGTTGCGCAGGTCTTCGTCGGTGATCTTGTAACGCTTGTACCGGGTCTGCTGCCGTTCCTGGAAGCGCTTGTATTGCTCCTCCTGTGAAATATGCAGCCAAAATTTGAGCAGGATGATGCCGTGGCCGGTCAGCTCCTCCTCGAAGTCGTTGATTTCCGAATAAGCACGGTGCCATTCCTCATCGCTGGCAAATTTTTCCACCCTCTCCACCAGCACCCTGCCATACCAGCTCCGGTCGTAAATGGTGACGTTGCCGTCACGCGGCAAATGCCTCCAGAACCGCCAGAGGTAGTGGTGCGCCTTTTCCTCGTCGGTCGGAGCTGCTATCGGTATGACTCGGTAATTGCGCGCATCCATTGCTGGAGTGATACGACGGATGACGCCGCCTTTGCCCGCGGCATCCCAACCTTCGAACACCAGCATGGCCGACCGTTTCTGCTGTCGACCTAACCGGGTCAGGCGGCTGATCTTGGATTGGAAACGGGCCTTTTCCTCCTGGTAAGCCTTTTTTTCAAGCCGGGCTTCCAAATCCACTGCACTCAGAATGCTCGGCCCGGGACTCGAAAGGGGGGGTTCCAGCCTAGCGATACTGTTTTGGTCGCTTTCCAAACGAGCGGAAATGCAATGAGCAAGATGCCGGCCGATCGCTATCCGCCGGTAATGCGAGTCGTACCCGTTGACCAGGAACCAGGGTGCTTCCGGCGTGTTGGTTTCCCGCAGCGCCTTTTCCGCGATCACTAAGAACTTATCGTAGAGCTTCAAATGGTCGTGTTCGACCTCGGTGATCTTCCAACGCGTTTCCGGATTTTCCTCGGTTTTTTCGATGATCTTGCGCTGTTGTTTCTTGCTCAGGTGCAGCCAGCACTTGACCACCAAAGCGCCATCACTGGTCCAGGCTTTTTCCAAGCGGTTGATGTGAGCCAATTCGGCTAAGAATTCGGCCTCGCCGATGCGTGAATACAGCCTGTCGGCTAGCGGCGGACCATACCAGCCCACCGTGAAAATACCCAGTCTGCCGCGAGGAGGCAGCGCCATCCAATAGCGCCAGTGATTTGGACGCTCTCGCTCGTCTTCCGAAGGTCTGCCGAAGGCGTAAGTTCCCATGTACCGCGGATCCATCCATTCGTTAAGCGTGTGGATGATATCGCCTTTGCCCGCGCAATCGAGACCCGCTACCAGAAAGATGACAGCAATCCCAGCCGCTTCGATTTGTTGCTGTAAATCAAGCAATTGCATGCGCAGATCCGGTATCTGACCGGCGTATTCAATCTTGTCCAACGTACATTTGAGTTCTGCGACTTCGAACATGCGGATAACGCTCCTTGGTTGACGATCCGGTGTGAGTAAAGCATGTCTTTCCTTGTGTACAACTTGTGTCCTCCGAAGAGGGGAAGGCTCCGAATCAAGTTATCCACAATTCATCTACATGTCAGCCGATATTTACCAACATAGTTTCGTATCGTCTATCTAATTGAAATTTATGTAAAAAAATTCGTTTCCCCCAACTATTTGGGTTACCAATAGCAAATTAAATTTCTTTTTTTCAAAACACTTTCTGAAACAGATTGTGTGGATAGATCAGTGATAGAGCTATGCTAACCGCCGCCAATCCTTTGCTTCCAGGAGGAGCCCATGTCCGGTTTCGCACTGTTCGTACTGTTTTTCTTGATGCTGAACGTTGCCATCGTGGTGCTCAGCGTCAAGTTCGTTCCTCAAGGCACCGAATACACAGTCGAGCGTTTTGGGAAATACACGAGGACACTGAGTCCGGGAATCAATTGGATTCGTCCAGTTATCGATCGGATCGGGGCCCGCATGAGCATGATGGAACAAGTACTGGACGTGCCTTCGCAGGAGGTCATCACCAAAGACAACGCCATGGTCACCGTAAATGGCGTGGTGTTTTACCAGGTGATCGACGCCGCAAGGGCAGCCTATGAAGTCAGCAGCTTGCAGTTCGCTATCATGCAGCTAACCATGACCAATATCCGTACCGTCATGGGATCGATGGATTTGGACGAACTGTTGTCCAAGCGGGACGATATCAATGCCCGTTTGCTCACCGTAGTAGACGACGCCACCACGCCCTGGGGCGTCAAAGTCACCCGCATCGAAATCAAAGACATCGCTCCGCCTCAAGACTTAGTGGATTCGATGGCCAGGCAGATGAAAGCCGAACGTGACAAACGAGCTGCTGTCCTGGAAGCGGAAGGCCATCGCCAGGCTGAAATTCTGAGGGCAGAAGGCGAGAAACAAGCGGCAATACTCGAAGCCGAAGGACGCCGCGAAGCGGCCTTTCGTGATGCCGAAGCTAGGGAGCGCTCGGCCGAAGCCGAGGCACGAGCGACTTCCTTAGTTTCCGAAGCCATTGCCAAGGGGAACATCCAAGCCGTCAACTATTTCGTCGAGCAAAAATATGTCGAGGCGCTACGCGACGTCGCAGCCGCACCAAACAACAAGCTCATACTCATGCCTCTGGAAGCTTCGAGCCTGGCCGGAGGACATGGAGCGATGCGAATGCGAGCGAGTCCGACGAGCCCCTGGGTAGGCCCAGGGCCGGGCGGTCCGCCGCAGGGTAACGCGCTAGCGTTGTCCGGAGGCGGACTGCAAGGCATCCCGAAAGGCCGTAAAGTCATTGTGGAACGAAGTGAGGCGACCTTGTTGTCGCCGAGCGAGTGAACGCAGGACGGCCCAGGCGCCGAAGGCAATCACTGTCTCGCCAGCGCGGTCGTGCGGCGTCTGGAACGCCGTTAGACACAGCGCGCCGTGAGACTCACTTCCTGGGATCCTTGGGAGGCATCGCCGAACTGACCAAGGAAACTTTCGGAACAGCCAAGGATCTAGAATGATTTCGGACGTTATCATTTTTTGGTATTGGTTGGCACTCAGCGCCTTGTTATTAATTCTAGAGCTGCTCGTGCCCGGGGTGTATTTTCTTTGGATGGCAATGGCAGCCATGGGCACCGGTGGCGTGCTCTGGTTATTTCCCGCACTGGACTGGAAAATTCAGGTGCTTGTGTTTTCCGTTCTTTCCATGGCGATCATCTTTCTCTTTGAAATAGTTGCTCTCAAAAAACCTATCGTCTCCGACAGACCCTTGCTCAATCGGCGGGCTTCGCAGTATATAGGGCGCACCTTTACGCTTGAACAACCTATTATTAACGGCATAGGAAAAATTCATATCGACGACTCGGTATGGCGAGTACATGGACAAGATTGTCCGGCCGGGAATAGAGTCAGGATCAGCGGTGTAGAAGGTACCATTCTCAAGGTAGAACGCGTCGGCTGATACGTCTTCTACAAGTCATGACTTTATCGGACTACCGGAATGTTTTTTAAGTCCATTCGGGACAAGCGTGCCCGTATCCTAATTTACTTGGCAACAGGTATATTTTCTTTATTTGCTTTGTATGCCGCTTTGGGATTTTTGGTTGTTCCCTATCTTTTGCGGATTCGATTACCTACGCTAGCGGCGAGTGAGCTACAGGGATATTTCCGTGTGGCAGAGGTAAGATTAAACCCGTTTTTAGGCAAACTTGAATTCGAAGGAATAACTCTGGAGACGCTGGATCGGCAACCTGCGCTGACGGCGGAACATATATTTGTTGATATGGAAATTTGGGCAAGCTTAAGCCGCGGAAATTTATTGGCTGACGCTGTCGCAGACCACGCGAATATCCGGATAAATTTGGATGGAAAAGGTGTCTCCAATTGGGCGGTATTGCTTGCAGGTACCGAAGAAACGCCTACGGCAGTGGTACCTTTTGAAATAGGAAAATTATCCATTATTAACAGTGGATTAGAGCTCAGCGACGAAAGTGAAGGTACTGTTCTGAATGTAGCTGGAGTCAGCGCCGATCTCTACGATCTGGGTCCGGATTTAAGCTCGCCCGCTCGGATGGAAGCGCGCGGATCGATCGGCGACCGTAGGAAGCTGGAATTGAAGGTGCAGCTGAAACTTTCGCCAGTGGAGATCAGCGGAATACTTCATACTGAAAAATTCGAATTGAAATCGGTTGCGCCTTATCTTAAAGGCGCTGGGATTTTATTGACGCAAGGTGAATTGAATGGCGATTTTACGTTCGAGTACAGGACGCCTGAGGGCGGCTCCGTGTTTGCGCTGAAAAAATCTAAGCTGTCTGCTATTGCTATCCAGGGACTGTCGGGGCCTGACAAATTAAATACGGAAATTGACGAGCTTGTTGTCGAGGATCTGGAATACGATGAATTAAAGTCGGTTCTAGGCTTCTCTAAAATGCATATAAACACACTCGCCTCATCTGTTTCGCAAAATTCAACCGTTCTTGTTCATGATGCAGAACTGGGTAAATTTTATATCGATTTTGAAGATTTTTCCGTACGTACAGAGAGTCTTGGTTTCGGTTCGGCTAATTTAGCTAGCAACGGGAATGCGGGTAGAATCGAGGCTGCGATTACTAATATTAAAATTAACGATTTAAGATTTAGGCAAAATTCTGTATCGGTGGTAACTTTGGTGCTAGATAAGGCTTTGCTGAGAGATTTTTCAGACGCAGCGACACCTCCGCAGGAGCTTAGCTTTGGAAAAAGCGCTATTCAGGGCTTTGCCGGTGATATTGGGAAGAGGCTTTTATCAGTAGATAAATTTGATTCTACCGATGCTGAAGTGCTGGCCTGGGTTTCAGCGCGAGGTGTATTTGAAATGCCGGGCTATTCGGGCAGTGAATTTTCCGGGACGCAGTCCCGTCAGGTTTCGAAAAGTCCCTGGGCACTTAGCTTGGATGAAGTGTCACTACGCAACTACAAGCTCGATTTTGCCGACCGGAGCATCGATCCGCCAGCCACGCTCAATCTTTCTGGATTGGAAATACGGCTTACCGGCCTGGATACACGAAAGGGAAAATTCGCGCTGAGGTTGGATTCCACCATCGGCAAACAGGGTAAAGTTTCGGTGGAAGGCGACGGCAAGATCGACCCGCCGGAAGCCGATCTACGTTTGAATTTGGATGGCATTGGTCTGCGGACATTTCGGCCTTATCTGAAAGGCCTTGCCCGGATTGATCTGGCCAAAGGCAAGCTCAACCTCAAAGGGGATTTGGCTTACCGGGCCGCTAAGAATGACATGCGCTTCAACGGGACGGCTGAAATTGCCGGCTTGGTGACGCTGGACAAGCAAGAAGGGCGGGATTTTGTCAACTGGCGGTCATTGCGTGCGGAAGGCTTGACCCTTGAAACCGCTGCAAACCGTTTGAGCATACGTGAGCTGATCGCCGATCAGCCGTATGCTCGAGTCGTCATCAATCGGGAACGCCGGCTCAATCTCATCGAAAACCTGTTCCAGGCCGAATCGAAAAGCGACCCGTCCCAGCATGCCAGAAGGGATAAGCAGGCGCTTGCCATGACGGTAGGGTCTCTGCTAGTCCGCGACGGCTCGGCCGATTTTTCCGATCTCACGCTGCAACCGAACGTTTCCGTCGATATTCACAGCTTGAACGGTGTCATTCGGTCACTGTCTTCTCAGAGCGATGCCAAAGCCGAAGTTTTGGTCAAGGGCAGCATCAGCGACGCCTCCCCGGTAACGATCAGCGGCTTGATCAATCCTTTCCAGATCAGTACCTTCGCCGATATCAGCATGCGGTTCGCCAATGTGGATCTGACGGAACTGTCGCCCTACTCTGCCAAATTTGCCGGCTATCGGATAGAAAAGGGCAAGCTTGATCTCAATCTGCACTACCAGCTGTCCAAAAGGAAATTGATGGCCGATAACACCATGGTTTTCGACCATCTGACCCTGGGCGAACGGGTTGACAGCCCGGACGCGACTTCCTTGCCGGTGAAGCTGGCGGTTTCTTTAATGCGGGGTTTGGACGGCAAAATCGACATCGATTTACCCATCAGCGGCAATCTGGACGACCCGGAATTCAGCGTGACCGGTTTACTGGCGAAGGCGGCCTTGGGCATGATTACTAAGGTGATTGGTTCTCCGTTTTCGGCGATCGGTGTTTTGTTTGACGGAGGCAGCGACGAGGCAGGATCGATCCGGTTTGCCTCCGGATCATCGTTGCTGGAGGGACAGGAGACGATCAAGCTCGACGAGCTGGCAGAGGCGCTTTCCGAACGGCCCGGCCTCAATCTTGAGATTAAGGGAACCGCTAGGAGCGAGCGCGATTCCAGTGCACTAGCCGAACAACAGTTAAAGCGGCAACTAGAGAATGCCAAAGCCATCGAGTTGCGCATCGGTTCAGGGGACCAGGGAGCGGCCGGTGCGGTAGTGTTGTCGGATGAGGACGAACGGCGATTGTTCAGCCAGTTCTACCGGTTGCGTTATCCCGGCGCAACCGAATGGGCGGAGTTGCCGAAAGGTCAGCGGGTTCTGAGCACGGGCTTGTTCGAAAGCGCCCGCAAGACGGTGTTGAAAGACTGGTCCATCAACGAGATCGACCTGCGCCGGCTGGCTCAATCACGCGCTGCTGGCATACGCAGCTATCTCATGCAGAGAGGGATTTCGGCGAATCGGATTTACTTGTTGGATGTTGAACTGTCGGGCGAGGATGGGGGTGATGCCGGCGCCCGGCTGAGCTTGAGCTGACCGGATCAGGTCAGGCGGAGTATCCCGCGTTCGTGGAGGTCTTCCAATACCGGTTGGACCTGCCGGCTCAATACCGCGGCATCACCGCCGATTTCGCTGGCCAGTTGTTCGATGTGCGTTTCGACCGCAAGTGCTTGCTTCCGGTCGAACAGTTCGAGCAAGCGGTGCAGCAGAGGCGGACTTTCCAGGAACCGGACTTGGTCCTCTCGGTTACGGTACACCAGGAGTAAGCTTGGAGTTTCCGGCGCAGAGTCCGGCATGAAATCCGGCTCGATGCGATGGACCGGATAGCGGTAGGCCAGATTCCAGGCCAGCTGGGAGAGTTCGACGCGGCACTTCATCCAGTCGGCGGGCAAGCCGGGATGGGCAGGAAACGACTCGGCCTGATGGATCGCCAAAGCCAGTTCTACCCATTCGTAGTGGGCAAGCTCGAATAAAAACGGTGGGTCGTCTTCCACCTGGCCTCGCTCTTGCTCCAGAAAAGCCAGAAATTCTTCGCAAATTTCCGAAAAATACGGCGTGGTGCACACATGGCGAGCGAAAAAATCCTGTACCAAGGCGTTCCAGCGCGACTCTCCCAGTATCTGCCGGATAACGGGAAAACCGTTGCCGATGAAGCTTTCGATGTTGTTGTAGAGCAGTTCCCGATAGATCGCCATGCGTTCGGATGCAACATCCGGCGGTGCTGGATTCCGGGCGGGTTCCCTGATGTGGGACGCGAACGCCAGCTGTAGGCGTTGGAAGGCGAGTTCAGGTTCAGCCATGACGCCGTTTCGCCGGTTCGGCCGCTTGTAGCTGCAAGATCCGTATCCCGGCCACTTCGTTCAGGAGTTCGGTTAGAGGCGGAATGTTGAAATCGCGTTCCAGCAGCGTGGGGAAATTGCCGAAGGCAGCGTAAGCTGTGCCGAGCAGTTTCCATACCGGATCGATGATCGGCGCGCCATGAGTATCGATCAGGAAATCGGGGGCTTGTACATAATGGCCGGCCATGTGGGCGTAGGCGATGCGCTCGTGCGGCAGCGCGAGCAGGAAAGCTTCCGCGTCGTAGCCGTGATTGATGCTGTTGACATAGATGTTGTTGATATCGACCAGCAGGTCGCAATCGGCTTCCGCGAGTACTGCTTTGAGGAAGTCGACTTCATCCATTTCCTGGCCGGGTGCGGCGTAATAGGACACGTTTTCTATGGCGATGCGCCGTTCCAGAATATCCTGGACTCGGCGGATGCGTGCTGCAACATAGTGCACCGCTTCAGCGGTGAACGGGATCGGCAGCAGATCGTAGAGATGTCCTCGGTCGCTGCAATAGCTTAGATGCTCGCTGTAGATCGGTATGGAGTGAAGTTCTAGGAACGCCTTGAGTTCGGTGAGAAAAGACTCGTCCAGCGGAGTCGGACCGCCGAGAGAGAGCGTCAACCCATGGCAGACGAAGGGGACGCGCTCGGTCAAGGAACGGAACAGGCGGCCGTTGCGGCCACCCATTCGCATCCAGTTTTCCGGCGCAACTTCGTAAAAGTCTACCGATCCGGGAGGATCGGCAACCACCGATTCGATGAAGCCGCGCCGCAGGCCGAGACCCGCGCCGCGAATGACGTTGGCTTTCTCGATCATCCTGCGCGGGGCCGGCTACGGGCTGGGATTACTGCGCTTTCGGAGTTCCGGCAGGGGTGGGTGCCGGGGAGGCGCCTTCCTTCTTCATACCAGCGCACTTGCCTTCGGTCGCTTTGGCATCGGTGCCTTGCATCATGGAAGCGCCGCATTTCATCTCCGGATTGCCTTTCATCACTTCGGCGCCGCACTTCATTTCCTTCTGATCTTTGCCGGCTTCGGCGACTTGCATGTAGCCGCTGGTCAATTCCTTGGCGGCGAAGGGGTTCTCGGCGGCCACGACGGCACCGGCCGACAGGGAGGTGGCCAGGGCGGTGCCCATGACGGTCGACAGCGAAGTTTTATTGAATTTTTTGCTCATAGCAGCTCGAATCCTCCAAGGTGAGTTTAAGTACGCATGCACGATCGACGCATGCGCCTGTTAGACAACGCCGCAGCGAAAATTCCCCGAGAAGGGGTCGCCGAGCCGTCATCCGGGGTCGATCCCCCGCCGGTATTCTCCCACAGGGCCCGTACCTTGGGTACTCCAGAGACTATGCTTGAAATAGATGTTCCCGCCCTCACAACCGCAGACAATGAATACAGCCTTGAGGGGTTGAACCGATGCGAATGGACAAACTGACCAGTAAATTTCAGGCGGCTCTGGCCGACGCTCAGAGCCTGGCGCTTGGGCGCGACCACCAGTTCATCGAAGCTGCGCATGTCATGGTAGCGCTGCTCGATCAAGAAGGCAGTACGGTGCGTCCGCTGCTGGCACAAGCCGGGGTGAACGTCTCCCAGCTGCAGGAGGCGTTGAACGCCGTGCTGGAGCGCATGCCCTCGGTGGAAGGCGTGGGTGGCGATGTGCAGATTTCGGCGGATCTGTCGCGGGTGCTCAACCTGACCGACAAGCTAGCCCAGAAGCGGGGCGACCAGTTCATCACTAGCGAGATGTTCGTGTTGGCCGTGCTGGATTCGCGGGGCGAGGTTTCCGATGTCTTGCGCAAGGCCGGTTTGAACAAGGACATGTTGGCGAGGGCCGTCGATGCCATGCGCGGCGGCCAGTCTGCCGACGATCCGAATGTGGAGGAACAACGCCAAGCGCTCGCCAAATATACGATCGACCTGACCGAACGCGCGGAACGCGGCAAGCTCGATCCGGTGATCGGCCGCGACGACGAGATCCGGCGGACCATCCAGGTGCTGCAGCGGCGTACCAAGAACAATCCGGTGCTGATCGGCGAACCCGGCGTGGGCAAGACGGCCATCGTCGAAGGCCTGGCCCAGCGCATCATCAACGGCGAAGTGCCGGAAGGCGTCAAGGGTAAGCGTCTGCTGGCGCTGGACATGGCTGGGCTGATCGCCGGGGCGAAGTTCCGCGGGGAGTTCGAGGAGCGGTTGAAGGCAGTGCTCAACGACATCGCCAAGCAGGAAGGCCGGGTCATCCTATTCGTCGACGAGCTGCATACTATGGTCGGGGCGGGCAAGGCGGAAGGGGCTATGGATGCGGGCAACATGCTCAAACCCGCGCTGGCGCGCGGCGAATTGCATTGCATCGGTGCTACTACCCTGGACGAATACCGCAAATACATCGAAAAGGATGCGGCGCTGGAACGTAGGTTCCAGAAGGTGCTGGTGGATGAGCCGCTGGTCGAGGACACCATCGCCATTCTGCGCGGTTTGAAGGAGCGCTACGAGGTCCATCACGGCGTCACCATCACCGATCCGGCGATCGTGGCCGCGGCCACGTTGTCGCACCGCTATATCACCGACCGTCAACTTCCCGACAAGGCGATCGATTTGATCGACGAAGCCGCCAGCCGCATCCGCATGGAGATCGATTCCAAGCCGGAGGAGATGGACCGGCTCGACAGGCGTTTGATCCAGCTCAGGATCGAGCGCGAAGCCTTGAAGAAGGAAACCGACGAGGCTTCTCGCAAACGACTGGAAGCCCTAGAAAGCGAGATCGGCAAGCTGGAGAAGGAATACGCTGATCTGGAAGAAATCTGGAAAAGCGAGAAGTCGCGTCTGTCCGGTGCCGCCAGTGTCAAGGAGGAGCTGGAAAAGGCGAGGCAGGATCTCGACAATGCCAAGCGCAGCGGCGATCTCACCCGCGCCGGCCAGATCCAGTACGAACAGATTCCGGCATTGGAAAAGCGCCTCGTCTCCGCCGAAGCCGGCGAGAACGATGAGTTCCAGTTGTTGCGCAACAAGGTGACCGATGAGGAGATAGCCGAAGTCGTCTCCAAATGGACCGGAATCCCTGTGGCTAAAATGCTCGAAGGCGAGCGTGAGAAGCTGCTGCAGATGGAGCAAAACCTCGGCCGCCGGGTGGTCGGACAGCAGGAAGCAATCGCCGCAGTATCCAACGCCATACGGCGGTCCCGCGCCGGTCTGGCCGATCCCAACCGACCGAACGGCTCTTTCCTATTCCTAGGGCCGACCGGTGTGGGCAAGACCGAGCTGTGCAAGGCCTTGGCCGAGTTCCTGTTCGACACCGACGAAGCCATGGTGCGCATCGACATGTCGGAATTCATGGAGAAGCACTCGGTCGCCCGGCTGATCGGCGCTCCGCCCGGCTACGTCGGCTACGAAGAAGGCGGCTATCTGACGGAAGCTGTCCGGCGCAAACCCTATTCCGTAATCCTGCTGGACGAGGTGGAGAAGGCACATCCGGACGTGTTTAACGTACTGCTCCAGGTGCTCGACGATGGCCGTCTTACCGACGGCCAAGGCCGCACCGTAGATTTCCGCAATGCGGTGGTGGTGATGACGTCCAATCTCGGCTCCGGCCGCATCCAGGAGCTGTCCGGTGAGGCGCATTATGCGCAGATGAAGGCCGAAGTCATGGAGATCGTCGGCCAGTATTTCCGGCCTGAGTTCATCAACCGGATCGACGAGGCGGTGGTGTTCCATCCCCTGGGGCAAGACCAGATCCGCGCCATCGCCCGGATCCAGATCAAGCATTTGCAAGAACGCTTACAAGCCCGGGATTTCTCGCTGGTGGTGTCCGACGCTGCGCTGGATCAGCTCGGCAACGCCGGCTTCGATCCGGTCTATGGAGCGAGGCCGCTGAAGCGTGCCATCCAGCAGGAATTGGAAAATCCGCTGGCGCTGGACATACTCGGCGGCCGCTTCCTGCCCGGCGACGTCATTCGTGTGGAGAGCGAGGGGGAAGGGCTCAAGTTTTCCAAGGAGGATTGAGCGTGGCGGTTGCGGCTTCCGGCTGACTCAGAGTTGTAACGGGACGGTAATCTTCGGTATTTAGATTAACGTGGTTTTCACAATGGAAATCCGAAGATGTCCGATATCAATGTGCTGGTGGTGGAAGATGAGGAAGCCATCCGGGAGATGTTGACCCTGGTGTTGGAGCAGGCGGAGTTTGCAGTGCATGCCGCGGGCGATGTCCAGCAGGCTTTGAACTGGATGCAGGAACAGGAGCCCGATTTGATCTTGCTGGACTGGATGCTGCCCGGAATCAGCGGCGTCGAATGGGCGCGCCGCCTGAAGAAGGACGAGAACTACGGCGATATTCCCATTATCTTGGTCACGGCGCGCGGCGAGGAGGAAGACAAGATCCGGGGGCTCGATGTGGGTGCGGACGATTACGTCACCAAGCCGTTCTCGCCGCGCGAACTGATCGCGCGAATCCGGGCGGTTCTGCGCCGGAGCAACCGCTTGGCCAAGCTGGACGGACGCATTGAGGTCGGAGGCATCCTGTTGGACACCGACGAACATCGGGTGAGCATCGACCAGGAGTCGGTGAGCCTGAGTCCCACCGAATATCGGCTAATCGAATTCTTCCTCACTCATCCGAGCAAGGTATACAGCCGAGCCCAATTGCTGGACCAAGTCTGGGGTAGGAGCGCCTACATCGAGGAGCGGACCGTCGATGTCCACATCCGGCGGCTGCGCAAGATTCTCTCGGAGCATAACCGGGAAGAAATGATTCAGACCGTACGCGGGTTCGGCTACCGTTTCTCGACTTGCCCGGATTGATATGTTCGGGTCTTGGACGTCCGAGGCTTTCACGATCTTTTGGGTCGTGCTGGTTTCCCTGCTGGCCGGACGGGTCGCCGGAGACTACGTGCTTGCCATGTGGGTCGGTACGACCGTTTATCTACTGCATCATCTGATCCATGTTAACCGTTTATACGCTTGGATGCGGGGAGGGTTGCGCGGCCGGATTCCCGTCGGCAGCGGAATCTGGGAAGAGATTTTTTATTTGATATACCGGCTGCGCCGTCGCAATAAGCGCCGCAAGAAACAGCTCATCCGCATTTTGGAGCAATTCCGCACCGCCACTTCGGCGTTGCCGGATGCCACCGTGGTGCTAGGTGCGCGCGATGAAATCGATTGGTTCAACGAAGCCGCCGGTCGCCTGCTGGGCCTGCGCAAGAACGATCTGGGACAGCACATCGGCAATTTGGTGCGCTATCCGAAATTCGCCGAGCATCTGAAGAACTCGCGGCAAAGTGCTACGGTCAATATTCCGTCCCCAGTGGACGAAGCCTTGCAACTCGAAGTCCGGATCGTCCCTTACAGCCAAGATTCCCGGCTGTTGATCGCCCAGGACGTAACCCAGCTCCGATTCATGGAACGGGTGCGCAGCGATTTCGTCGCTAACGTATCGCATGAACTCCGTACCCCACTGACTGTGCTGCGCGGGTATATGGAAACTTTGAACGACGGCGGCGCCGAACTTCCCGCTTCTTCCTATCAAAAGATGTTCCAGCGCATGGTGGAACAGACCAACCGCATGCAGAATTTGGTCGACAATTTGCTGTCTCTGACGCGGCTAGAATCCGGTCCGGTCAAACCTTCTGCAGCGGTCAATGTTCCTGTGCTGCTGGAGAGGCTGTGTATGGAGGCCAATTTGATGGATACGCCTGAGCATGCGCCAGTCCGATTGGTGCTCGATACGCGGGTTTCGCTGTTAGGCAACGAGACCGACCTGCACAGCGCTTTCGCCAATCTAATCGCCAATGCCGTCAAGTACACTCGGCCTTCCGATACCGTAACCGTCAGGTGGTATCGTGAGGAATCTGGCGGCGCTGGGCTGGACGTTGAGGACACCGGACCCGGCATTGCAAAAGAGCACCTGCCCCGTCTGACCGAACGCTTCTACCGTGCCGAAATCGAGGGCTGCCGCAGCAAATCGGGAACGGGTTTGGGGCTTGCGATCGTCAAGCACGTCATGTCGCGGCACGATGCCGAGCTGCTCGTGGCGAGTGAACTGGGACGTGGCAGCCGGTTTTCCTGCCATTTCCCTCCCGGGCGGGTGATCGGGGATAGTGGCACGCAGTAGTAGGATTATTCGATCCGGTCCGGTTTTTTCCCCGAACTCCTAGAAATCGAGGCGGCTTTGGCTGTCAAGAAAATTTGTTTGAATCCGACAGCATTGTTGTTGCACGGGCTGAAAGCCTGTTTTACTATTGGGCCTGTTGTTTTATCGCGCGTGATTTGTTGCATTTTTGCTAAGGAGACGGGGTATGATTAAACGCACACTGATAGCGCTGGGCATGATTGCCTCAGCGACCGCTGCCGTTCAGGCAGAAGAGACGTTCCTGGACGACCGCTGGTACGTTGCGCCGTTCGGCGAGTATTACTATACGGGCAAGAGCCCGGGCGTCATTTCTCAGGGCTGGGGCGCTGGTCTGGGCGTCGGCAAGATCATCAACGAATATTTCAACGTTGAGACTCGCTTCATCTGGAACCACTTCCAGGGGAATATTTCCAACCGTCCTATCTTTGGACAGCACGACAACGCCCAGCTGGACCTGCTCGGTGGCACCGTAGACGTCCAGTACTACTTCTCCCGCGATACCTTCCAGCCGTATGCCGTTCTGGCCGCTGGCGGTGCGAGCTGGGGTGGAACGGCGAACTATCGTTCGACCCGCTTCATCGGCGAAGCAGGTTTCGGCGCCAACTACGAGCTTAGCGATAACTTCCTGCTGCGCGGCGACGTGCGTTACCGTGCCAACATGGGCACTTGTAACGAATGTGGCAATATCAACGGCATGGTCGTGAACGTCGGCTTCGAAGTACCGTTCGGAGAGAAGCCGCATGCTGCAGCTCCTGTTGCTGCAGTGGCTCAGGACACCTGCGAGTCGCGCGATTCCGATGGCGATGGCGTGAACGATTGCCTTGACAAGTGCCCTGGCACGATGAAAGGCGCGAAGGTCGATAGCGATGGCTGCTTGATCCGCATCGAACTTCACGGCGTCAACTTCAAGTATGACTCGGCCGAGCTGACCGACAGCGCCAAGCGCATCCTGGACGAAACGGCGGAAAGCCTGATCGTGTTCCCGGAGAAGCGCGATATCGAAGTCGCAGGCCACACCAGCACCGAGGGTACCAACGAGTACAACATGCGTCTGTCGGTTCGCCGCGCGCACTCCGTGGCTGATTACCTGAAGGCCAAGGGCGTGACCAACCAGCTCTATCCGAAGGGCTACGGCGAGGAATACCCGCTGGTTGCCGAGCATGGCGAGGCGGATCGCGAGAAGAACCGCCGCGTAGAGCTGATCTGGATGGGTGACTGATCCATAGCCGGCTTCGGCCGGCTATTCAGCATCTGTTCGGCAAGTCTGCAAACCCGCCTTCTGGCGGGTTTGCTTTTTCTGGGATTTATTCAAACGGTACAATCGGTTCCCAACGGGTCCGATTCCTGGCAAGATTCAGCTGCTTTCGATCCAATCCAACCATGAGGATGTCAGGTGTTAAATAGATCTCTGGCGTATGCCGCCGCTTCAGTCCTGTTATTTCATGCAGCAACGGCACAGGCGGAATTCGGGCGCCCCTATCTGCTGATCGCTGGTTCGTCGACGATATTCCCAATCGCCAGCGCCGTGGCGGATCACGTCTCGGCATCGGGAAAGGTTCGGAAGCCGAAGGTCGAATCGACCGGGACCGGCGGCGGTATCAAGCTATTCTGCGAGGGTACGGGCAGAAACTATCCGGACATCGTGCTCGCTTCCCGTATCTTGAAGAAAGTGGAGCGAGAGGAATGCGCTCTCAACGGTGTGCATGAAATCACCGAGCTGAAGATAGGCTATGACAGTATCGTCGTCGCCCAATCGCGCAAGAACAAACCCTTGAGCCTGAGTAACCGCGACTTGTATCTCGCTTTAGCCAAGACCGTCCCGGATCCCAAGTGCGGAGCCTCTTGCGACAGGCTGATTCCCAATCCGTACAAGAAATGGAGCGAAGTCAATCCCGCGTTGCCGGATGCGCCTATCCTGGTGTGGGGCCCGCCTCTGAGTTCCGGGACCCGCGACACTTTCGCGGAAGACGTCCTGGAAGCGGGCTGCGCCGGTTTCCCTGCAATGAAGCAGATGATGCTGTCCAATGAGACCAAGTTCAAGAAGCTTTGCCAGACCATCCGGGAAGACGGCGCTTACGAAAATGAGCCGGAAAGCGGTGTCATCGATCACATCGAGGGCGGTCAAGGCGTAGGCATCATCGATTTCGGCGCTCTCCTCAAGCATAAATCGGAACTGGAAGCCGCTTCCATCGAAGGGGTCGAGCCAACCTACGAATCGGTCAAATCCCAGCGTTACTCTGTAGGCCGTCCCCTTTATCTGTACTTGAAGCACGCTCATCTCGGACTGGCGCCGGGTATGGAGGCTTATCTGAAGGAATTCACCAACGACAAAGCCTGGGGCGATGAAGGGTATCTCATTACGGACGGTTTGATTCCGATGCCGGCGGCAGAGAGGGCGGTCGAGCTGGAGAAACTGAAAGGCGTGATCGCGGTGGCCGAGCCCGTACCCGCCAAGAGCGATAAGAAATCCGCCAAGCCGGCTGCCAAGGCCAAATCCGGAAAAGCCAAGGAATCCAAGAAGGCACAAGGATAAGCCGATGGCCGGGAATGACCCGGCGTTCGAGCCGGACCTCCACGATATCGATCGCTATCTCGCGGAGGACATAGGTTCTGGAGATATCACCGCCGATATCGTACCGGAGGCCGCCCGAGCCAAGGCGGTGGTAGTGACGCGGGAGGCCATGGTGCTCTGCGGCAGGGCATGGTTCGACGCAGTGTTCCGCCGGCTCGATCCGGCTGCCGTCATTACTTGGTCCATCGAGGAGGGTTCCGAGGCCGCTGCTGGAACGAAAATCTGCGAGGTCGAGGCAAGCGCGCGAGCCTTGCTCAGCGGCGAACGCACCGCGCTCAATCTGCTGCAGACACTCTCCGGGACCGCGACCATGGCCCGGCGCTATGCGCAGGCGGTCGCGGGCGCAGGCGCCCGCGTTCTCGATACGCGGAAAACCCTGCCCGGTTTACGCCTGGCACAAAAATACGCCGTGCGCTGCGGCGGCTGCCACAATCACCGCACGGGTCTATACGACGCCGTGCTCATCAAGGAAAACCACATCGCCGCCGCTGGTTCCCTCGGCGCTGCGGTGGAGGCGGCGCGGCGGCTGCATCCGAAGGTGATGCTCGAGGTGGAGGTAGAAAATCTTGGCGAACTCGAACAGGCCTTGGCTGCCGGCGCCGACAGGATCATGCTGGACAATTTCGAGCTGGAGGCCGTGAGGCAAGCCGTTGCCATGGCTGCGGGACGGGCGGAACTCGAGGTTTCCGGCAATATCGGCTTCGAAAATATTCGTTCAATAGCGGAAACCGGCGTGGATTTCATTTCGGTAGGCAGCCTTACCAAGCATGTGAGGGCCATCGATCTGTCGATGCGCATCGCGCTGCTCCGTTGAAGCCGGGTTTATTGCCGCTCCAACGCTCTGCGTACGACCGACTCGACTTGGTTCAGGCACAGCGGCCGGACGAGATAATCGAATGCTCCCTGGTTCAGGGCGGCGACTGCGCTGTCGTCGGTGCCGTAGGCGGTGACCACGATGACAGGGGTCGGGTTACCCATCGCCTTGAGTGTCGACAGCAGGCTCAATCCGTCCAACTCCGGCATGTTGATGTCGGTGACGATCAGGTCGATGGCGTATTCGCCGATCTGCTTCAGTGCCGATTTGCCGTCGCCCGCCGATAACACCTCGCAGCCCAGCCTGGACAGCAGGATTTCCAGCATCCGCCGGCCATTGGGTTCGTCATCTACCACAAGGATGCAAGGTTTGGTCATACCGCAGCCTCCTCTTTCAGCGGCAGGGTGACCCGGAATCTCGCGCCTCCCCATTCCGAGGCTTCCGCAACGATGCTACCGCCGTGGGCGGCGACGATCTGGCGGGTAACCGTGAGGCCCAAACCGATACCGCCGTCGCGGGTGGTGAAGAAAGGATCGAACACTTTGGGGCGGTTTTCCGCCGGGATGCCGGGGCCGTCGTCATTCACCTCGATGGACAGCGCTTCCCGGTCCGAGCAGGAACGTATTTCTACGAGCCCGCCCGGAGAGGTGATCTGGATGGCGTTCAACACCAGATTAAGAAACACCTGCATCAGCAACTCCTCGTCGCATGCCGTTACCGAGTTTTCCGCTTCGAGGGTGCAGCCGAGGCGGATGTTCTTTTTACGCGCCTGCGCCGCCAGCAAATCGGCGACACGGTGAAGAATAGTATGTACGTCTGAGCGCCGCATCCTCGGCGGGCGTGGCCGAGCGCATTCCAGCAGGGTGGAGATCAGCCGTTCGAGCCGAGCCGATTCGTCCAGCATGAAACGGGTCAGCTCATGTCCTTCGGCGCTCAGATCAGGTTCGCGTTGCAGCATCTGCGCGGAAGTGTGAAGTATTCCGAGCGGGGTCCGCACTTCGTGCGCCATGATCGCCGCCATTTCGCCGACCATCGCAAGCTTGGCCGCGTGGATGACTTGCTGGCGGGATTGTTGCAGATTTTCGATCATCTGCCCGAAAGCTGTCCCTAATTCCTTCACTTCGCGGGTGCCCGAGATATGGGGGCCGATGGGGTTCTCGTGGCGCACGAAATCCTGGGTCCAGGCCGTCAGTCTGACCAGGGGGCGGGCGATCCTGCCGGCGACCGCGAGCGCGGCCACCCCGGCGAGTAGTCCTGTTACGAGGAAAACCAGGCTGAACAGCCAGAGCAGCGCCCGCACCGAGCGGAAGGCCTGGTCGGTCGGCTGGAAGACCATGAGCGACCAACCTAGTCCGGGATAGCCCTGATAGCCGCGGGAAGCGGCATGGCCGACCAATACTTCCCCTTCCAGCACCGGCATGCCGTCCCTGGTGAACGTTGCTATGCCCTCGGGGCGCCAGTCCGCCAGCGCTTTTGCCAACAAGAGCCCGCGATTGCGCAAGGACGCCGAGCCGGCAATCAGACGCCCCTCCTGGTCTACGAGAGCGACGTACCGGTTGCCCGAAACGGAATGTTCGGCCTGGTCGAACAGACGGAAAACCTGCCACAAGTCGAATGCGCCGTACAGGCCGCCGATTTCGCGCTCATCGTAGCGGCTATAAACCGGGGTGTGGATCAGGAGAGAGGCTTGGCTATAGGGCGCTTGCAGGTCCAAGGGTTGCAGGAAGACTTCGCCATTGGGCAGCTTCGCGCCGGCCCAGGGTGCGTGGGGCTCATGGATTCGGCCGATGGCGGCGGCGGTGCTGGAGGCGACGACGCGGCCGCTCTTGTCGGCGAAGAACAGTTCGCTGTAGACCTCGCCGTAGCCGTGCCGGATATCCGTCAGGAAGCGGGCGAGGCGTTTGTCCACATCGCCTACCCGGGCGTCCTGCATGACGTCTAATTCGCTCCAGGAGTGGATGTTCTGCAGGCGTTCGAACAATTGCATATCGACTTGCTTCATCAGCAGGGTAGCGTCTTTGCCTAGATTGCGCCCGATCTCCGCGGCCAGCGCTTCGCGTGAGACGAAGAACGAAAGGCTCGCCAATAGGGCCGACGCCAGGAAAGTCAGTGACAGAAAGGCGATCAGCAGCAATCGGGAGATGGTCATGAGACAGACAAGAGAGTTCGGTACGCGAAGTTAATGTAACATTCGTTGATTCTGTGGCGGCCTGCTTTCGCAGGCCGGATTTTTTATCACCCTGTCGCCGACGGCCAAGCTTTTGCTCGCCCGATTCCTCCTCTTCCTCTTGGTTCTGGCTATGTCCGCCGCGCGGGCCGAACCGGGCGATGATAGCTCCAGCTACCAATTGGGGCGCGGTTTTCCCGTTGGCGATACCGGTATCCGATTCGGTGGCTATGCCAGCGTCGAGGCCGGAGCGCCGAGCCCAGGCCCCTGGGAGTTCAGCGTCAGCGATCTTAGCCTTTTCACGACCTGGACCGACCACTCTCACTGGCGCTTTTTCTCGGAAACCGAGGTTGGAGATGCGTTCACCGCAGGAGGGAACCAGGGCCTCAGCACGCGCAATGCGCATTTCGAACTCGAACGTCTGTATATCGACCGTCTATTCGACGATTTGTTCTCGCTGCGTTTCGGCAAGTTCCTGACCCCCGTCGGCCGTTGGAACTTGCTTCATGCCAGTCCCTTGACCTGGACCACTTCGCGGCCGGTCGCGACTTACGATCTGTTCTCCAAGCATGCCACGGGTCTCATGCTGCATGGCGGATTCCCGGTTGCGGATCGGCGAATGGACTACGCCTTTTATGCCGACCTGACCGACGACCTCGATCCGTACCGCTCGGAAAATCCGTTCAACAATGCCTTGGGTTCCCATTGGCTTTATTCCGTGGCGGATAACCTGGAGTTGGGGCTGTCGTATGTCAATTACCAGTTGCATGACGATCCCAGCCACCGCTTCAATCTGGTCGGCGTCGAAGGGGCTTGGTTTTACCGCAGGCTAGAGCTCAATACTGAGTGGGTGTACCGGAACGGCGGACTCCAAGGCCTGTACCAGGGCTTTGTGCAGGGGGTGGCGCCGCTTGTCAGCCATTGGTATGCCATCGGACGCTACGAGTATTTCGATCAGATTCAAGAGCCCGCCGGCCAACTTGGCGTGTTCGGGCTGGCGTTCCGGCCGGTTCCGCCGCTAGTTTGGAAGGTGGAATACCGGATCGGTACCCATAACGAAACCTCGGCCCCGGACGGTTTATACGGGTCGTTTGCGGTGTTGTTTTGATCGCCGTGCGCCGATTCCTCCTGGTCCTCATTCTAGTGTCGTGGCAGGCTCTTCCCTGGGCGGAGGAGTCCATTGCCGTGGTCGCCGCAGCGGGAAGCCGGCTGGACAAACTGTCCCTCGATACGGTTAAGCTCGTTTTCAAGCGCAAGAGCATGGTAGACACTTATGGCGGCCGCTGGATACCGGTAAACCTGCCCGCGGCGAATCCGCTGCGCCGGATGTTCTCCCTTTCCGTGTTCGATGCTTTACCGGAGGACATGGAGGAGTACTGGAACGAGCAGTATTTTCAGGGCATCAACCCGCCGGAAGTGCTTTCGTCCGAGGAGGCGGTACTCCGCTTCGTAGCTGCCACGCCTGGCGCTGTAGGCTATATTCCCGCGTCGCGGGCCGATGCGAGAGTCAAAGTCTTGTTACTAGTACGGCCCGCAGCCGATTTCAGCGAGCCTCGCTAGGCCGTGGACGCTCAGGACGGAAGGGGCTTTTTCGGGTAGTCGAAGAATTTCAGCTGCCCTGTGCCCTCCATCACATGCGCCCAGCTTTCGACCTGAAATTCGATCGCCACGATGCTGCATGTCGGCATGTCGCCCAAGTTTTCGCCTGTCAGCCGGGATGCGGCTTCGGAGATGTCGGGATTGTGGCCCACCAGGTAGATGCGCTCGGCGGCGTCTCCGAATTCCTGTACGAGCCCGATGAGGGCCTTGACACCGCCAAGGTAGATCGTTTCTTCGACGGCTATGGCATCCTTGTCGTAACCGACTTGTGCTGCGATCAGGCGCGCGGTTTTCATTGCGCGGCGCGCTGGGCTGGACACGATGCGGTCCGGTTCCAGGCTGCGAAATCGGAGCAGGCTGCCCATGAAAGGCGCATCGCGTTTCCCCCGTGCATTGAGGGGCCGGTCGCGGTCGCTCAGTGCGGGATCGCCCCAGGCGGACTTGGCATGGCGAATAAGAATAAGTAAGAGTTCCTTCAAAGGTCTTTCCTCCCTTGCCCGGACGGTTGGAGCCCAAGTTCTGGTAATTGCGGCCCCGTTGTATACTATGAAAGGTACAACATGCCAACTTGCAAGCAGGTTTATCCCATGCCGGAGGCTTAGACGGATGTCTCCGTAGCCGCTGAAATATCTGCCCGGCGTTCCGCTGTGCCGGCAATCTCAACCTAGGCTTTTTGAAGAATTCTCTTGGAAAGTACGACTGCATTGAACAGACGCGCCGGGATGCTCCTGTCCCTTTGCCTGGCTTGCGCCGGCGGTTTCGCCTCCGCCGGACCGGCGAAGCAGCCTCCCCCGCCGCCGACGGCCGCGCCTGCGGTACCGACGCCGCAACCGGCGGAAGAACGGAAGCCGTTCGGATTCGAGGTGGTGGAGCAGCGCGCGCGCGAATTGGCTACGCAGCCCTATGTCCGTGACGACGGCGGAGTGCCCGAGTCGCTCGAGAGGCTGGACTACGACCAGTACCGGGACATCCGCTTCAAGGTCGACAGGGCGCTGTGGCGGGACGAAGGGCTGCCGTTCCAGGTGCAGCTGTTCCACCGCGGATTCATGTTTAAGGACCGGGTCATGGTCAACGTAGTCAACAACGGCGAGGCCACGCGTCTGGCCTATTCGTCCGAACTGTTCGACTTCGGCAACAACCCCCCGCCCGGCCCGCTCGATGCGGCCCTCGGCTTTGCCGGCGTGCGCTTCCATTACCCTTTGCGGCGCAACGAGGTTTTCGACGAAGTCAGCGTATTCCTGGGAGCCAGTTATTTCCGCGCCGTCGGCCTTGGCCAGACCTATGGGCTCTCGGCACGCGGTCTCGCCGTAGATACCGGCCTGACCAAGGCGGAGGAGTTTCCGATTTTCCGCGAGTTCTGGATCGAAAAGCCTACGGCGGGCGCGTCTGAACTCGTAGTCTATGCGCTGATGGACAGCCCGAGCATCACCGGCGCTTATCGCTTCGTGGTGCGCCCAGGGCTCGATACGGCGATGGACGTGAGCCACCATCTGTATTTCCGGCGCAAGGTGGAACGCCTAGGGATAGCGCCGCTGACCAGCATGTTCTTCCATGGCGAGAACACTGACCGTTTCGCCGACGACTTCCGCCCGGAAGTCCACGATTCCGACGGCCTGCTCATCTCGCGCAGCAACGGCGAATGGATTTGGCGTCCGCTGAACAATCCGCGCCATCTGCGTATCAGCGTATTCCGCGATGAACGGCTGACCGGTTTCGGCGTGCTGCAGCGTGATCGGCATTTCGACCACTACCAGGATCTGGAGGCCAATTACCATCGCCGCCCCACCTCCTGGGTGGAGGCTGTGGGCGATTGGGGGCCCGGTGCCGTCTACCTGATCGAGATCCCCAGCGATGCGGAGAAGTACGACAACATAGTCGCATTCTGGGTGCCGGACCAGCCGACGGACGCGGGCAAGGAAATGAACTTCTCGTACCGGCTGCATTTGACTTCCGACGAGCTGATGGCACCGCGTTCAGGCAAGGTCCAGGCCACCCGTATCGGCGCCGGCGGCACCAACGCTCAGGACGCCGGGCGGCGCAAGTTCGTGGTCGATTTCGCTAGCGAAACCCTGAAGCTTTATGGCGAAGACGCCAAGATAGAAGCGGATGTCGGTACCTCGTCCGGTGCGATCCGGGATGCGGTGGTACATAAGAATACCGAGACCGGCGCCTGGCGCTTGAGTTTCGAACTCGAGCCGGAGAAGGACAAGGATCCGGTGGAGCTGCGCGCGGTGCTGCGCGCAGGCAAGGATGTGCTTACGGAAACTTGGCTGTATCAATGGAGCGCGCAGTGAGCTCGGAGCCGGTAGCTGTTGCGGCGATCGTTGAATCGGCAGGGCACGGCGCTTCCGAAATCGGCGAGATCGTCAAATCCTATCTTCGGCGTTTGCGGTTCCGGGACAGCGTCCTCATCGATCGGCTGGCCGCGGAATGCATCGAACGCGCAAGTCGGCGTGTCGCCAGGCACGACTCCGACGAGCTGCCGCGGCGGGCCGTCGAGGAAGCCCAGCGGCGTCTGGACCAGGCGCTGGCTCGGGCGCTGGGCGTCAACGCCAGCCGAGAGCCCGCTATAGTCGCTGGCGCTCGCGCCGCTTTGCTGATGGGTGATATAGGCGTCAGTGCCGACGAGTTTTACCTGAATTCCGCCGTCAATCCGGAACTCGCAGCCCGTTTGCAGGCCCGCAGCCCTCTCGCCCAGCCGCCCGAGGCACCCGTGGCGATGCCGCCGCAGAAGCTTCGTTTCTTCCTTTTCAAGTCCGTCTGATCTTTAAGGTCCACATGGCCGTTCATTCGCCGATGCCCAACCGGCCCAGGCTCTTCCGTAGAACAGTGTTCCTGACCCTGGTGACGCTGACGACCTTCGCCGCCATGTTCATGATCACCAGCGCCTTCCAGCAGAACGGGCTGACTCCGCAGGAGCTAGTGCTGTTGCTGCTCTATACCCTGCTCATTCTTTGGATCAGCACTTCGTTTTGGACTGCCACGATCGGTTTCCTGGTGCTGCTGTTCGGAGGCGACAGCCAATCGATCAGCTGTTTGCCGCCGCTGGCCGCTCGGGAGCCTGATACGACGCCCTCGCGCACCGCCATCGTCATGCCGATCTACAACGAAGATCCGCATCGCGTTTTTTCAGGCCTAGCGGCGATCTGGCAGACCCTGCTGGAAACCGGACGCTCCGAGGATTTCGAGCTGTTCATCCTCAGCGATACCCGAGATCCGGAGACCTGGATGCAGGAGGAGGCCAACTGGTACCGATTGTGCGAGGAATTCGATGGACACGGGCGTATCTTTTACCGCAACCGCGAGAAGAACGTCGCCCGCAAAAGCGGCAACATCGAGGACTTCTGCCACCGCTGGGGCAATCGCTACCGCTATATGATCGTGCTCGATGCCGACAGCCTGATGAGCGGCGAGACGCTTGTGCGCATGGTGGATCTGATGGAGGCGCATCCCAATGTCGCCCTGATCCAGTCTCCGCCTTTACCGGTCAACCAGAAGTCGCTGTTCGCCCGGGTTTTGCAATTCGCCAGCAGTTTGTATTCGGACATTTTCACGGCGGGATCGTCCTACTGGCAGCTCGCCGACAGCAATTACTGGGGCCACAACGCCATCATCCGCATCCAGCCCTTCGTCAAGCACTGCGGGCTGCCCAAGTTGCCGGGCCGCGAGCCCTTCGGCGGCGAAATCCTCAGCCACGATTTCGTCGAGGCCGCCCTGCTCCGGGAAGCAGGCTGGGAAGTCTGGCTGGCATACGATCTGAGCGGCAGTTACGAAGAGCTGCCGCCGACCCTGATCGACTACGCCAAGCGCGACCGGCGCTGGTGCCAGGGCAACATGCAACACGTCCGCATGGTTTTCGCGCGGGGTTTGTCCGGTATCAGCAGGCTGCATTTGGTGATGGGCATCATGTCTTACCTGTCGTCCCCGCTGTGGCTGCTGTTCCTACTCATCACTGGCTTCGAGGCCTACATCCGCAGCCAGACCCTGCCGGTGTATTTTTTCGGGGACAACGTTTTTCCGGTCTGGCCGGAGTCCTATACCGTCGAGATGACAACGGTGTTGTTGGTCACCCTGGCGATGCTGTTTCTGCCTAAGCTCTGGAGCCTCATCCTCCTCTTCACCCGCAACCGAAAGAAGCTCCAGGCCTTCGGTGGCTTTTTTCGGGTGACGCTCAGTGTCTTCTTTGAAAGCCTATTTTCGATCTTCACTGCTCCGGTGCTGATGCTTTACCAGAGCAAATTCGTGATTTCGATTCTGGCGCGCAAGAGTGTGGGCTGGCCGCCTCAGCAGCGCGATGCGCACGGCCTCAGCTTTAAGGAGGCTTTTCTGGCCCACGGCGGGCAAACCCTGATCGGATTCGTCGCCGGAGCGCTCAGCTATTATTACGTCCCCAGTTTTTTCTGGTGGTTCACGCCAGTTCTCGCGGGTTTGATCTTCGCCATACCTACTTCGATGGTGTCCAGCAGCGCTGGCCTGGGTTTGTTCGCCCGGAAGCTGGGGCTGTTTCTGACGCCGGAAGAATCCCGCACGCCGCGGGTGATCGAACTCCTGCACCGTAACCTCGAACGAGAATCCGGAGCAGAGGAAAGCGGCTACGGCAAGGTGGTGGATCCGGCTGCTTGTGCTCTGCATGCGGCATTGCTGCCTCAGCGGATTCCGAGGAAACGCCAGCGCCATCAATTGCATGCTTTGATGTATCAGTTGGTGGAAGACGGCCAGGAGACCTTGTCGAGCGCCGAGAAACGTAGCCTGATTTCCGATCCCGATACCTTGATGCGCTTGCATACTTTGGCTTGGAACCGCGGCGAAACACCGTGACCGATGTCTCGGCGGCGATCGGACGCCATCAGGCGGATCTGCGGCAGTGTAGCCGCTGTCCCGGCATGGTACCGCCGGTGATTGTAGGAAACCCCGTCGCCTCTCCCGTGTACCTGGTCGGGCAGGCGCCAGGTGCGAAGGAGGGCGCGCTCGGTAAGCCGTTCGCATGGACGGCGGGGAAAACGATGTTCCGCTGGTTTTCCGGTATTGGCGTGGACGAGGAAAGTTTCCGCGCCCGCGTTCACATGGCAGCAGTGTGCCGCTGCTTTCCAGGTAAGAATCCAAAGGGGGGAGACCGGGTGCCCGATCCGCTTGAGATCGAGCAGTGTTCGGCTTGGCTGCGCGCGGAACTCGAAATTCTCCGGCCCGGTCTCATTGTCCCGGTGGGCAAGCTTGCCGCGAGCAGGTTTCTGGCGTTCGGCCAGCTGGCCGAGATCGTCGGTAAACAACACCGTGTGGAACTCTGTGGCGTCGCAGCGGATGTGATCCCCTTGCCGCACCCTTCCGGTGCATCGACTTGGCACCGGCGGGAACCGGGCAAGACTTTGTTAGAAGCAGCGCTCGCGCTAATCGGGAGCCACCCGGCGTGGCGAGACGTCTGTAGTCGGAATGCCCGTTGACGGCGCGAGTTTTTCAAGTTGTGCACAATGGCTTCAGAGGGCCAGGATTATTGAAAGGAACCGTATAAATACGGTTGGATTAATGCAAGTTATTGTATATAAAGTAGAAATGTAATGGTCTGGCAGAGCTCTGCTGTGGACTTTGCGGCAATTGACAAAGCCAGACAGGCATTTCACGCGCTTTTCACACAGAGTTATCCACAGGCCTTGCACGCTCGGCTTGGCTCAGTTTCCCCCACCGTTAGAAGAGTCCCATGTCCAGCATCAACGTACAGGTCAGCCCAGAAGGCAGTCTCGAAGTCCTTTCGAAGCTTGAAGTCGGAAAGCTGCTGGACAGCAGCGAAAGCGCTCTTCACGAGTTGTTTCGCAATTGCTCGCTGGCGGTGCTGAACTGCGGCGGCCAGGTCGACGATAGCAAGGCGGTGTTCGACCAGTACCGCAACTTCGATATCCGGGTTCTCCCTACGGCGCGCGGCGTTCGCCTGGAACTCATCAACCCGCCACACAGCGCTTTCGTCGACGGTGAAATGATCCGGGGGATACGCGAGCACCTGTTTTCGGTGCTGAGGGACATCGTCTATACCCGATTCGAGATCGTTGGCGATCCGAAATTCAACCTCTCCGAGTCGAGGCATATTACCGACGCAGTGTTTCACATCCTTCGCAACGCCAACTGCCTGGTGCCGGATGTGCCGCCCAACATGGTCGTATGCTGGGGTGGACACTCTATCGAACGCGGCGAGTATGAGTACACCAAGGAAGTCGGCCATCAGCTGGGACTACGTGGGCTGGACGTGTGCACCGGCTGCGGCCCAGGAGCGATGAAGGGGCCGATGAAAGGCGCGACCATCGCCCATGCCAAGCAGCGGATCAGTCGGCCACGCTATGTGGGCATCAGCGAACCCGGCATCATCGCCGCCGAGCCGCCCAACCCGATCGTCAACGAGCTGGTCATCATGCCGGACATCGAGAAGCGCCTGGAGGCTTTCGTGAGGGTGGGCCACGGCATCGTGGTGTTTCCCGGCGGCGTGGGCACGGCGGAGGAAATCCTGCATCTGCTCGGTATCCTGATGCATCCGGAAAACAAATACCTGCCGTTCCCCCTGGTCTTTACCGGGCCGAGCCAGAGCGCTGGCTATTTCGATCAGATCGACCGATTCATCGAGGCAACCCTGGGGCAGGAGGCCCGGAAGCGTTACCAGATCGTAGTCGGCGATCCGGCGCAGGCGGCGCGGCAGATGCGGGAGGGCGTCGACCTGGTGAGGCAGTTCCGGCGTCATCACGACGATGCTTATTACTTCAATTGGTTGCTCCACGTCGAACCGGCATTTCAGATGCCCTTCGTGCCTAGCCATGAAAACATGGCTGGACTCGCGTTGCACCGCGATCAGCCCACTCATTCGCTGGCGGCGAATCTTCGGCGGGCGTTCTCCGGCATCGTCGCCGGCAACGTCAAGGCGGAAGGCATCCGGAGGATAGAGCAGGAAGGTTTGTTCGAAATCCGCGGCGACCGCTCTATCCTCGACCCGTTGGACGAATTGCTGGCGACCTTCGTCGCGCAGAAGCGGATGAAGCTGCCGGGGACGAAATATGAGCCGTGTTACCGGCTGGTGGCGTGAAGCGTAGTGCCGCTTAGTGTTTAGTTGCGGGCGGCGGCGAGGTGCGGGGAGCCGTCTTCTGTACCACACTGTCGATGCCGTTTTTCTTGAGGATAGAGCGCAGGCGGTCGGCGTCGGCCAAATTGTCGTAGGGGCCGATTTTCACGCGGAACCATTCGACGCTTTCTATTTTCACGCTCTCCAGCCGGGCTTTGACCTTGATTTTGACCAAGTCGACGCGCATTTTCTCGGCGTCGGCCCGCGAACGGTACGAACCGGCTTGGACGATATAGCCGCCGCCTGGGGGGGACGTGCCCTGCTCTTCTTCGCGCTTGATCGTCCGTATCTCCGCTTCCGGGATGATCTCTTCCTTTTCCGACAGGATCTTGTAGAAAGCGAAACGGGGCGGAGAGGCTTTCTTGGCGTGTGCGGCCGGTTCTTCGGTTTTGCCGTTGGGGTGTCCCGTTTCCCCGTTGCCGGATTTCGTTTCAGGAGGCGGTGTTGCCGCTGGGGTCTCTTTTTGCTTGGCTAGGATTACATAGGTTCCGCCGCCCGCAGCGAGGCATACGGCAGCGAAGCCGGCTAGCAGCCAACCGCGCTTGCGCCGACGCCGCGTCTGGCGGTAGCCGGGAATCCTGTGTTTGTAATCCTTAGGCATGGCTACATGGTTTCGGGTGCGGATACGCCTAGCAGGCCGAGGCCGTTGGCAATGATCTGCCGTACGGCGTCGATCAGGTTCAAACGGGCATCCCTCAGATCCCCGTCATCGACCAAGAACTGACAGCTATTATAGTAGCCGTGGAATTCGGCGGCGAGATCGCGCAAGTAGTGAACCAGATGGTGCGGAGCGTATTGCAGAGCCGCGAGTTCCACTATCTCGGGGTAACGCGACAAGGTGCCCACCAGAGCGAGTTCGTGCGTCTCGTTCAGCCGTTCCAGCTGCTGCATCCCGCGTCCCAGATCCCGCGCCCAGCCTTTCTCGTCGAGCTGGCGGAACACGCTACATACTCTGGCATGGGCATATTGCACGTAGTAGACCGGATTTTCGTTGGTGCGGGAAGTGGCCAGCTTGAGGTCGAAATCCATGTGCTGGTCGGATTTGCGCATCACGTAGAAGAACCGAGCCGCATCCTTGCCGACCTCGTTGCGGAGCTGGCGCAGTGTCACGAACTCGCCCGAGCGAGTGGACATCTGCACCCGCTCCTCGCCACGATACAGTACGGCGAACTGCACCAGCAGCACTTCCAGTTTGTCGGCATCGCCGCCCAAGGCCTGGATGGCGGCTTTGACGCGCGGGATGTAGCCGTGGTGGTCGGCGCCCCAGATGTTGACGATGCGGTCGAAGCCTCGCTCCAGCTTGTTGAGGTGGTAGGCGACGTCGGAGGCGAAATAGGTGGTCTGGCCGTTCTCGCGCACCAGCACTCGGTCCTTTTCGTCGCCCAGCCGGGTGGAGGCGAACCACTGCGCGCCGTCCTTCTCGTAGACATAGCCCGAGGCCTTGAGCTTCTCCAGCCCCCGCTCGACCGCGCCGGCTTCGGTCAGGCTCAATTCGGAGAACCATTCCTGGTAATGGGTGCCGAATTCGCCCAGATCGTCGCGGATGTCGTCGAGGATGCTGTCCAGGCCGGCGGCGAACACCTTGCGGTAGCGTTCGGAGCCGAGCGCGTCCTTCGCCTTGCGCACCATCGCGTCGATGTACTCCTCCTTATCGCCGCCTTCGGGCTCGTCCGGCGGCAGGTCCGCGAGGACCTCGTTTGCTGCAATCCGGTAGCGTTCGCCCTGGGCGCGGTGGAGGTCCGCGGCCACGTCGCGCACGTATTCGCCACGGTAGCCGTTGCTCGGAAACGGCAGGACTTCGCCGCAGTTCTCCAGGTAGCGCAGCCAGACGCTGGCGGCCAGGATGTCCATCTGCCGCCCGGCATCGTTGACGTAGTATTCCCGGTGCACGTCGAAGCCGACCGCCTCGAGCAGATCGGCGACCACCGCGCCGTAGGCTGCGCCGCGGCCGTGGCCTACGTGCAGCGGTCCGGTGGGGTTGGCGGACACGAATTCGACCTGCACTCGCTGCCCCGCGCCGGCCTTGCTGCGGCCGAAACCGGGGCCTTGGGCCTGGATCTCGGCGATCACCCGGTACTGGGCGGCCGGGTCGATGAAGAAGTTGATGAAGCCGGGTCCTGCGATCTCGGTGCGAATAACCGCCGAGTCGTCCGGCAACGCGGAGCAAATCTTCTCGGCCAGTTGGCGCGGATTGCAGCGCGCGGGCTTCGCCAGCAGCATGGCGGTGTTGGCCGCGAAATCGCCGTGGGCCGGGTCGCGCGTGCGTTCGATCTGTACTAGGGCTTCGGCGGTGGTGGGTATTTCGCCGGCGGCTTGCAAGCGCTCCAGCGCGGTGCGGAGCAGAGTTTCCAAACGCTTTTTCATGAGCGGGGAGGTCGGGGGAATAGATGAATGCTGAAAGGGGATTTATTATCCTATAAAGGACGGCGTTCGGCGTAATGCCAGCCTCTTCGCAGATAAACGCTTATGACCACTCAGGATATTTTCCACCGGCTCCGCGTGGGCCTTGCGCTGCTTGCGGGCTTCGTGTCGGGCAAGCTTTTGGGAGAATACTTCCAGCATCATGCCTCCGAGTTCTTCATCGGCGGCTTTCTGCTCGGCTTTCTGCTGACGCAGGGCGTTTACTGGATCATCGACAGCTTGTTCGGCGATCGCTCAGCGACTTGAGGCCTTGCGCATCACGGATGCAGTGACGCGATTTCCGCCGCATTCCGGTTTTCCTGCCTGGATTTGCCCAGGTCGGTGGTGACGACCGCCGCCCACAGCACCGCTCCTTTCCAAGCTTCGCGGGGATGGCCGTAGAGCGTTTTACCCAAGGCTTGGACGGCGGTTTTCAACTCGCCTTCCGAACGTGCCACAATCGCTTCCAAGGACGCCTCGCCATCCGGCCAGCGCAGTGCGGCCCAGGCCAGCAGCGCGCGGCGGGTCCGCTCGGGATCGTTGGCGGCACAGGCCTCCTTCAGTTCGCGCATACACCGCTTGTCGGACGGCTTGCCGGTTTCGGGTTCTGGACGTTTTTCCGCGGGAGCTATGGTGGGGCGTTGCGCCGAGCGCCACCACAGGCCGCCGGTGGCCAGCCAGCCTCCCGCCAGAACGATGCTGAGCCAGAACCAGACCGGCGAGCCGGTGAAGTTGGGTTCGGTCGGTGTCGGTGGTGTAAATGTTTGCGCGGCGCTTTCGGTTTCGGGCGCGGCCAGGGTTTCGGGGCTAGGTGCCGGCTGTATCGGAACAGCCGCGCCGCCGCCGACTTCGATAGTTCTTTCTGGCAGGCGCGCCACTTCCATTTTGTCGGCGGCGACGTTCCACCACGGCACTTCGATGGCGGGGAGCGTGTAGAGGCCCGGTTTGTCCGGAATCAGCGCGGTCTTTTCCCGGCGGGTGCTGACGATGCCGCCGCCCTGGCGCTGTTCGTCCATGGCCGGCTGGTCCGGATAGCGGCGGATTGCCGCCGGCAACCCTTGCAGGCCGAGTTCGGGCAGCACGCCTACGGTGGCGCCGCGGGCTTGCAGCGTGATTGTGCGGGTGAGCGGCTGGCCGGCCTCGATCTTGGCCGTGTCCGGGGACCAGGCGTCTTCCAGCGTCAGGTTTTCCGCCGGCAGCCAGTGCTGGCCGGAAAACGCCGGCGGGACGGGCCGCACCTGCAGTTCCATGGCTTTGGAGCGCAGGCTGACGGTCTTGGTCGGGCGGCCGAAGAAGGGATTCATCCTGCCCCGGCCGCCGGCCTGGATTTCGGCATCCAGGCTGACCGGCGCAATGCGCAGGGTTCCGCTTTTTTGCGGAAAGATCGCGTAGGTGAGTTCGGTGGCGGTGTAGGTGTAGCCGTTGCGTTCGGTCGAGAAATTGCGCTTGTCCCCCAGTTGCTGGACCAGCGCGTCCGGAACTTCCAACGGGCTCAATTGGGCGCGCCCCAAGTCGGTCCGGTAGAGCACGCGCAGCGTGTAGATCACCTGGGCCTGGACGTAGGGGTTCTTCGGCGCGGCGTCCACTTCGATCAGCAGCATGTCGTCCCCACCGCCGCGTGTCTGCCCCTGCGCCGCCTTGTCGGTGACAGTTATGGCTGCGGGCTTGGAGCGGTCGGCTCCGAAGGCGATGGGCGGCACCGTCAACTTGCCGGCGTGTTTGGCGATGACCGAGACGGTCCATTCGAGAGTGTGGCTGACCTTGCCGTTCACTATCGACATCTGGCTGTTCTGGCTCTGGCCCAGCACGCGGAAATCCTGGTTCAGCGGCCCGAAATCGGGTTCGTCATCGGGCGACTCGTCGGCGCTGAAAGTCAGGTTGAAAGATTCGTTGAGGGGGACCGGGTCGCGGTCGGCGCTGACGGTAATTTCCGCCGCTAAGCCTGCGCCGCTCAGGCTCAGCCACAGCAGCAGCCCCAGGATGACCAGGCTCCACGCCCGCTTGCAATGTTTCGCCATGCTCACTGCCCTCCCGCGCCCTGCTGGCGTTGCCGGTATTGGTAGAGGAATTTGCGCCGCAGTAGGCCGCCGGGGTCGTCCGGGATGCGCTTGAGCCATTGTTCGGTGGCCTGGTCCTTTTCGTGCTCGGACCGGGATTCGGTTTGCTGCATCTGCTGCTCCTGGGCTTCCTTGTCTTCCGCCGGCGCGTCGCTGGCCTGAGGGGCCGGCGAGGCGGATGGTGCCTGCTCTTGTGCCTTTGGCTCCGGGGTTTTCTGTTCCCCGTTTTCGTGACCAGGCTGTTCGGACGATTGTTCGTCCGGCTTGGATTGTTCCTGAGGCGGGTTCTGATCGGGCTTCTGTTCCTGCGGGTTTTGCTGATCCTTGCCGTCGCCGTTCGGCTCCTGTTGGTCCTTTTGCTGGCCGTCTTTGTGTTCCTGATTCTGGTCCTTGGAATCGGATTGCTGCTTCTGCTGTTCCTGTTGCTTCAAGGCCTGTTCGACCGCTTCGCGGTTGTGGCGGACGTCCTCATCGTTGGGGGCGACTTGCTCGGCGCGCTTGTAGGCCTCGAGCGCCTCTTGCAGCTTGCCGGCCTTGGCCAGGGCGTTGCCGCGGTTGTAGGCGGCATCCGCCGTGTCCAAGCCTTCCAGCGATTTGGCCGCTTCTTCGTATTGGCCGGCGCGGTATTCGGCTGCGCTTTTCCAAGCCGGATTGCGGAACTCGCCGGCAGCCTGGCCGTATTGCTCGGCCTTGAACGCCTCTGCCGCCTGCTGGTCCGGGGTCTGCCAGAGCCCTTGCCAGTCCAGTGCCTGGGCCGGGCGCGGCAGCGGCAGCGCGAGCATCAGGACCGCAAGCCAGCCGCGGCGGAAGCCCAGCGCCGCCAGCGGCAGGACCAGCAGCAACAGCCAGGGGCCGCGGTCTTCCCACAGCTCCAGCTTCATGGCGGCTTCGACGCCTTCGTTGCGGCGCGCGCTCTGTTCGAAGAAGGAAGACAAGGCATCGGTGGCCGCGGCGCCGGCGCTCAGCTTGAGATAGCGTCCGCCGCCCTGCTCGGCCAGTAGGCGGAGCGCGGATTCGTCCAGGCGCGACAACTCGATCTCGCCGCCGCCGGCTTTGCGGAAACCGCCGCTGCGCAAGGGGATGGGAGCGCCAGCTTCGGTGCCGACGCCCAGCACCGAGACCCGGTAGCCTTCGCCGCGAAGCTTGGCTGCGGCGGATTCGGCGGCCGGGTCGGTTTCTATAGCGGCTAAGAGAATGTCGCCCTGGCCGAAGCCACCGTCGCGCAGGAGTTGGGCCGCCAGCGTCAGAGCCCGTTCGGTATCGTGGCCGGCAGTCGGCACCAAGTCGGAACTGAGGGCTGGAAGCTGGGCGTCGATGGTGTCGATGTCGTCGGTCAAGGGAGTTACCGTGAAGGCATCGCCGCCGTAGACGAGTAACGCAGTCTGACCGTCCTTGCGGTGTTTCAGCAGGTCGGTGACGGCGTAGCGCAGCCGGGTCAGCCTTGAAGGCTGAAGATCGGCGGCGTCCATCGCCGGGGACAGTTCCAGGGCGATCACCAGAGCCGACTGGTTGCGGAAGGCGGGCGCTTGCTGGCGTTCCCAAGCAGGTCCTGCCGCTGCCAAGATCGCCAGGGTGCCGGCGATCGCGGCTATCCACCAGGACAGGTTGCCGCTACGCCCCGCTGCACCGATCAACAGGTGCGGCAACAGGTTGTCGTCGCAGACTTGGGCCCAGTCGCCTTCGCCTTGCTTGCGGCGGCGCCAGTACCAGAGGGCCAACAGCAGAGGCACGCAGGCCGCCAACCACAGCGGGCGGAGAAAATGGAATTCGTTCATGCGGAGTTCCTCCCGCGCAGCCATAGTGCGCCGATCCCGGCCAGCAGCGCCAATCCCAACGGCCAGGGATAGAGTTCGTCCCGGGGACGGAAGTATTGCGCATCGCGTGATACCGGCTCGAGCCGGTCCAGCAGGGCGTAGATCTGGTCCAGCTCCTCGGTGTTGCGTGCCCGGAAATAGCGGCCGCCGGTCTGCTCGGCGATGGCGGTCATCGCCGCCTCGTCCAAATCCTCGGACGGATTGACCCGGCGGCTGCCGAAGAAATCGCGCACGATCATCTCGTCGGCGCCGACGCCGATGGTATAGATCTTCAGCCCTTCCCGCGCCGCCAGTTCGGCGGCTTGCAGCGGCTGCACCTGGCCGGCGGTGTTGGCGCCGTCGCTGAGCAGGATCAGCACCCGCTGGTCGGCGGGATTGTCGCGCAGGCGCTTGATCGCCAGGCCGATGGCGTCGCCGATCGCAGTCTTGTCGCCTGCTAGGCCGATAGCGGCTTCGTTGAGCAGGTTTTCGACGGTCTTGCGGTCGAAGGTGAGCGGTACCTGAAGATAGGCTTGCTCGCCGAATAAAATCAGGCCGACGCGGTCGCCGGTCCGCCGCTCGATGAAACCGGTCGCCACCCGCTTGACCGCTTCGAGGCGGTTGGAAACCTGGCGGTTGACCACGAAATCCTCGATGTCCATGCTGCCGGACAAGTCCACCGCCAGCATCAAATCGCGGCCGCTCACTGTTTGTTCGATGGGTTCGCCCAGCCACTGCGGTCGGGCCGCGGCGGAAACCAGCAGCAGCCAGCCCAGCGCGGCGGCGATCAGCGGCGCACGGCTGCCGGCGGCGGTCGGGCCGGAGCCGCCCAAATCGGCGAATTCCACGGCGAAGGCCACCCGCAGCACACCGCCGCCGCCGCGCGGTGCAGGCCGCCACAGCCAGCGGACGGCGAAGGGCAGCGGCAAGGTAAGAAACAGCAGGGGCCAGGCGAATTCGAACATCGGCGGGCTCAGAACGGACGGCGCGGCGGCCGGGGCAACCTGCGGATCCATTCCCGGCATAGAGCGAACAGGGCTGCCGGGTCCGCTTCGCTGCGAGGGCTATAGGGGCTTTCGATCAGGCAGCGGCCCGGACCTTCGCTGAACCTGCCGTCGCCGAGTATCAGATCCAGCCGCTCCAGCCAGTCCAGGCCGGTCAGGCCCGCCACCTCTTGCCGAGGATACAGGGTCAAGCAGGCGCGCCGGAGCAGGATCGAGACCCGGCGGATTTTCTCGGGAACCGGCAGGCTGGCGTCGGCTTCGATGGCGGCTAGTTCGCGCAGCGCTGCTTTCCGGAACGGATTGCGGACGAAGCGCCGCCAGGCGAGGCGCACCGTCAGGATCAGAGCCAGCGCCAGCAGCGGCGCCAGCCACCAGCCCGGAGCCGGCGGCCACCAGTCTATCGGCGGCGGCAGATGGATGTCGCGGAGATCGAGTTGTGGCTCCATGCTAGTCAACGTGCTTTCGAAGAAGTGCGCAGCGCCCGCTGCAGAAAGGCCAAGGGGTCGTCGGCGGTCGAGCATTCCAGCCAGCGCATGCGATGTCCGCGGGCATAGCGTTCCAGTGCGCAGCGCCGCGATTCGAAGCGTTCGCGCCAACGCTCGGCGCTGCGGTGTCCAGCGTCGAAGGCTAGCTCACGCACGGTGTCGCTGACCCGGAAATGGCCGGATTTCGGCAAACCGGCTTCCAGCGGGTCGTATACGAAGACCAGCACCACCGAGGAATGCCGCGCCAAGGCGCTCAGCGCGGTTTGCGCCTCGGCATCGAAGCCTCGGAAATCGCTGAGGACGAATGTCAGCGTACCGGGCCGGACGTGTTGCTGGAGGCGTTTCATCGCCGCGGTCGGGATGTCTTGAGATGCCCCGCTCGCCGGCTCCGAGGCTGGCGTATCCGCCAGTTGCCGGAGCAGGCGCAGCACGCCGCGCTGGCCGTGTTCGGGCTTGAATTCGCTGCAGCTCCGTTCGGAGAAGATTTGGCCGCCCACCCGGTCGCCGTGGTGGCTCGCGCTCCAGGCCAGCAGGGCGGCGAGCTGGGCGACCCGTACCGATTTGAACGCCCCGCGGGTGGCGAACCACATCGCCGCCCGGTAGTCCACCGACAGCATCACTGGCCGCTCGCGCTCCTCACGGAACAACTTGGTGTGGACCCGCCCGGTCCGGGCCGTGACCCGCCAATCCAGGTTGCGCACGTCATCCCCGGGGGCGTAAAGCCGCGATTCGTCGAACTCCATGCCGCGAGCCTTGAAGCGGGACAGATAGCCGCCGCTTGCCACCGCCTTCACGGCGATGCGGTACAGGCCAATACCGGAAGCCGGATGGTTCAGGCGGATGAGCCCGGCCAGCGAGGGACGAATCAGGTCGGCGGAACGGCTCGCCGGGTGCGGAACACTACTCATCGGAACTCAATGACGAAACGGGGAGCTGATCGGGAGCGAACGGGATGAGGCACGCAGGGCAAAAAGCAAATCGGAAGCGCTGTTTCAGTCGGACCGGGAGCGACGATTAAAGCGTTACGCGGCGGCCGGGTCAATGTGTTTGAAGATCCCCGCTTTCCCGGGTCTCTGCCGCCGATGCCCGAGCGGCGGTTCCGATACACTTGCTGCCGTAATCACACGCTAGACACCGCCATGAATAAAACGATCGTCCTCAACTTGATTCTGGCTCTGCTCGCAGGTTGCGCCGGGGCGATGGACAGCCTCGACAGCGACGAGGCTTTGCTTGCCGCGGCCGGCTTCCGGGCCGTGTATCCCCGCACCGCCGATCATATCGACCAGCTCTATTCCCTGCCGCCGGGACATCTGCTGGCGGACAATGCAGGCGACCATATCAATTATCTGTATGCGGACCCTGCCCATTGCGGCTGCTATTACCAGGGTGACGATGCGGCGCACGAATGCTTGAAAAAATTGCTGGCCGAAAAAGGCCGCGCGGACGCGCAGCTCCAGGCATCCATGTGGCAGCTCGACCAAAGCATGAACTACGGAACGATGTACGGAGGTATGTATGGCGGCATGTATGGCGGAGGCTGGGGACCTTGGTGAGGCGCTGGCCTTGCCTATGGCGCCGGATCGTCGCTGCTGCTTTGTTGAGCGGAAAGCGGCTACGGCATAATGCGCCGTTTTGAGCCAATTTTCGGTCGGCGCTCATGGAATCCCTCAACCAGTTCATTCCCCACGGCTACTGCATCAAGTGGTCGCCAGCCTTGCTGTGGACCTTCGTCGTCAGCGACGGGCTCACATCCCTGGCATATTTCGCCATTCCAATCATCCTCTTCTTCTTTGCCCGGAAGCGCGGCGGCGCGAAGAGCCGCGGCGTGCTGTTGCTGTTCGCGGCCTTCATCCTGGCCTGCGGCACGACGCATTTGCTGGACGTGGTGACGCTGTGGATTCCGATGTATTGGCAGACCGCCATCGCCAAGGCCATCACCGCGGCGGCGTCGGTGGCAACGCTGGCTTACTTGCTGCCGCGTATTCCTGCGTTGGCGAGCCTGCCCAGCCTGGACCGGTTGATCGTGCTCAACGAGGCATTGGCCAAGGAAATTGCCGAGCGCAAGCGGGCTGAAGCAGTTTTAGCTGAGCGGGAGGAGATTTATCGGACGACGGTCCAGCAGGCCGCCGACGGCATCGTGCTGCTCGATCCGCAGACCCATCGTCTCGTCGAGTTCAACGAGGCCGCCCGCCGGGATTTGGGCTATAGCCGGGAGGAATTTTCCCGCCTGCAGCTGTCCGAGATCAATGCACAGTTTGATAGGCAGGGGCTGGAGACGCATCAGGCGGCTATATTGGAGGGCGGCCAGGATCTCGATTTCGTGACGGTGCACCGGCACAAGGACGGCCGTTTGCTCGATGTCGAAGTCAGGAGCCGCGTGGTCGACGTACACGGACGCAGATATTTCGCAGAGCTGTGGCGGGACGTCACCGAAAGCCGGCGAACCCGGCACGATTTGCAATCGGCCTACGACCGGCTGCGGATGGCGGCGGATGCTGCCGAGCTGGGTATCTGGATATGGACTTTCGCCGACAACCGCCTCGTCTGGGACAAGCGGATGTTCGAAATCTATGGTGTTCCCGACGATTTGCGCAAGGACGGATTGTGTTACCGGCTGTGGGAATCCAGCCTGCACCCCGAGGACCGGGCGCTTGCCGTCGAGAAACTGCAGGAGGCAGTACAAGGCCGGGGCCGTTTCGATCCGGTGTTCCGGATTGTCCGGCCGGATGGCGGCGTGCGCTACGTGCAGGCCATGGGTCTCATTGAGCGCGACGCGAGCGGTGCGGCGGTGCAGATGGTTGGCACCAACCAGGACGTTACTCTTCAGCGAGAACTTGAATTCCGGCTGCAGGAAGCGAAGATCGCCGCAGAGACGGCCAGCCGGGCCAAGAGCGATTTCGTGTCCAATATGAGCCACGAAATCCGCACGCCGATGAACGCCGTGATCGGATTGTCGCAGTTGCTGCTGGACACTCGTTTGGACCGGGTGCAGCGCGACTATGTGGACAAGATACAGAACTCGTCGAACGCCCTGCTCGGCATACTTAATGACATTCTCGATTATTCCAAGATCGAGGCCGGAAGGTTGGCCGTCGAGTCGGTAGACTTCGATCTGGACGACATGCTGGATACCGTCATCGACCTGTTCTCGGTCATGGCTGAAGCCAAGGGGCTGGAGCTGTTCTTGGAGGTTCCTCCGGATTTGCCACACCGGTTGCGGGGCGACCCGCTGCGGCTGAGTCAGGTGCTCAACAATCTGGTGGGCAACGCGGTCAAGTTTACCGAGCGGGGGGAGGTCCACGTCAAATTGGAGCGGATGTCGCAAGCCGGAAAGGAAGCGGCGTTGGGCGTGTCGGTGCGCGACACCGGCATCGGCATGAGCGGAGAACAGCAGGGCCAGTTGTTCCAGTGCTTCAGTCAGGCCGACGCCACCACCACCCGCCGCTACGGCGGCACCGGTTTGGGTCTCGCCATCAGCAAGAGTCTGGTCGAGCTGATGGGGGGCGAGATCGGCGTCGAAAGCGAGCCGGGGCGGGGCAGCACTTTCCGGTTCACAGTTCCCTTGTTAGCCGCGGAAGCCGGTGCACCGGCGCGAGATCCGGGCGAGCTGCGCGGCATGAGGGTGCTGGTGGTGGACGATCAAGACACTTCGCTGCAGCTCATGAGCAATATTCTCGTCTCCTGGGAGTTCGAGGTGAGTCTGGCGGGCAGTGCCGAGGATGGCTTGAGGCGTCTCGTCGACGCCGATCGGGCGGGTACGCCGTTCGAGTTGCTGATCGTCGATTGGAAGATGCCGGTGATGGACGGCATCGAGATGGCGCATCGGGTCAACCAAATGGCCGAACGAGGCGAAGTGGCGCGGCCTCCCGTGGTGATCATGGTCACTGCCTACGGACGCCATCAGGTGTTGGAGGCCTCCGGAAAAGTCCGGTTCGATGCCGTTCTGGACAAACCGGTCAAGCCTTCCAGCCTGTTCGATACGGTCGCTCGTATCCAAAATCCCGGTGCTGTGCCGCCGCGGCTTAAGCGGCGCACGAGGGAGGCCGACTTGTTTTCGCTGACTTGGCCTATACGCGGCGCCCGTGTGTTGCTGGTCGAGGACAATCCCACCAACCAGCTGGTCGCAGAGCGCTTGCTGGAGAAGATGGGCATGGTTGTCGAGCTGGCCGTGAACGGCCGCGAGGCCGTGGAAAAGGTGAAGGAGCGCGATTACGATGCCGTACTGATGGACTTGCAAATGCCAGTCATGGACGGTTTCGAAGCGACCTCGGCGATACGCACTTTGGACAAGGCCCGTGGGCTTCCCGTCATCGCCATGACGGCCGCGGCCATGGTCAAGGACCAGCGCCGCACCGAGGCCGCCGGCATGAACGATCACATCAACAAGCCGATCGAGCCGGAAAAGCTGGCGGCGGCATTGGTGAGATGGATTTCTCCCGGCCGCCGATCGGCCCCGCTGCGGAACGCCGCGCCAGACGATGCGCCTTTCGAACTCACGGGTTTCGATCTTGAGCGTGCCTTGTCTTATACCGGCCAGAGCTGGGGCCTCCTGCGCGGCGCTATGTTGAAATTCCACGAGGATTTCAGTGGGGCTCCGGACAAGTTGAGGGCTTACCTGCGGTCGGACCGCTGGCGCGACGCGGAGCGTTTGGTACATACCATCAAGGGTTTGTCGGCTACCATCGGCGCATTGGCGCTGCGGGAGGCCGCCCAGCGGTTCGAGGGCGAGTTGCAGCGAGGGGAACTTAGCGGCCGCGAGGCGTTCGAACAGGCTTTGGCGTCAGTGCTTGACGGCATCGGGTTGATCCGTCCGGCGCCGGCGAGAGGAGAGAATGCAGGCCGCGCGCTGGTACGAGAGCCGGACTTGGACGTCGCGTTGCTGCTGCCGCGGCTGCGCCAGTTGGGGGCCTTGCTGGCTCAGAATCGCGGCCAGGCCAGAGCGGTGGCTAAGGAGGTGGCGTCCGTCTTGGACGGTACCTCACTGGCCGGGCCGTTCGGCGCCGTTGAGGCGGAGGTGTGGCAATTGCATTTCAAGAGGGCCCTCGAGGGGTTGCGTGCGCTGATGGCATCGCAAGGCTGGGAAGAGGAATGAGCGAATCGGACGACCGGCGTGCCCGCATCTTGATCGTCGACGATGCCTTGGCGAACGTCGGGATTTTGATGAGCGCCCTCGAACCGGAGTTCGATGTCCAGTTCGCGACCTCGGGGAGCGAGGCTCTGTTCCTCCTGGAGGACGCGGCGCAGCCCGACCTCATCCTGCTCGACGTGTTGATGCCGGACATGGACGGCTTCGAGGTCTGCCGGCGGATCAAGGCGGAGGAACGGACGCGCCGGATCCCGGTCATCTTCCTCACCGCCAAGGACAGCGAGCACGATGAAACCTTTGGGCTGAGCCTGGGCGCGGTGGATTACATCACCAAGCCGTTTCCGATGGCCATCGTCAAGGCGCGGCTGCGCAACCATATCAAGCTGGTTATGCAGGAACGGCGTTTGCAGCAGGAGATCGCCGAGCACAAGGCGGCGCGGGAGCAGCTGCAGGTGGCGGGGCTGGTCTTCAACGCATCCAGCGAAGGCATGCTGCTGGTAAATGCCGCGAACCGGATTGTGGCGGTCAACCCCGCTTTCGTCGCCCTTACGGGATACGGTCCGGAAGACGTGGTCGGCAAGGACCCGAAGCTACTACACTCGGGCCGCCACGACGCTGTTTTTTACCAGACCATGTGGCAGGCCCTGCATACGACGGGAACCTGGCAGGGCGAGATCTGGAACAAGCGCAAGAATGGCGAGGAATACGCCGAGCAGTTGACGATCAACACGATTTACGACGATTCCGGCGAAGTCCATCTACGGGTTGCCTTGTTCGCCGACATCACCGAAAAGAAGGAGTCGGAGGCCCTGATCGAGTTTCAGGCACGCTACGATACCTTGACGCAGTTGCCCAACCGGCAACTGTTCGCCGAGCGGCTGGAACAGGCGAGCGAGCAGGCACGTTGCGACGGCAGCCGGGTGGCGCTGCTGTATATCGATCTAGACCATTTCAAGGAGGTCAACGATACCTTGGGGCATCATCAGGGTGATGCCTTGCTGGTTCAGGTGGCGCATCGCATCCGGCGCTGCGTCGGCGAATCGGGGACCGTAGCCAGGCTCGGCGGGGACGAATTCACGGTGATCGTGCCGTCGTTCGCCGGTATGGCCGAGATCGAGCATTTGGCGCGCTCCATCATCGATGGCCTGGGCGAGCCGTTTCAGCTGGCGGAGCATTTCGCTCATGTTTCCGCCAGCGTCGGCATCACGGTCTACCCGGACGATGCGACCGGCACCGACGGTTTGCTGCGGAACGCCGACCAAGCGATGTATGCCGCCAAGCGGGCTGGCCGCAATGGCTACCAGGCATTCAATCCGGACATGCAGCGTGCTATGTCGACGCGGGTGCGCTTGAGCCACGCTTTGCGTGAGGCGGTGCAGGCCGGACAGATCCGGCTGCATTACCAGCCTATCGTCGAGCTGGCTTCGGGGCGGATACGCAAGGCCGAAGCCCTCCTGCGCTGGAATCATCCCGAGTTCGGCGAAGTGAGCCCCGCTACTTTCATTCCGATCGCCGAGGACAGCGGTTGCATCCACGGTCTCGGCGATTGGGTATTCGAACAGGTGGCACGCCAGGCCGTATACTGGCGCAGCAGGTTCGGGGCCGACTTCCAAGTCAGCATCAATGTGTCGCCCCTGCAGTTTCAAAGCAGCGGTACGGATTTTGGCCGGTGGCTCGGCCGGATGCGGGAGCTGGGACTGGACGGCAGCGCCTTGGCCATCGAAATCACCGAAACGCTGCTGATGGATACGGATGCAGCGATCGCCGAAAAGCTTGAGGCGTTCCGGAGTGCGGGGATTCAGATTGCGCTCGACGATTTCGGCACGGGTTATTCCTCGCTGGCCTATCTCAAGGACTTCAAAATCGATTATCTCAAGATCGACCGGGCCTTCCTTCACGATATGACGCCGAAATCCAAGAGCTTTCTGCTTTCGGAGGCCATAGTCACGATGGCGCATCGCCTGGGGCTGAAGGTCATCGCGGAAGGAGTGGAAACGCGGGAGCAGCAGACGCTGCTCGCCCGGATCGGCTGCGACTATTTTCAGGGGCGGTTGTTTTCCATGCCGTTGCCGGAAAACGGGTTCGAGGGTTTGCTGGCTCCGGCCTCTTTCGAGGCCGAATGTTCATGAACGGTTGAGTTTGACGGAGGCGGCCATGGCTGCATTTCTCGTACACCTTTTCTTTACGGCGGCGCTGCTGCTGCTCGTGGCGCATCTCGTCCGCGGGGTCGAGGTCGAAGGCTGGGGGCCGGCGATTCTCGGCGCCATCATGCTCGGCTTGGTAAACGCCTTCGTGCGGCCGGTCATGGTGTTGCTTACCCTGCCGTTCACGATCCTGAGCTTCGGGCTCTTCCTCCTGGTGGTCAACGCCTTCATGCTGTGGCTGGTATCCGCCTTGGTGCCGGGTGTCCGCATCCAGGGTTTCGCTGCGGCTTTGTTCGGGAGTCTGCTGTTCACGCTCCTAAACATGGGGGTTGCCTCCCTCATGGGACCGGTATGAGCGCTCACCTTCCCGGTTTAGGCCGGCGGAAGGAAGCGCTGCAGGATGTCGTCCAGGAAGTTCCAGCCGGTTTCGGAGCAGCGGATGGCGCCGGCCGAGCGTTCCAGCAGGCCTTCTTCTAGGCATTGCGACAAGCCGGGTTCGAGGGCGGAAGCGTCCATGCCGGTGCTATCGGCGAAGGTGGAGAGTTCGAAGCTTTCCCGCAGCCTCAGCAGGTTCATCAGGAATTCGAAGGGCAGGCTTTCCGGACCGACGACATGTTCGCCGCCGATGCCCAGGGTTTCCAGGTATTGCGCGGGGTGGCGGGCTTTCCATAGCCGCGTGACCCGTCCGGACGCCGGGTCGGTGATTTTGCCATGAGCACCGGCGCCGATGCCTAAATAGTCGCCGAAGCGCCAGTAGTTCAGGTTATGGCGGCAGCGGAAGCCGTCGCGGGCGTAGGCCGAGATTTCGTATTGCCGGTAGCCGTGCGCCGCGAGCAGGGCTTGGCCGGCGCGCTGGATGTCCCAGGTGTCGTCGTCTTCCGGCAAAGCGGGCGGAAAGCGATGGAACAGGGTATTGGGTTCGAGGGTAAGCTGGTAGAAAGAAATGTGGGTCGGTCCTTGCGCGATGGCCGTTTCCACGTCCCGTTCCGCTTCGGCGACTGACTGGCCCGGTAGGCCGAACATCAGGTCCAGGTTGAAATTGGCGAACCCGGCCTCCCGTGCCATCGCCGCTGCTGCGACGGCGGCCTGGCCGTCGTGGATGCGGCCCAGGGCTGCCAGCTTGGCATCGTCGAAGCTCTGCACGCCGATCGAGAGGCGGTTGATGCCGGCTTCGCGGAAACCTTTGAATTTGGCGCTTTCAGCCGTTCCAGGATTGGCTTCGAGCGTGATTTCGGCAGCGGCAGCTAGCGGCAGGCGAGTCTTCAGGCCTTCGAGCAGCAGCCCGACGGCTTCGGGGCTGAGTAGGCTGGGAGTGCCTCCGCCGATGAACACCGATTCCACGGTGCGGCCCGGGACTCTTCTCGCATCCCTCGCCAAATCTTCCAGCAGCGCCGAGATATAATCGCTTTCCGGCAGATTTCCCTCGATACGGTGGGAGTTGAAGTCGCAGTACGGGCACTTGCGGATACACCAGGGAATGTGGATGTAGATGCTCAGCGCTGGCGTCAGCATGGGTTTACCGAGATGCTGGACGCCCAGACTTGCTTTTTGTACAAACTTTCGTATCTTACGCGCAACATGACGAGCCTAATTCAAGTTCAAGAACTCTACCGCTATTACGGCGATTACTGCGCCGTAAACAACGTGAGCTTTACGCTGGAGAAAGGCGAGATTCTCGGCTTTCTCGGTCCCAACGGCGCCGGTAAGTCGTCGACCATGCAGATGATCTGCGGGAATCTCGCACCGACCTCCGGCCAGATCCTGATCAACGGGATCGATATTCTCGATCAGCCGCGCGAAGCCAAGCGCGAACTCGGCTATCTCCCGGAAATTCCGCCGGTCTACCGCGATTTGACCGTGGACGAGTATCTGGAGTATTGCGCCAAACTCCACGGAATCAGCCGGGACCGCATGCGGCGGGCGGTCGACACCGCCAAGGAGCGCTGCGGCCTGACCGAGGTCGGGCAGCGCCTCATCAACAATCTGTCCAAGGGATATCAGCAGCGCGTGGGCATCGCCCAGGCCATCGTGCACATGCCGGCGGTGATCGTGCTGGACGAGCCCACGGTGGGACTGGACCCCCTCCAGATCCGGGAGATCCGCGAGCTGATCCGGGAGCTGGGCCGGGAGCACGGGGTGATCCTGTCCACCCACATTCTGCCGGAAGTGCAGGAATCCTGCACCCATGTCCAGATCATCCACAAGGGCCAGTTGGTGCTCAACGGCACCATCGAGAGCCTGGAGCAGCGGATGCGCGCCTCCAGCCTGCTGGTGGCCACCCGCGATTCGGCCGACCTGAGGCAGCTCTACAGCCTGGACGGCGTGCAATCCATCGAAGACATGGGGCACAACCGCTACCGCATCTTCCACGACAAGGACAAAGACCCGGCGGTCCGGGTCGCCGAGGTTGTCGTCGGCGCCGGCTGGGGCTTGACCGAACTGGCACCGGAGCGGCGCAGCATGGAGCAGATATTCATCGATATCACCCAAACCAGTCCGCAGCGCGAGGAGCAGACCGCATGATGGCCTTCACAATCGCAGCGCGCGAGTTGCGCACCCTGTTCTTGTCGCCGCTGGCCTGGTCCGTGCTCGGTGTGATCCAGATCATCCTGGGCTACATGTTCCTGGCCCAGTTGGATTACTTCATGATGATGCAGCCGCGTATGGCCGGCATGGAAGAGATGCCGGGCGTGACCGATCTGATCGTGGCGCCGCTGTTCGGCAATGCCGGCGTCATCCTGCTGCTGGTAACCCCGCTGCTGACCATGCGTCTCATCAGCGAGGAGCGCCGCAACAAGACCTTGAGTCTGCTGTTCACCGCACCGGTGTCGATGTCCGACATCATCCTGGGGAAATACCTGGGCGTGTTCTTCTTCCTGCTGATCATGGTAGCCATGCTGGCGCTCATGCCGCTGTCGCTGTTGATGGGGGGCGGGCTAGATCTCGGCAAGCTGGCCTCCTGCATTCTGGCGCTGGTGCTGCTATTGGCCGGCTTCGCTGCGGTAGGGCTTTATATCTCGGCTTCGTCGAGCCAGCCCACCGTTGCGGCGGTGGCGACTTTCGGCGCCCTGCTGCTGCTGTGGATTATCGACTGGACCGGTGGCGCGGAGGGGGAAGCCGACGGCGTGCTGCATTACCTGTCGCTGCTGCGGCATTACGAAGCGCTGCTGAAGGGGCTGGTATCTACGACCGACCTGCTCTATTTCCTCTTGTTCATCCTGACGTTCCTGGTTTTGAGCGTTCACCGTCTGGATAACGACCGGCTGCAAAAATGAAGATTAACCGTAAAACTCATTTGGAGCTGCGGCTCCAGAACCTGCTGTTCACCCTTTTATTCCTCGGCGTGGTGGCCTTGGCCGCTTGGCTGAGCACCCGTTACTCGGCCCAGTTCGACTGGACCGCTGCGCATCGCCATACCTTGTCGGAAGCCAGCCTCAAGGTACTGGACATGTTGAAGGAGCCGGTCCGGGTGACGGCCTACGCCCGCGAAACCAAGAATCTGCGCGACCAAATCGGCGATCAGGTCGGCCGCTACAGCCGCCGCAAGAAGGACCTGACGCTGAACTTCGTCAATCCGGATACCCAGCCGGACAAGGTCCGCGAACTGGGCATTTCGGTGGACGGCGAGCTGGTCATCGAGTACCAGGGCCGCAGCGAAAACGTGCAGGAGGCGAACGAGACGACCATCACCAACGCCTTGCAGCGTCTGGCCCGGGCTAAGGATCAGCGCATCGTGTTCCTGGAAGGTCACGGCGAGCGTTCGCCTAGCGAACGTGCCAACCACGACCTGGGCCAGTTCGGCGATGAGCTGGGACGCAAGGGGCTCACCGTTTCCGCAGTGAACCTCGGCGTCACGCCGAAGATTCCCGACAATGCCGACGTGCTGGTCATCGCTAGCCCGAACGCGAATCTGCTGCCGGGCGAGGTGAGTCTGATCGGCGAATGGGTGAAGCGAGGCGGAAATCTGCTGTGGCTGATGGATTCGGACAATCTCAAGGGTTTGGCTCCCTTGGCGCAGCAGCTCGGCGTGCAAGTGCTGCTGGGTACGGTGGTGGATGCCTCCACTCAGTTGTTCGGTATCGATGACCCCACCTTCGCCTTGGTCGCCGAATATCCGCCGCATGCGATCACCTACGGCTTTCAGACCATGACCCTGTTCCCGTCCGCGCTGGCGCTGGACGGTGTGCCGGACAATCATGATTTCGAGCGCGAGGCGCTGCTCAACACGCTCGCCCGCTCCTGGACCGAAACCGGCCCCATCGAGGGCAAGATCAGTTTCGATGCCGATAAGGGCGAGCGCCAAGGGCCGCTGCACATCGCGTATGCGCTGACCCGCGAGCTTAAGGCCGAGCCGCCGTTGGAGGGGGAGAAGAAGGACGGTGCCGAAGCGCCTAAGGCCAGGGAGCAGCGCATCCTGGTGGTGGGCGACGGCGATTTCCTGTCCAACGCCTTTCTCGGTAACGGCGGCAATCTCAATCTCGGCCTCAACATGATCAATTGGCTGAGCCAGAACGACCAATTCATCAACATTCCCGCCAAGACTTCGCCGGACCGTAACCTGCAGCTCACGCCGCTGGCATCGGGCATCATCGGGTTCGGATTCCTGATCGTGCTGCCGGTGGCGCTGATCGGCAGCGGCGTGCTGATCTGGTGGCGGCGGCGCCAGCGTTGAGACTCGGCACGGGAATGGTCGGGACGGCTCTAATTCGGACGATCCGGGGCGGTGCGACCGCCCCGGGCTCCGGTGACTTCGCGGAGGGAGTATGAAATCTCGGATGTTGCTCAACCTTTCCTTGCTGGCTGCATTGGCAGTACTCGGCGCCATCGCTTATTTCGAGCCCGGTAAGAAAGAGCCCGCCGAGACGCCGCTGACCCCAGTCGATATCGACAAGGTCGATACCCTTACTTTGCAGCAAGGCGACAAGACGATCGTCCTGGCGAAGAAGGATGGGCATTGGCGGCTGTCCGCGCCATTCTCCGCACCCGCCAACGAGTTCCGCGCCCGCCAACTGCTGGAAATTGCAAAAGCCACCAGCGATGCCAGCTATCCGCTCAAACCGGAGGAGCTGGCGAAATTCGAGCTTGACAAGCCGATCGCCAGCCTTACCGTCGGCGATGCGGTGCTGATCTTCGGCGGAGCCGATCCCATCAACATGCGGCGTTACGTCCGCGTCGGCGATACGCTGCATCTGGTGCGCGACGATTTCTCGCGCCATCTGACAGCCCAGGCGACGGATTACGTCGACAAGAAGCTATTGCCGGAGGATGCGCGCATCCAGGAGATCGCGCTGCCCGAATGGAAGGCGAGGTTGGGCCAGGACGGCAAATGGGTCTTCGAGCCGCAGCAGGAAGGCGGGGAAAGCAACATCGGCGATCTGCTTGCCAATTGGCAATCGGCCCGCGCGATCGATATCAAGCACCTCGACAAGCCGGTCGGAGGCCCCAAGCTGCATATCAAGCTGGCGAACGGCGATCCGGTGGACTTCGTCATCGTCCAGCGCGAACCGGAGTTGCTGCTGGCTCGCCAAGATTGCGGGCTCCAGTACGAAGTCGTGGGCGAGCCGGCCAAACGGCTGCTCAGCCTAAATCCTAAAGCTGCCGAGACCAAGGCAGAGACGGCGGCACAGCCTGCTACACCGGCGCCTGCGGCTCCGCAGACAGAGGACGGCGCCGAGGAGATCGAGGCGGATTAACCCGGGGCGGCCTCCTTCCGCCGAAGCAGGCCGCTGCGCCTTTTTGGGGCGAACGCTTTTTTGGACCGGTTCCGCCACGGTCGCCTACCGTTAGCGCCGGTCCGATGCTCTTCAACTCCTACGAATTCCTGTTTCTATACCTGCCTGCCGCACTTGCGGGCTTCTACGGCCTGATACGGTATCGCCGGGATTTTGCGATCGCCTGGCTAGGGCTGGTTTCTTTATTCTTTTACGGCTGGTGGAATCTCGCTTACGTCTTGCTGCTGCTGGCTTCGATCGGCTTCAATTTCGCCGCTGGCTACCGGATTAGCTTGACGCCGGAAGGTTCCGCAGCGCGCCGCTGGATGCTGGCCGGGGCCGTCGCCGCCGACCTCGCCCTGCTGGGCTACTACAAATATGCCAATTTCTTCGTCCGCGCCGCGAACGATCTGGCCGGTATGCATTGGAGCCTGGAAGAGATCGCGCTGCCCTTGGGCATTTCTTTCTTCAGCTTTACCCAGATCGCCTATCTGGTCGATGCTTACCGGGGCCGCGCGCGGGAATACCGTTTCGCGCCGTATCTTCTGTTCGTGACCTATTTTCCCCATCTGATCGCCGGCCCCATCCTGCATCACGGCGAGATGATGCCGCAGTTCGCCCGGTGCCGAGAGGATCGCCGGGTCGCGGAAGACTTTGCCGCGGGTTTCACCTTGTTCCTGTTCGGTTTGTTCAAGAAAACCGTACTGGCCGACGGCATTGCACCCTATGCGCAGGACTTGTTCGCCTCCGCCCAGGGCCAGCCGCCGATGTTCCTGGAAAGCTGGATCGGCGCCCTCGCCTACACCTTCCAGCTTTATTTCGACTTTTCCGGCTATTCCGATATGGCGATCGGGCTGTCGCAGCTGTTCGGCATCCGCTTACCCGTCAATTTCGATTCGCCCTATAAGGCGGCGGACATCGCCGATTTCTGGCGGCGCTGGCACATGACGCTGTCCCGTTTCCTGCGCGACTACCTCTACATCCCTCTAGGCGGCAACCGTTGCACTGCGTGGCGCCACAGCTTGAACTTGTTCCTGACCATGTTGCTGGGCGGACTCTGGCACGGAGCCAACTGGACCTTTGTCGCCTGGGGTGCGCTGCACGGTGCCTACCTCGTCCTCAACCATGGCTGGCGCGCTCTGCGAATCCGGTTGGGATGGGGCGCCGACCCCGTTTCCGGCCCAGGCCGCATTGCGGCACGGAGTCTCACCTTTGCCGCCGTAGTGTTCGGCTGGGTGCTATTCCGTGCCGACAGCCTGGCGACCGCCGCCGGGATTGTGCACGGCATGCTGGGCTTGAACGGGCTGGCCTTGCCGGCCTCGCTGGAAAACGGCGCGTTCGGCGCACGCCTGGCGGCAGATGGCTGGAGGTTCAGCGCCTCTCCGCTGCTGCATGGCGCAGGGCCGGTGCTGTGGATTGCTGCACTGGCGCTGGTCTGTATCGCCATGCCCAACACCAACCAAATTTTCGCCCGCTTCCAGCCTAGCCTGAACGCGTCTGTGGGCGATCTATCCGAATCGCGATTCTGGCAATGGCGGCCAAGCGTGACCTGGGCGCTCCTGGCCATCGGGATAGGCGTGGTTGCCGTGTGCTCGATTTCGGAATTGAGCGAGTTCATCTATTTCCAGTTTTGAAGATGAGTGCCGGTTCCTACCTCAAGACCGTGCTGATTGGAGTCCTCGCGGTGTTAGCCGCGGTGGCGGGGTTTTGCCGTCTGGTCGATCCGTTCTGGTACTACCGTGAAGTGAGCCTCCCCGGTTTCAACGCGGTCAAACCGGAGTTCAAGCGCTACGAGCGCCACGTCAAGCCGCAGATCGTCCGGCGCGAGCGCCCCGAGGCCCTGGTGTTCGGCAATTCCTATGCGGAAATCGGCTTCGATCCTCTGCATCCTGCCCTGACTCGGCCCGACCGGAACGAGCGGGGCTACAACTTCGGCCTGGCGGGTGCGGACTGGGAGCGGGTGTATTGCTCCGTGCGGTTCGCCTTAGAGCATGCCGCGCCGAAAAGAGTCGTGCTCGGCTTCCAGCCCGGCCATCCGCTCCGGGCGGCCGACTGCCGGACGATTTTTGCGGAGATGGCGCATTTACCCGCTGGGGTACTGCTGCTGTCCGGCAAGGCCATCAAGGCTTCCATACGGACGGTGATGGGCCAGCGCAAAAAGCCGACTCATACCGCGGAGGGCATGTTTTATTACACCCGCTTCGAGGAGGAGGACGTGGAGCGCCGTTTTCGTGCCGATTTCTTCCGCTACCTGGGCAACCTGAAGCCGGACGCACCCTGCCTGCTCAGGCCAGCTGCCGCTGCGGTCCCACCGGACTTTGATCCGGCCGAGGAGAAAAGCGTTCCGGAGGATCTTGCCGGCCTCCATGACTTGGTGGGCCGTCTCGTCCGCGCTGGCGTCGAAACCCGGTTGGTTGCCTATCCGGTGCATGCCTTGCGGGCGGAGGCCGATATCGCCTGCGGCTTCGCCAATCTGCGCTGGGAGGCTCTGCTGTCGGTTGCGCGCGCCGTGCGGAGCGCCGACCCGGAGCGGCGCTGGGTGGAGGTCTGGGATTTCCAGGGCTACGACCCCGATCTGCTCGAGCCCATCCGCGACTATCAGACCCGGTTGTGGCAGGACGTCGGCCATTTCAACTACGAATTCGGCAATCGGCTGTTGGACCGGATGTTCGAGCGCGGCGAGGAGGGTTTCGGCAGCCGGGTCGAACCGGCGGAGGTTCCGGCGCTGCGGGCGGCGTTTTTCCGCGGCCGTGCCGCATTCCTGGAAAGCCACCCCGGTTTCGTGAGCGAATTCGCCGGTCTGATCGAATCCTTCCGCAAAAACCCTTGAGACGCCATGCCTGAACTGCCCGAAGTCGAAACTACCCGCCGCGGCGTCGCTCCCCACATTACGGGGCGGCGGATCGTCGATGTTAGGGTGAGGGAGCCGAGGCTACGCTGGCCGGTCCCCTTTGATCTGGCGGAGAAACTGGTCGGCGGCGCGGTGCTGGATGTCCGCCGCCGCGGCAAGTACCTCCTGCTCGATTTCGAAGTAGGCACCCTGATCGCCCATCTCGGTATGTCGGGGAGTTTGAGTATCTGCGAGCAGAGCCTTCCGCCGCGCAAGCACGATCACGTCGATCTAGTGTTTGAAGGCGGTATCTGCCTGCGTTACCACGATCCGCGGCGATTCGGCTGTTTGCTGTGGACCGAAGAACCGCCGGAGCAGCACCCACTGTTGGCAGAGCTCGGTCCTGAACCGTTGGAGGGTGAATTCGATGGAGCGCATCTGCACCGCCTCGCTGCCGGACGGGTTACGGCGGTCAAGTCCTTCATTATGGATAGCCATGTCGTGGTCGGCGTCGGCAATATCTACGCCAACGAAGCCTTATTCCTGGCCGGCATCCACCCCGGGCGCCCGGCCGGAAAAATCAGCCTGGCTCGCTACCGTAACCTGGGGGCGCGCATCGCCGAGGTGCTGGCGGCATCCATCGAGCAGGGCGGCACGACCTTGCGGGATTTCGTCAACGAATCCGGTGCGCCGGGCTACTTCAAGCAGGTATTACGGGTCTATGACCGTGCCGGTCAGCCATGCCGGGTTTGCGGCGAGCCGATCCGCTGTGTCCGGCTGGGGCAGCGCGCGACCTATTACTGCCCGCGCTGCCAGCGTTGAAACCCCAGTATGAGGTTTCTGGCTACGCCTGGTGCAGCCGTTCGATGATGGCTTCGGCCATCTGTGCCGTGCCGCATGGCGAGGCTTTGGCCAGATCTGGCGTGACCGAGCGGCCGTCCTTGATGACTTCGCGCACGGCGCGCTCGATCCGGCGCGCCGCGTCCGGTTCGCCGATGTGTTCCAGCATCATGGAGCCGGCCATGATCATGGCGGTGGGATTGGCGATGCCCTTGTCGGCGATGTCTGGCGCGCTGCCGTGCACGGCTTCGAACAGCGCGGCGTCGGTGCCGATGTTGGCGCCTGCCGTAAGCCCGAGACCGCCGATCAGACCCGCCGCCAGATCTGACAGGATATCGCCGAACAAATTAGTAGTGACCAGCACGTCGAAACGCTGAGGCTGCATGACCATTTGCATCGAGCAAGCGTCGACGATGCGGTCGTCGAACTCGATGTCCGGGTAGTCTTTGGCGATTTCCCGCCCGATGTCCAGGAACAGGCCCGAAGTGCACTTGAGGATGTTGGCCTTGTGCACCAGGGTGATTTTCTTGCGCTGCGCCCGGCGGGCATAGTCGAAGGCGTAGCGGATGATGCGCTCGGAGCCCTTGCGGGTGACGACCGCGATGCTTTCCGCCGCGATCTTTTCCGCGTCGACCTGGATGAAATGTTCGATGCCGGCGTACAGCCCCTCGGTGTTCTCGCGTACGGTGACGAGATTGACGTCGCTGAACGCGGTGTCTGTGCCTTCGAAGGAGATAGCCGGCCGCACATTGGCGTAGAGGTTGAACGCTTGGCGCAAGGTGACATTAACGCTGCGATAACCGCCGCCGACCGGGGTGGTGAGCGGTCCCTTGAAGCAGATGCGGTTGGCGCGGATAGAATCCAGCGTGGCTTCCGGCAGCGGGTTGCCGAATTTTTCGACCGCCGCCATGCCGGCGGATTGGACGTCCCATTGGACTTGGACGCCGGTGGCCTCGATGACCTTGACGGCAGCGTCGACGATGGAGGGGCCGATGCCGTCGCCGGGGATGAGGGTGATCTTGTGCATTGCGGTTTTCCTTGAGGCTTGAGGTAATCGGTCGATTATCCGACAGACACCGGTAAAAATTAAGCCGTGGCAGACCTAGACTTCAGAAGCCGTCGAATTCGGCGACGACGGGGGCATGGTCCGAAGGGCGCTCGAGCTTGCGGGGGGCTTTGTCGATGGTGCAGGCGGTGCAGTGCTCTGCGAGCTGTGGGGACGCGAGGATGTGGTCGATCCGGAGGCCCTGGTTGCGGCGGAAGCCGGCGGCACGGTAGTCCCACCAGGAGAAGCTGCCCTCCGGCTGCTCGAAGCGGCGGAACAGATCGGACAGCCCTAAGCCTGCCAAGGCGCGGAAAGCCTCGCGTTCGGGCGTGCTGCACAGGATCTTTTCGCGCCAGGCTACAGGGTCGTGCACGTCGCGGTCATCCGGCGCGATGTTGAAGTCGCCCAGCACTACGGTATGGCGGTGCGCCTCCATTTCGCAGGCGATGAAATCTCGGATTTTCGACAGCCAGCCGAGCTTGTAGGCGTATTTATCCGAGCCCACTTCGCTGCCGTTGGGGACGTACAGATTGATGACGCGCAGCGGCCCGGCAGTCACCGCAAGGATGCGGCGCTGCGGGTCGTCCAGATTGGGGGGATCGGTCTGCACATGTTCGGCCGGTGTCTTGCTGAATACCGCTACGCCGTTGTAAGTCTTCTGGCCGCTATAGACCGAGAAATAGCCGGCGGCGCGGATGTCATCAACCGGAAACGCGTCGTCGGTCAGTTTGGTTTCCTGCATGGCCAGGACGTCCGGCTGTACCGATGCGAGCCAGTCGAGCACTTGCGGCAGTCTGACCCGCAAGGAGTTTACGTTCCAGGTAGCGATCTTCATGGCGGTATTCGGCCAGGCGGCTAGGCTTAAGTACCCGCCACCGCTCCGGCGTCGGCGGCTCTTAGGCGGCGTTCAATCGGAAAAACTCGTTGCGCCCGCGCTTTTCGGAAACGAGCTTGCCCTCGCGCGCCAGCCAGCCGATACCGCGTTGCACTTCGTTCTTGTCCAGTCCGGTTTCTTCGGCGAGGCGGGACGCGCTGGCTTCCCCGTTCTGATCGAGGAATTGCCAGATTTTGCCCGCTGCGCTTCCAACAGTGGTGTGGAGTTCATCTTGCATCTTTAAAGCTCTCTTGTGAAAGTCGGGCGTTCGGTAGGGTGCGGCTTAGCTTCGCTTTCGCTTCGCCCTTGGTTCGTGGCTGTCGGGAGGCTCGGGGAGCACTACGTTGAGTTCGAGAACCTCGCGGTTGTCGTCCTTTTCCATGGTCACCGTGATCGCTTCCTGGCCTACATTGACATACTTGCGTATGACTTCGAGCAACTCTTTCTGCAGCATCGGCAAATAGTCCGGCTTGTTGCGTTCGGCCCGCTCGTGAGCGACGAGAATCTGCAGCCGTTCCTTCGCCACCGCAGCGCTATCGGTCTTCGTACCGCGAAAATAGTCCAGCAGTCCCATGGTCTTAGCCCCCGAAAAGCCGGCTCATGAAGCCTTTCTTTTCCAAGTTGATGAACCGGTGCGGGACGTCCTCGCCCAGATAGCGCCGCACCGCGTCGTCATACGCCTGTCCGGCGTCGCTTTTTTCGTCCAGGATGACCGGGGCGCCCGAGTTGGAAGCGTTGAGTACGGCCTTGGAGTCCGGAATGACGCCGAGCAGGTGCAGCGACAAGATTTCCTGGACGTCGTCGACGCTGAGCATTTCGCCGAGCTTGGCGCGCTCGGGCGAGTAGCGCGTCAGCAGCAGGTATTCTTTGATCGGTTCTGCGCCGGATTCTGCCCGCCGCGACTTGCTGGCGAGGATGCCCAGCATGCGGTCGGAGTCGCGTACCGACGAAACCTCGGGATTGGTGACCACGATGGCGTCGTCGGCGAAGTACATGGCCAGAGTCGCACCCCGCTCGATGCCTGCAGGGGAGTCGCAGACGATGTAGTCGAAGGTTTCGCCCATTTCGTTGAGCACCCGCTCGACGCCGTCCGTGGTCAGGCTGTCTTTGTCCCGAGTCTGTGAGGCGGGAAGTATGAACAGGTTGTCGCAGCGCTTGTCGCGGATCAGGGCCTGGTTGAGCGTCGCTTCCTGGTTGATGACGTTGACGAAGTCGTACACCACCCGGCGCTCGCAGCCCATGATGAGGTCGAGATTGCGCAGACCTACGTCGAAATCGATGACCGCCGTGCGGAAGCCTTTGAGCGCTAGCCCCGTGGCAAAGGCAGCGCTGGTCGTGGTTTTTCCGACCCCGCCTTTTCCCGAGGTTACAACGATGATTCTGGCCAAATCCTGATCCTCCTAATTTCGTGAAAAAATCGGGTCAAACGTCATAAATCCTGAATGATCAAAGCGTTGTCCCGGAGCATGATCTGCACCGGCTTGCCGCGCACGGAGCCTTCAAGGTTTTCGCTGATCTTGTAGTGGCCGCCGATAGCGATCAACTCGGCCTGAAGATCCATACAGAAGATCCGGCTGTCGGTATTCCCCTTGACGCCGGCCATAGCGCGGCCACGCAGGGAGCCGTAAACATGAATGTTGCCGTCGGCCATCAGTTCCGCGCCGGGGCTCACCGTGGCGATGACGACGAGGTCGCCCTCATTCGCGTAGATCCGCTGGCCCGACCGGATCGGCTGGTCGACGATCTTCGTGCCCGGATAGGCGAGGCGCACCGCTTCCGGCGCCGGCCGCGGCGGTTCCGCTGCCGGAGCGGGTGCCGCGTGGTGAGTTTCGTGGTGCTTGCCCTCCGACAGCAAGGCCAGACCGGCGGCGTCGGCGGCGGAGTTCTGCTCGGTGCTGCCGCCCCGGACGCCGACTGGGGTCAGGCCGCTCGCGCGCAGGATCTGCAGCAGGGCGTCGAAGTCGGGCACATGATCGCGCCCGGCCAGTTCGTGCAGATCGAGGATCACCGGTGCATGGCGGAAGAAATCAGGAGCCTGCTGCACCCGGACGGCCAGCGTTTGGGCTATGGCGTCCGGGCTGTCGCTGATCAGTTTCAGTACGGGCAAATTGAAAGAGCCCGCGCGGAGTTCGAAAGGGGTATCGTGGGACTGCGATGAGTCGGGCATGGCGTGCGGCGGGCGGAGTGCTTTCAGTGAAGATGCTTGCGAGATTCTAACATTGCGCTTTCGTACCGCCCACGCTTTGTTCCGGTACGGGCTGAGCCGAGGAATCGTGCGATGCTTTGCGGAGATGCAGCAAAGTGAACAGCCCCATGGGCGGTAAGGTCTGGCGCCGGACTTCGTGCAGTGAAGTATGGGCCAGGATCTCGTCCATCGGCATATCGGGGCGCCAGCCTAGCTTGTGGGACAGCGGAGCCAGCAGGGTTTCGACGTTGCGGCGAGCCCCTTTTTCCGCCGCGAAGTGGTTGACGATGATGACGTCGCCACCGGGTTTGCACACCCGTTCGATTTCGCGCAACACGCGTTGCGGTTCGGGAACGACCGACATCACGTAGGCGGCAACGACGGCGTCGAAGTGGCCGTCCGGAAAGTTCATTTCACGTGCGTCCATGATTTCGAGGTGGGCGACATGGTTCAGGCTCTTGCGGTGTACGCGCTTGCGGGCCCGCTCCAGCATGTGAGGAGAAACATCGATGCCGTGTACCTGGTGCTCCTTGCGGTAGAACTGAAGGCTGATGCCGGTACCGACCCCTACTTCCAGGATGCGGCCGGGGTGGCGATTGGTGACGTGAGCGGCGAGCGATCGGCCGCGGAAATTCAGCAGCCAGCCGAACGTGTGATCGTAGACCGGCGCGTAACGCGCATAGGACCTCAAGATGTGTTCCAGTTGCACGAGCTTCCTCTTCTAAGACTCAACGACAAGGGTGAGAAAACGCCGCCCTCTTACCGGGCAGTTCTTATGGGATATCAGCGTGAATTATACCCGTGCCGAAGCCTCCTTGCCGGAGTGCGTGGCATCGCCACGCATAGCGAATTTAGCTACTATACGGGCCCGTGTTGATTACCCCCTGCTGATTGGATTATGAGCAAAAAAATCGAGATCAAGGTTGCCTCCGAACCCCAAACTCTCGTTGCAAAGGCGCACAATGCGGCGCGCGCGAAAGGCATGGAGTTTTCCGGCGATGAGAATGCCGGACGTTTCAGCGGCAATGGCGTGGACGGCGTTTACGAATTCCAGGGCGACCTCCTGGCCATCACGATCACGAAAAAGCCTTTCGTTCTGCCCTGGGCGGTGATCGAAACCAGCGTCAAGAGCTTCTTCGCTTAGCCGTCTCCCGTATTCGCTAAGCGGATATGATTCGGGACGGCATGAAATACCGGGATTTGAGGGATTTCATCGCTCGGCTCGAGGGTATCGGGGAGTTGAGGCGCATTGGCGTCTCGGTGGACCCCCATCTCGAGGTTACGGAAATCTGTGATCGCACGCTGAAGGCGGAAGGGCCTGCCCTGCTGTTCGAGCACCCCAAGGGTTCCTCGGTCCCTTTGTTGGGCAATCTGTTCGGCACGCCGCGGCGGGTGGCGTTGGGGATGGGCGAGACCTCGGTCGAGGCTTTGCGCGAGGTTGGGCGGCTGCTGGCCTCGCTGAAGGAGCCGGAACCGCCCAAAGGCATGCGGGATGCCTTCGAGAAGATGCCGCTGTACCGCCAGGTCCTGAACATGGCGCCGAAAGAGGTCCGTAATGCGCCCTGCCAGCAGGAGGTACTGCGCGGCAGCGAAGTGGACTTGGGGAGTTACCCGATTCAAACCTGCTGGCCGGGCGACGCCGGGCCGCTGATCACTTGGCCGTTGGTCATTACTCGCGGGCCGAACAAGCCGCGGCAGAATTTGGGGATCTACCGCCAGCAGGTGATAGACCGCAACAAGACCATCATGCGCTGGCTGGCGCATCGGGGCGGGGCCCTGGATTTCCGCGATTGGCAGCAAGCCCGTCCGGGCGAGCCGTTTCCCGTGGCCGTGGCCCTGGGCGCCGATCCCGCTACGGTGCTGGGGGCCGTCACGCCGGTGCCGGACGCGCTGTCCGAGTACGGATTCGCCGGATTATTACGGGGGGCCAGGACGGAAGTGGCGCCGTGTCTGCTGAGCGACTTGCAGGTACCGGCTAGCGCCGAAATTGTGCTGGAGGGTTTTCTCTATCCGGGTGAAACGGCGCAGGAAGGGCCATTCGGCGATCACACTGGCTATTACAACGAGGTGGAGTCGTTCCCGGTCTTCACCATCGAATGCATCACCCAGAGGCATTCACCTATCTATCACAGTACCTATACCGGCCGTCCACCCGACGAACCGGCTGTATTGGGCGTGGCGCTCAATGAGGTATTCGTGCCTATCCTGCAGAAGCAGTTTCCCGAGATCGTCGATTTCTATCTGCCGCCGGAGGGCTGCTCCTACCGCCTTGCCGTAGTGAGCATGAAGAAGCAGTATCCCGGCCACGCCAAGCGGGTGATGTTCGGCGTCTGGTCGTTCCTGCGGCAGTTCATGTACACCAAGTTCGTCATCGTGGTCGACGACGACGTCAACGCCCGCGACTGGAAGGACGTGGTCTGGGCGATGACGACGCGGATGGACCCGGCGCGGGATCTGACGCTGATCGAAAATACCCCGATCGATTACCTGGACTTCGCCTCTCCCGTGTCGGGCTTGGGTTCCAAGGCCGGGTTCGATGCGACCAACAAGTGGCCGGGTGAAACCCTGCGCGAATGGGGCAAGCCCATTGTCATGGATGCGGCGGTCAGGCGCCGCGTCGACGACCTCTGGGATTCGCTGGGAATTTTCGCCGGCGGCAGCCGGGCTGGAGCCGCGCCTTAGTCCTGCGCCTCGGGCTCCAGGCCAGGCGCGTCGTCGGTTTGACCGCTGGGGTTGTGTTCGATCTGGGCAACCACTTCGTTCGAGGCGAGCAGCAGGCCGCGGCGGAAGCAGGTGCAGGCGCCGGTAGTGTCATTTTGCTGCAGCAGCAGGTCGCCCATGAGCTGGTAGGCTTCGACGCTAGGTTCGGAGTTCAAACTTTGTTCGAGATAGCGGAGTGCGGGGTCGATCTGGCCTGCACGCACGGCGAGCTTGCCGAGCACCCGTAGCAGCACGGCGTCGCCTACGTGCCGGCCCAGCCATTTTTCGGCTCGGGCGAGCTGCTGCTCGGCGTCGGTACCCGCAATGCACCCGTATAGTACCAGGACGGTGTCATTCCATTCGCGGTCCAGGCTGGAGCGTACGGCGGATTCGATTTCTGCCCCGCTACCGGCGTCGATCATAGCCGCGAAATACAGCGCTTCGATGCCCGGAGCCTTCCGGATGTGGGCGGGTATGTTCTCCCATAGTTCCCGCAGCCCTACGGCATCGTGGGACTCCGCCCGCTGTTTCAGCAATGCGCCGTAAGTCTCGGTTTCCAGCAGCTTGATCTCGGCCTCCAGCATGACCTTATTGGTGTGAAGGCTGGGGATGATGTTGCGCAGGCTCTCCCAGTCTTCCATCTGGGCATAGGCTTGGTGGAGCAATCTCAGCACGGCGGCATGCGTGGGAGCAATCCGGTTGAGCTGGGAGAGCGATTCCAAGGCGGCGTCGAATTGCTTATTCGAGAGCTGCAATTCGGCACGGGTCAGGCCGATGGCGAGTTCCGCCTCGGGCACGGTTTCATGCGCCAGTTTGAGGTATTCGTCGCGCTGCTCGAGCGCTCCGCGGGAATGTGCCGCCCGCGCTGCAGTCAGGTAGTTAATGAGCGGTACGCCGCTGTCGGCCGCGTGGCGGATCAGCGCTTTCTCGGCCTTTTCCCAGTTGCCTTCGGCAGAATCGATCAATCCCGAGATGAGCGCTTGTTGGGATTGCCGGCTGCGCTTCTTACCGCCGTGTTGTTTGAGGAGGTGCGGCAGCCGCAAGGTGTGCACGACCAGGCGGATGACGGTATAGAGCAGAACGAAGGCGAGGACGAGTGCACCGGCGACTACGATCAGGGACGACTCGAGCGTCCATGGGCCGTACCCGACGATGACGTAGCCGGGGTCGCCGTGGGCTAGGAACCGGTCGTAAAGGTAATACGCGGCTCCGGCGATCAGCGCCAGAACGGCGGCGACGATGGCCAGTCCTCTCACGGCTTGCCTCCTGCGGTTTCGCTACTCGGCGGTTCGCCTGAGGGAGGGGCGGCATTGGCTTTCGCTTCACCGCCCGGCTCGGCGCCTAGCCGCAATTTTTCGACGTTGCGGAGCAAGCTCAGCGATTTGCTGATGTCGGGGAAGGATGCTTTGAGCTGGGCGTCAGCCATGGCTTTGAGGTCGCCGGCGATGTCTTTGAATGCGGGAGACTCGCGGTCGAAGTTTTCGTTCAGCCAAGCGCTCGCGGATTCCAGGTTGCCGCGGAACAGTGCGTCGTCTCCACGCAGCAGGGAGGCGCGGGCCATCTCGAGCTTGAGCAGCAGAATTTCCCGCAGGCCGGCAGCCTCTTCCGGTGTCAGCACCGCTTGCACAGGACGGTCGCTACGCCGCACGGTGACTAGTCCCTTGAGTTGTTCGAGCGTGGAATCGGCAGTATTGTCCGAGCCGGCCGCGGGCGGTTCGGCTTTGGGCGTTTCCCTCGATTCTTTTGACATGTCCGGGTGCGGCAGGAACAGCGGCAGTTCACGGGCCTTTGCCTCGACGGCCAGTAGCTTGGCGGACAGCCCAATCACATCGGGTGCATGGAAGGCTTCCAATTGGTTGATTTCGTCCGCTAGCGCCTCCCGTACCTTGAACACACCGGGGTCGCCGCTGTCATGCAGTCGCTGGTCGGCGGCCTGCATGGCTTCGAGTACGGATTTGACGTCGCCGACCAAGTGCAGTTTCTGGTTGGCGATGCCGAGCAGGTATTCGGCATCGGCAATCAGGATATCGCCGTGGGTCCGGCTCAGCTGGCGCTGGATTGCCTGGATCGATTGTTCCAACTCGCCGCGCGTGTCCTTGAGTTTCTCTCCGAAATCCGCAGATTGCTCGCCGAGCACACGCTCCAGCTTGCTGTCCTCGGTACCGAGCTGCGCCTGCAGCGTCGCGAACTGGGTATGCAGAGTTGCGAGTTGGGTTTGCAGGCTGCTGACCTGGCGCGTCAGTTCGAGCACATGCAAATCGCCTTTGTTGAGTTCTCCGCCCAAACCTTCCTGTTTGGAGCGGAGCTCTTGGAGTATGAAATATGCCGCGCTCGCCAGCAGCAAGATGGCGATCAGGATCAGGTAGCCGATCCAGGCGACGAAGCGTGATTTGCGGGGAGGCTGCTGTGATGCCGAGGCGGCTTTACCCTTCCGGTGCGGCGAGTCTGCCGCCGCCGGTTGTTCTGGGGGGGCGGTCATTTCTTTTGCATCTTCAGCCAATGGTTTATCCCCGTAGTTTGGCGTTGGTCGCAAGGATGTCAGATGAGCGGCGACATCCGTCAAGGCTTGCAGCACTGCCGGGTCCGATGCGGTATCGGCCACGCTTACGTGGCGGAAGCCCAGCGACTCGGCTTGAGATTTCAGGCGTTCGCTAAGAACGACCAGCGGCGTACCGGCCAGGCGCTCCCGCTGCTCCAGCGGAACAAGATGGTATAGATGGTCGAGCGCTTCGCCGCTGGTTACGGAAAGTATGTCGAGAGCGCCCTCCCGCAAGGCGGCGATCAGCGTGTCCGCGCCCCCGCTTATTGGTTCCCGCCGGTAAAGTTCGGCATACTGGACGAGCGCGCCGCGCTCGGCAAGCTGCTGCTTGAGCAACTCGCGCCCGCCTTCGCCGCGGACGATCAAAATGCGCTGGCCGGCGATATGCTGCATGGCTGGCATGGCCAGCAGTCCTTCGGAATTCGACTGCGGCTCGGGTGTCAGATTCACCGCGATTCCTGCGTCTGCCAGGGCGTCGGCGGTGGCCTTGCCGACAGCGGCGATACGCGGCGCCCTGTCAGCCGCTAGCGCCGCCGGCAGGGCACCGAGAGCGCGGGCTTGATTTACGGCATTGGCGCTGACGAAAATCCACCATTCCCATTCGGAAACCTGCTGTAGGCGCGAGGCTCCCTCTGCCGCATGCACGCTAGGCTGAATGTCGATTAAGGGCAGGCGTACCGGTGTGCCGCCTTCCGCTTCGATCAGCCGGCACAGCGGTTCTGCCTGATCTTTCGGGCGCGTGACGAGAACGCGCATTCCAGTCAAGGGGCGGGATACGCTCATCGCCGTCACGGCGCCGTGTAAACGCGCCGGAGCACTTCGTCCGCACCCAGCCCGAGCAGTTCTTCGGCGACTTGCCTACCCAGTTTTTCCGCTGCAGAGACGTGCCCGGACGCTTCGGCCCGAAGGATCTCAGAGCCGTTCGGATCGCCGACCAATCCTTGCAGGTGCAGCGTTTCGCCGTCCAACTGGGCGAAGCCGGCGATCGGTACCTGGCAGCCGCCGTTGAGGGCGCGGTTCATGGCGCGCTCGGCCAGAACGCACCTGGCGGTAGGCTGGTGATGCAGGGGTTCCAGCAGGGCGTTGGTGCGAGTGTCATCGCTTCGGCATTCCACGCCGATAGCCCCTTGTCCTATGGCGGGCAGGCTGTCTTCCGGTGCCAGGGTTTCGGCGATGCGCCGGTCGAATCCCAGCCGCTTCAGACCGGCGGCGGCGAGTATGATCGCGTCGAATTCCCCCGCGTCTAGCTTGGCCAGCCGCGTATTGACGTTGCCGCGTAGGTCGAGCAGCGTGCATCCGGGGATGCGCGATTTGATCTGGCACTGGCGGCGCAGGCTGGAGGTGCCGATGCGGGCGTCGGCCGGCAATTCGGCCAGACTGCTGAAGCGGTTAGAGACCAGCGCGTCGCGAGGATCTTCGCGTTCAAGTATGGCGGCTAGATGTAGGCCTTCCGGAAATTCGACCGGCACGTCCTTCATGGAGTGAACCGCGATGTCAGCCCGGCCTTCGAGCATGCCTTGTTCGAGCTCTTTGACGAATAGACCCTTGCCGCCAACCTTCGCCAGCGGCGCATCGAGCAGCTTATCGCCTCGGGTGCTCATGCCGACCAATTCGACCTGGAGGCCTGGGTATGCGGCTTGGAGCCGGGATGCGACGTATTCCGCTTGCCACAGAGCCAGAGGGCTCTTGCGGGTCGCTATGCGTATGAGGTGACTGGCCACGTTCGAAGGATAATCCGGAAGGACGATCCAGACATTTTAACAGATCGTGTTTTCTTGGCAGGAGGCTGTGCCGAAATCCCCTCCCGCTTCGCTCAACGGTTCGCGCGAATGCCGGCGTTCCACCATTGCAGCAGGCTGAAAGCGCCCAGGCCGATAAAGCAAAGCAGCACCCAGGCCGGCATGCTCAGCCCCAGCAGAGTCCAATCGACCTTCGCACAATCGCCGGTGCCGCTCAGCATCGCTTTGAGGGTGTCGCCCAGCGGGAAATTTCGGAACATATAGCTCAGGCCGGGACCGCACTCGGGCACTTCTTCCGGTGGCAGGTGCGTCAACCAGACGTGGCGGGCGGAAACCGATGCGCCTCCCAAGGCCGCCAGAGTACCTAGAACGGCGTAGACCCGGGTGCCGGTTTTGCTGGGATTGTGGAGGCCTGCTGTGAGAAATGCCAGTGCGACGGCCAGGAGCATGATGCGCTGCGAAATGCACAAGGGGCAGGGTTCCAGTCCGTCGGAAAACTGGAAGTAAAGGGCGATTCCCAATAGGAGGGCGCAGAACAGGAAACCGAGGAAAAAGCAGATGCGGGGGCTGGGTATCGTCATGAGACTTACGGAACGATGAGGGCGGCGACGGTCAGTCTTCGATTCGAAAACCGACTTTCAGCTTGACCTGAAAGTGGGCCACTTGCCCGTCTACGATATGGCCGCGGGTTTCGGTGACTTCGAACCAGTTCATGTGACGCAAGGTCGTTCCAGCTTTGACAATAGCCGTGCGTATGGCATCGTCTGTGCTGACCGTGGACGATCCTACGATTTCGATGATCTTATAAACGTGATCGGGCATGGCGACTCTCCGGTTGGTGGGGATAGGCCCCGGATTTTCTCGTCACTCTTATACCATACATCGGGATATGGAGCCGCCAACGCAGGCGTCAGTAGTCGACGTGGCTAGACACCAGCAATTCGCTCACCCTCTGCCGGATATTGGCCGCAATTTCGTCGGTCGGTAGGTCGTTGGCATCCTCGCCGAATGGGTTTTCGATTTCTTCCGCGATCAGTTCGAGGCTGGCCAGGACGTAGAACACTAGAGTCGTGATCAACGCCGTCCAGTAATGGAATTCGGGCACGAAGCAAAACGGCATGGAAACGATATAGAGGAAGATGAATTTTTTGAGGAAGAGGCTGTAGGAGTAGGGGATGGGCGTTTTCTGTATCCGCTCGCAACCTCCGCAGATTTCGGCGAGCGCGCTCAGCTCCGGATTGAGGCACAGCAGTTCGTCGCCCGAGAGATCGCCAGTGTTTTTCAGCCGTGTAATTTCAGCGAAGATCTGCGCTGCAACCCGGTTGGGGGTATGTTGGGCCGGCACTGGCGTTCTGAGGTGGAGTCTCAGCGCGTCGGCGTACTGGCCGATGAGATCGGCCAGCCGGCGGCGCGATGGATGCCGTTCGGGCAGATAGGCATTCAGCTTCAGTGCCAGATTGCGCGAGGCGTTGGTCAGTCCGCCCCAAAGCTTCCGTCCGTCCCACCAGCGTTCGTAGGCGGTGTTGGTGCGGAACACCAGGAGCATCGAGATGACGAAGCCTAAGAGCGCGTGCAGAGCCGTGGTGCTTTCGAGCTGGCCCGGAATTAGGTTCCAGTCCGCATAGGCGATGCCTGCGGCGAACAGCGCAACCGACACCATGGCGGGTAGCAGGCGCCGGAAGGTATCGCTGGCGTGGAATTTGAAAATCAATCCCCACCAGGACTTAGGGTTGTAGCTGATCATGGTCGTTTCGGCTGCTTAGTGGGCAGGCCTCTCCTCGCCCATAGGCAGTTCCTGCACTAAGACCCAGGGGGCGACGACTACGGCCCAGAACAGGGGATCGCGCTCGCACCAGTCTTTCGCTTCGATTTCGGTTGCACGGCCGACCTGTCCTGCGGCAAGCCAGTTCGAGAAAGAGTCTGTGGCGTTACCGGCAACTGCGGCGGCGACCTCGATGAGATCGAGTTCGGGCGCCACCCGCACCACTGCACCACGGGCGAAATGGCGCTGCATTTCTTGCCAGCGGAGTTTGCCTGATTCCAGGTTCAGTTTGGCGTGCAGTAATGGATCGTTTTCGGTCATAGATTTGAGTGGCAAGAGATTCGGCTAAGAGCCGGATACATAGCCGCTGGTATTGGTTTCCACCCAGCGTTCGCCGTGTTCCAGCGCTTCTTTTTTCCAGAATGGCGCGCGGTGCTTGAGCGCTTCCAGAATGTGGCGGCAGGCGTCGAAGGCGATACCCCTGTGGGAAGACCACACGGCGATCAGGACGATGGGATCGGCAGGAAGTAGTTCTCCTACCCGGTGGATCACCAGCACGTCGTCGAACGGCCAGTGTTTTCTCGATTCTTCGACGATGTTTTGCAATTGGCGTTCGGTCATGCCGGGATAGTGTTCGAGAGTCATCTTGCGAACCGATTGGCCTTCGTTGGAGTCGCGCATGGTACCGATGAACAGCGCTGTTGCGCCGAAGCTCCCGGCCAGTACGGCTGTTTCCGCCTGATAGCCTGCCAGCTCGGCGAGGGGATCGAAAGCCGTGGCGCGAAGCTCGATACGCATCTTAGCCTCCCGTGACGGGAGGGAAAAAAGCTACTTCGTCGCCGTCTTTGACGGCAGTGTCGGCATGGGCATATTCCATGTTCACGGCGCACAGTATGTTTTCAGGCAAAGGCTGGCCTTCGCAAACGGCTTTCCAGACGTCGGCGACAGAGGCTAGATTTTCCGGAACCAGTTCTTCGTCGGCACGCCCCATCCGTTCCCGTAGACTAGCGAAATAGCGGACACGTATCGTCATGTTTAGGCCTGGGTATGGACGGTTTGAGGAAAACTACGCTTCGGTCGATTGTGGCGCTGAGGAGGCGTTACCACCCTGCTCTGCCGATCGCTCCAGGGTGTCGACGACGGCGTTGAGCGCACGATCCAGCAGCGGCTCGGTCGCCCCGGTAATCACCCGGATGCTGTCGTCCGCGAGCCCTCTCGCCAATTCTTGTACGCTGATTTCGCGGATTTTCATGCCGCGCCGATTGACGAAAACGTAGTGCGAAGTGAGCTGGCTTTTCAGCAAAAGCTTGCCGCGAAACGGCAAAGCCTGATTGCCCGAGAATTCGACCCAGTCGCCGGCATTGAGGTTACGCGCCTGGTCAATAAACTTGTCGTCTACAGATCGTGGGTCTGAAGATCGTAGTTCGGAACCCTCGATACCTTCGATCAGAATCTCTTCGATATCGTTAAGATCCATATCGGCCAATGGTGGCGTGCGGTCTCCGGCGTATAGGATCTCGGTTTGGCCTTCGTTTTCATTCGGATCGGATGTTTCGGTCTGGCCGTGCGGGGCCGCACCGTTTGGAAGGACGAGGCTGCAACGGCTCTGATGCCAGAATTCTATGTCCCGCAAGAACGCCTGCGCTTGCACTGGATCGAACGAGATGCTTTCAAGCTGTTCGCGTATGGCCTGGATAATTTCCATACCGCTGTCGCGAACCTCGGGCTGAAGGATGGTTTCGTCATGAGATACCGCCCATGCGACCAGTTCGTCCATGAGGGAAAGTGCTTTGTCCCAATCCGCCGGTTCCTTGTCCCTGCGCAAATAGGCGAGGACGAGCACGTCCTTCCAAGCGTTCAATAGTAATGAAACCGCTGCCGCAGGCATCGACTGTCCTTTGATGCGTGCCGTAATTTCCATGACAGCTGCCCGTTTGGCCAACGCCAAGCGCTCCTGGCTTGCATTGGTCTGCCTGAGTCGTTCTTCGACGGCTTGGATGGTTCGGCCTTCATGGTCGGCGAATGCGGTGAAGTCGTCGAGCAATACGGCGAACAGGCGGGTGTCTTCGTCGAATTCGGTCAAGATTCGGTAAACGATTTCCTCGATCTTCTTCAATACGGCCTGATCTTTTTTCTCAGACAGGTCGAGGCCAATGCCCGCCTGAGCCAGCGCATTCAATAACTGGCGCAGAGGGTGGGTTTTTTTGGCTAGGAACGATCGCTCGATGATGGCTACTTTGACCACAGGGATCTGCAAGCGTGCAATGAGCGCCTTAACGGGATCGGGGAGGTTTCGATCTTCCAGGATGAAATCGAAGATCATAGACACCATGTCTATGGTGTCTTCTTCCAAACGGCCCAAGCGTCTGCGGTCGCCGTCGGGCAGCAGTTTGGCCAGCTGTTCGACCAGAGATTGTTTGAGAGGAATTCCCGTAGCGTCTTCGGTTTCGAACGTCCAGACGCCTGGACTTTGCTGCAAAAGGCTCAGCGCGTTGACGACATCGCCGGCATCGAAGTGCGCACCCCCGCTCCCCGGACAGGGCTCGGTACCCAAATGTTGTCTCCAGGCCTCCAGAAGATGCTGCAGTTCGCGGAAACTTGGTTCCTCCTGTTCTGTCGAGCGAGGCGTGGGTGGTGGCGCGGTTTCGTCAGAAAGCTCGGTCGCAGGTTTTGGCCACTGGCGGACGGCGCGGGGCAGCACTCCGTTTTCTGCCAAGAAATCGTTCATCTGCTGATAGATCGGTTCCATCTTGCAGATGACGTGGCGTTCGAACAATTTCAAGATCAGCAAAGCGATGCGGATGTCGAGAGGCAGGGCGGCGATGGCGCCGGCAAAAGTACGGCAAACGGTTTCCGGTGCGGCCGGATTGGGCGCTTTCGGCAGCGCTTGGTTATCTCTCAGCGTGGAAAAACGCAGTTCGAGCTCTTGCAGCAGGGGTGCGAACCGCGTGTTGCCCTTATCCGCTGCACTGGTAACGGCAAGTTCAATCTCCAGCACGTCGTATTCGACAAGACTCAGGTCGCCTTCTGCCGGGGGCGGCGACTGGACGGTTGAACATTGGGCCGATTCGGGCAGTGGACTCCAATATCGGTCGTAGTCGGCCAGGAGTTGACCGAGATAAACGGCCTGGAGGGCATCTTTTTCGCGGCGAACTTGCCGCATGGCTTCAAAGTACACGGATTGCGAGGTACTGCTGTCAGCCTTGTCGGAAAGGGTGAACAGCTCATCGTCGATACGTACGAAGAGGTTTTTCACCAATCCGGCGATACCGGACTCGAAAATGGCACGCATTTGCTGCGCCAACTGGCTAATCTCCGGAACGTCGTCGCCAGGGCGTTCCGGCGACGATGAGGGATGTGGTCCGAATCGCATGGGGCTGGATTCTCGGCGGAAGACTTAACTGACAAGTATGGAGCGTAGAGTACACCATCCCTTGTAGCGGCGATAAGTGCGATGTGGGATGCCGGCGCGCCGAGGCTGCTAAAATTCTGGTTGTGGACCTGGGGCCGGCAATAGTTAGGAGAGCAAGGTATGGAATACGAAGAGGGGGGAAAGCGGGTTGATTTTTATGCCGCATCGCCCAATCAGGATAAGCGGCCCGATGGCGAGATAGTGTCTTTGGTCGTGATTCATGGCATCAGCTTGCCGCCGGGACAATTCGGAGGTTCGGGGATTCGCGAATTGTTTACCAACTGCTTGGACCCATCGGCCCACCCTTTTTTCGGCTCCATTACGCACCTGCGGGTTTCGGCGCATGCAGTCATTCGGCGCGGTGGGGAAATCGAGCGTTATGTACCGGATGATCGCCGCGCCTGGCATGCAGGGGTATCCGAGTTCCGCGGGCGGACGGCCTGTAACGATTTTTCGATAGGAATCGAACTTGAAGGGACTGATGAAACGCTATACGCCCCCGCGCAGTACGCAAGTCTTGCACGTCTCGTGGCGGATACGATGTCGCGTTATCCGGCGATCACCGAAGACCGTATCGTGAGCCATAGTGCGATTGCTCCTGGGCGCAAAACCGATCCCGGCCCTGCATTCGACTGGGCGCATTTTTACCGTGAGTTGGCCAATTGCAGAGGAAGACCTTAGAGCGGAGGCTGGCGAACTGATGCCGTTCTTTATCGTTCCGGTACGGAGCGCATGAAATCACGCTTTCCCGCGCCGCTCCATCATATGCTCGAGGATCGGCCGGAATATGATTTCCATAGCAAGCCCCATTTTCCCTCCGGGGATGACGATGGAGTTGTGCCGCGACATGAAGGAATGTTTCAGCATGGACAAGAGATAGGGGAAATTCACGTTGAATTTGCCCGGTTCCTTGAAGCGGATGATCACGAAACTCTCGTCCGGTGTCGGGATATCGCGGGCGATGAACGGGTTGGAAGTGTCTACGGTCGGCACGCGTTGGAAGTTGATGTCGGTCTGTGAAAACTGCGGGGTGATAACCTTTACGTAATCATCCATGCGCCGCAGTATGGTTTCGGTAACGTCCTCGGGTTTGTAGCCGCGTTCCGCGGTGTCGCGATGGATTTTCTGTATCCATTCTAGATTGACGATGGGAACGACGCCGACGAGAAGATCGACATGCCGCCGTACATCGATGTCATCGGTGACGACGCCGCCGTGCAGTCCTTCGTAGAACATTAAATCGGTTCCGGCGGGAACCTCCTCCCACGGCGTGAACGTTCCGGGTTTATAGCCGCCTAACTTTTGGCTTTCGGCTTCGTTATGCACATAAAAGCGGCGGTGTGCGGTCCCGGTCTCTCCGTAATGGCGAAATACGTTTTCGAGTTCGTCCAAGATATTGGCTTCGATAGCGAAATGGCTGAAATGACGGCCTTCGTGTCGAGCCTTGTCGATTTGCGCACGCATCTCCACTCGGTCATAGCGATGGAAGCTGTCGCCTTCGATGACTAAGGGATTAAGTCCGAGCCTGAAAAAGATATGCTCGAAGGCACATTTTACGGTGGTCGTGCCTGCGCCGGACGAGCCGGTAATCGCGATTACGGGGTGTTTCTTGGACATTTTAGCCTCCGGTGCTTTTCAATTATACGCGACATTGCCTCTGCAGCACGGGCCCGGGGCTTGAGGGTTATTCTGCATTCGGTGATGTCCGAGGACGGGCGTGGCATGGAGACTGCGGGGGGGGCCTACCGTGCCGGCGGACTCGATCAGGTCCACCGACAGGCAGGAAGATCGCCGTCC
>JAQTYA010000072.1 GCA_028688525.1 Methylococcus sp. | reverse complement strand
GCAACTTGCCGTCGGCAATGAGGTCGGCGGGCAGCTCGATGCCGAGCGAAGCGGTAAAGTCTAGGAACTGTGAAATGGGATCGATTGATGAACTCATGTAGCGTCACCCCACTCATCGCCGAACGCACAGGAAGGTGGCGCCCAGATTTCCCTGACGACTTCGTGGAATTTACCGGGCCGTGCGAGGACAACATGGCTTGGCAGCGAGGCACATCCGCGCAGTTGCTCGATGAGCCATGCCGCCGAAGGCTTCCAGGCAGTGATCCCTCGCGCCTCAGCGAAGCGCCGGGCGTGCCAAACCGCGCCGGAGCGGTATTCTGGACAAAGCCATCGCCGCACCGGCCCCAACTGGGTCGCGTACGTGGCGACGACATTCTGGGCACCCACCACGTTTCTCGCCGCCTGCAACGCGTAGCTGATGCCGTATACCTGGACCTCGAAGGCACCGACCGGCAAGCCAGTCATGGGGTCGACTCCGGCAGCGGCCCGCTGAGTTCGCGGCAAATCTCGTGCTTTCTGCGCTGCGTTGAATTCGCCCCGGTCGCGCTCGATACGTTCCTGGGTCCGCCTAAGCTTGTCAAAAAGGTCAATATCGCCGTGCCGGGCGATGTTCCCGCCGAAGTCGACGACGAGACAATCAACCTTTCCAGGCGCCAGCCGCATGCCTCGGCCGAGCATCTGAACCCAGAGCGCTTTTGACTGAGTAGGGCGCCAGCAGCATATCGCATCGATTCCGGGGCAGTCGTAGCCGGTCGTCAACAGCTCACAGTTAACCAGCCAGCGCACCCCGCCGTCGGCGAACATTTCCAGGGCGGCCGCACGCTCCGTCTGCGACATGCGGCCGTGGACCGCCACGGCGGATTCGCCGGCCGACTTCAGCGCTTCGGTCAGCAACTCGGCGTGCAGTACGGAGACGGCGAACCCCAAAATCCGACGCCGCCCATCGACCGCGCGAATGACTTCCCTCACAGACCGGCGGAGCGCCTTTTCGTCGGCGGTTGCGGCCTCGGAAAGGTCGCTAGAAAAAAACTCACCGCCACGTTTCCGGACGCCTGTAGTGCTGATTTCGGAAGCCGTTTTCAAACCTACCAGCGGCGACAAAAATCCCTGTGCCACCAGAGCCTTTGCCTCTATTCGATACGCAATTCCATCCGGAAATGGCGTGCCCGGCCCGACGGTCAGTCCGCCGTCCAGCCGGTAGTGCGTGGCGGTAAAACCGAATTTGATTGCCGCGGCAAAGTTCCTCCAGATGGCACCATACTGCGAATCAGGCGACAGCTTTAGCGGCACGCGGTGGCACTCGTCAATGAATATGACTGTCCGATATCCGAGTTCCTCAAGCCTCGTAACGAAAGATTGAACACTGCCGAAAATAACCGGCAACTCGGGGTTATCAAACCGCCCCAGGCCGGCTGAAATAATCCCCGCATCCCGTCCGCCGATCCGCTCATACGCTGCGTAATTTTGAGCGACCAGTTCTTGCCGGTGCGTCACCAGCAAGACTTTGCAATTCGGCCAGAGTGTCCGCAATTCAGCGGTGATGGCCGCTTGCATGATCGATTTCCCCGAGCCGGTTGGAAGCAATGCAACACAACTGTCGCCTCGCAGAATGGCTGCGACGGCCGCATCTACGGCTTTGCGCTGGTACGGGCGCAATTTGATTCCGTCCATAGAATCACCTTCAAGCCGCCACCTGGGGATTTTTGACTAGCCGCTCATCATGGAGATGGGCAACAAGCTCCCGGATATTGTCGTCGGTCGCGCCACCAATACGCGCTCGGTTGATGGCCTCGACCTCGTGGGCAGGCCATGCCACCCGGCCACCACCCAGCGAAACGGGTCTGGTGAAAACGCCCTGGCGGATTTCTCGATAAAGCGTCGAACGAGCCTTGCAGGTCAAGGCCGAGACCTGCGGTCGGCGCAGAAGCGCCATCGCCGAAGGCGTTACCATATGGTTATCTCCTGTCATCTACGGCCTGCGCGGGATTGCGCGGGCATTTGCGGGACAGAAGATAGGCGGCTGATGAGGGGGGTGTATTGAATAGCTGCGAGTAGCTTCTATTAGCTACGACTAGCTACGGTTTGCGTGTTTGTTATACGCGCGCCGCGCGTTATCGCGAACTAGTGTTTCACCATCTTTGGCGTAGAACATTCGCTCCTCTTCCGAATAGCTTGTATCGGCGGGGGGCTTCTTTTTCAAATCGTCCCAAACAGTGGTGAATTCAGGTATTTGACCATTTGGAAGAGGGCCTGAAAGCCTCTTTGCTCGATCCATCATTAAACCTACCAAGCCCTTCCGCGGGCCTTGAGGCTTTCTAGAGGAGGGTGAATTGGGTTCCTGCGGTTCATCCACATCAATAAGATAGGTAAGCTGTACTGCATCAATAAAAACAGGATGCGCCTCGAATTCCTCAGCTTCCCGGAAAAAATCCGCCATTTGCTTAGGAGTACACGGAAAGGCAAGCCGGCTTTCCCGCTCTATTCGCCGCAACTCCTCCGCTTCTGCGGCAAAAAGCTTCGGTTCTTCCCCATCCAAGAGTGCGAATCTGACGCCAACGTGGCTCAACTCGTAATCGCCGGATCTACACGCGCGGCCGCCGGTCGGTCCTACGTCCCCGGTCAACTTTAAGAAGTCGTCAAGGTAAAGATCCTTGCATGCGGCCAGATCGCGGGCTTCCGCATCTGTCAGCCGGCTACGCGTTACAACACAGTCGACGTCTTCTTCCACCCAGCGGCACGTGACGTCATCCGCGAGCTTCACGGCAATTGCAGAGACGTTCAATCGGCAGCCGGGCTGGTACCGGGCAAAGTCAGTCAGAGCTAAATCGGGGCCAGGCCAGCCCTTAAGCAACTGGGCTCCGCTGGACGGATCAAGCGCTATGTCGCGAACGAATCGGGTCTCGTCCGAGCCGTTTTTCGGGATTGCTTCCGCAACTTCGACACGAACAGCGATCTTCCCGCGGGCTGCCCTATCTCGAAGATCAATCAGGTCTCCGCCGGCCCTCCGCAATACAGATTCAACGGGCTCGAACTGCGGCACGGCAAGCCAACCCCAGCCCCCCTTGTCGTCGGTCCAGGGGTACCGGTTCTCACCCGCCGAGCGATAGGTGGCCGACACGTTCAGGCGTCTTATCCACAGTTCGCCAAGCCACGCACGGTTTGTTTCAGGCTCCGCGCATTGAACTACCCGCGCCAGTTCAGAAAGCGCTTCAGGCGCAAGCGCACCGTCCGCCGCTTCGGCAAGATCCACCATGAGCGTATCGCTCGAATCGCCGGAGTCCTCTTCCTGAACCTCCACCTCGACGGCAAGCGCTTCGTCCATGGTCATGCCTCGGGCTACATACTGCTGCGCCGCGTTCAGTGCGTGCCTTGCTTGTTCTGTGGATAGACAAGGATCGTCGCTCCCTATCCACCAAGCCCCCAGAAACAGCTTCAGCCCAGCCGGTGGGTATGTATTCGGTATGCGCAGTAAATCCCTGATCCGTTTCAGCGGATCGGCAACTCCGGCTTGTTCGAGTACGCCGGCAAACTGTGCCAGGGAAAGGAAATCGGGAGCTTTCCGCTCCGAAGGAAGATCGGTCATAACACGCCCTCGCATGTTCAACTCCTCAAGAAAGATAGGCGCCAAGCCTTCAGCGGCGAGGGAACCGCCTTTTCGCCCGGCCAAAGGCTAGGCTTGGCAAAACTCGGGAATGGGAGCGCTACGGCATCAAGGTTCCATCATCGGAATGAATGGGGAGAAGTTTGCCGCTCGTCTCAGGCTTTGCGCTTCGGCGCCAGCGGAATCACCTCCGCGCCATGCTTCAGCCGATCCAGATAATCCGCCCAGGTTTGCATCATCTTTCGCCGCTCGGGCAGGAATTCCGCCCGGCAATAGGCGGCCTTCACCTTGTTGCGCTCCGCGTGGGCCAACTGCCTTTCGATCACGTCTGAGTTGAATCCTTGTTCGTGCAGGATGGTGCTGGCGGTGGTGCGCAGCCCGTGGGCCGTCTGCTTGTCGGTCAGACCCAGCCGCCGCATGGAAGCGCCCAAAGTTTCCCGGCTCATGGAGGCATCGGGATTCGTCGCGCTGGGGAACACATACCGCCCGTCGCCGCTCAAGGGGTATATCTCCCACAAAAGAGCCACCGCTTGTTTGCTCAAGGGCACGAAATGCGCCGCCCTGGCTTTCATCTTCTCCGCGGGAATCCGCCATTCCCCAGCCTCGAGGTCGAGTTCCGACCACTCCATCTGCGCCAGGTTTGCCGGCCGCACCATTACCAGCGGGGCCAGTTGCAGCGCGATCCGCACCACGTGGGTTCCGGAATAGCGCTCCAGCGCCCGTAGCATCTCGCCAACCTCCCGCGGATCGGTCAGCGCGGAGAAGTGGCCTTTGGTGGGGGAGGGCAGAGCGCCTCTCAGGTCGCCGGTCGGATCGCGGTCCGCACGGCCCGTGGCCACCGCGTAGCGAAAGGCCTGGCCGACGAACTGGCGGGTGCGAGCCGCCGTCTCCAACGCGCCGCGGGCGGTAATGCGCCGCAGCATGGTCAACACCTCAACCGGACCTAATTCCTTGATGGGCGTGCCGCCGATCCAAGGGAAGACATCGCGCTCGAAGCATTCCCTGACGTGGCGGTGATGACTCGCCGACCAGCTTGGGGACTTGTTCACCATGAATTCACGGGCAAGGGCCTCGAACGAATCGCCGCCCGCCTTCGCGATCTTTGCCGCCTTCTTGCTCTCGCCAGGATCGACGCCAGATGCTAGCAGCTTGCGGGCGTCGTCGCGCCGGTCTCGAGCATCCCTCAAACTCACATCGGGATAAACGCCCAAGGCCAGGAGCTTTTGCTTTCCGCCGAAACGGTAAGCCATGCGCCAATATTTTGCCCCGTTGGAACGGACCTCAAGGAACATACCGCCGCCATCCGACAGCCGGTAGGGCTTGTCTGTGGGCTTGGCCCGCTTCACTGCCACTTCGGTCAACATCGTCTACGCCTCAACGAATACGCGGCTTTGCGCCGTTGTTGGTACCTGCTCTGTTGGTACTGCCTGGTACCAACGGATATACCAACAAAACCACTGGGCTTGGGTGGTATCGAGCGGGACGGTCTGGGACGTAGTTTATACGAAAAAGCCCGCAATTCTGCGGGCTTGGGGACATTCTGGGACTGTCTGGAACAGTCGGATGGCGGAGAGAGAGGGATTCGAACCCTCGATACGGTATTACCGTATACACACTTTCCAGGCGTGCTCCTTAAACCGCTCGGACATCTCTCCACTGGAAGGCGGAATTCTAACTAAAAGTGGCGCTCTTGTCAGCTGTCTTTGGGCTCGAAGTCTGGTGCGCCGTGCGGGAAGGTGCCCGGGCTCGGTCACGCCACGAGCCAGAGCTGCGGGGATCAAGGCTTGGTTCCCGCACTAGCAGCCTAAGCCGGATGTCGCGGATGGATCTTGTGCGGCTAACGTCGCCGGCGTAGTTGTCCAAGAGAATGCGATGAGGTTTGCAGATAGGTTTTCCATGTCCGGGGTTGGCGAAGTTATGCATCGTGCCGGCGAAAAATCCTGGCGACCAGGATAGGCAGGCGCGCAAAAAAACCTAACATGAGCCGGACGTGCATCCAGGTTAACAGCGCATTGTCGCGCCAGTAATGGAAGTGCGAAGTGCCTCCCTCTTCGGGCTTAGGATAGTAGACCGGCACCGGCAGATTGATTGGGCGGATGCCGGCCCAGCACAACCGGACCGCGGCTTCAGGGTCGAAGTCGAAGCGCCGCATCCATTGATGATCCTGCATGACGACGCATAGCGCGTGGATAGGATAGACGCGGAAGCCGAACAGCGAGTCGCCGATTCCCGTCCAGAGCGTTTCCAGATTGGCCCACCAGTTGGAAATGCGCCGGCCTTTCACCCGCAGTTGCGGAGCCGAGTCGTCGAACACCGGCACACCCAGAATCATGGCGTCCGGTTCTTGGCTCGACCGCGCCATGAATTCAGGAATGTGATCGGCCGGATGCTGCCCGTCCGAATCCATGACCAAAGCGTGGGTATATCCCTTGCGGCGGGCCGTCAGCAACCCTCGCAACACAGCCGAACCTTTGCCGCGATTGGCAGGCAGTCCCAGGACGACAAGGCCGCTGTCTTCCGCGGAGAGCTTCAACAACCCTTCCCAAGTACCGTCGGAGCTGCCGTCCACCACGACCCAGACCGGGTTCCAATATTGCCGGGCCGCCTTGACGGTGTCATAGACCTTGGGGCCGGGGTTGTAACTGGGGATGATGACGAGATGGGTGCGGGAAGGCGTATTCATGTCGGGTCGGCTTCGGTGGGATCGTTCGTAGTACCGGCAAGTTCGCGGGAATAATAGGCTTCCAGTGCGCGGGTGAAAGCGCTTGCATCCTCGGGCGGATCGAAGCGTAGGCCTAGCCGGATGCGGAACCTGATGGGCAACTCGGGTTTTCCATACACTGGCCAGCGCTTACTCAGGAAGGGCGAGTCGGTTTCCACGATCAGGGTTTGGACCGGTACGCCGGCATGGCGGGCGATCAGGGCTGCGCCGCCCTTGAAGCGGTTGACCGGCAGCTCCGAGGTGCGGGTGCCTTCGGGAAAGATCAGCAGTTGTCCGCCTTTGCGCAGTTCCGCGACGGCCGCCTTGATCATGCCGTGGCCGGAATCGTTGCGGATGTAGCGGGCCAGCCGGGCGCCGGCGCCAAGGAAGATATTGTCGTTCAGGTTCGCCTTCATGATGCAGAGCAGATCGGGCAGGCGCGAGGCGACGATGACGGCATCGAGCAGGCTGGGATGGTTGGCGACCAGCAGCAGCGGCGTGTCCTTGCGCAGGGCTTCGAGTTCCGAGGTATCGAAGCGGAAGGCGCCGGCGGCATGCATGATGCCGAAGAAAATGCGCCAGCCGTACATGATTCCGAACCTGCCAACCGGTCGGCTCAGGTGTTCCGGCAGCAGGAGATCGAGCAGTACAGCGGTGCCGATCCAGGCCAACGACATGGATGCGTACAGCAGAATGCCCAAATACAGGGCTGCGTATTCGTAAAGCGTCTTCAAGAGACGGGTGAGCTGGGTCAACTCGTAGCTCCTTGTGCTTTGGGCGATCTAGCCCCGAAGGCTTCTATTTCAACAAGTAAGTCATGCCGGCAGATGTCTGCCTCCAGAAACAATAGTTCGGCCGCGTCAGGCAGGCCGGCGGCGAGTTCCCATTCTATCTGCTCCAGCTCGCAGCCGGGCCGTACATAGACCTTGTAACGGAAATCGGCCGGCGTGAATCCTACGCCGGTGGGTTCACGGTTCAGTGCGGCGATCAAGCTGGCGATGTTGGCTAGGGTTTCGCGAGTTTGAGCTGCCGCGTCGCCGGGATGGAGGCTTTCGTGGCCTACGATGCTAGCGGTTCCGGAAATGAATGCGGCGGTCTGGTGCGCTGATTGCAACAGCATAGCGCGGGAAAAGCTCGGACTGCGGGGGCCATAAGCCGGCGGATACAGGTAGGCGCTCAGCTGGCGAGGGTTTTCGATCGGCTGAGACGGGCTGCGCGAGGCGATGAAATAAAGCGTTAAGGGGGCGGCTTGCGTTCCCAGGGCGCAAGCAGCGGGTAGAGCTCCAGTGACTGCCCGGTTCGCCCTCAGGAAAGCTTCCTGCCGGCCGATGTTGAATTGCCGGTAGCGCTCGCGATTCCCGTTTCCGCGATTGATTCCAGGAAAGTAATTCCAGACCCGCACGAGATGCGGATATCCCTGTTCGGCGAGGCAACGGAACACGGCGCCGTAGGCCTGCTCCGCGGTGCCGCGCAAATCCGCTTCGGCGACGGCTATGTCGGCTTGCAGCGCTCCGAAGAGGTGATTGCCGTCGCAACGCCAGCTGATCGGGCCGGTTTCACCGCCGGTGGCAGGGCCGCTTCCTAGCCAGACCTCAACCAAGACTTCCTTGGGGGCAATCTGCGGTGTTGCGACTTGTACACAGGGCTGTGGGAGAGAGAACGGCTTATCCGGCGCGAATCCGACTACGCCAAGCCCGCGTTCTTCCAGTAGGCCGAACGCGGCAGGCAACTCATCCGCCGGCAGATAGAGGGCGGACAGTGCGCCGTCCTTGAGTGTATCGAGAGTCCCGAACATCAGGCGGGGTCGGCAGCGTCCTGGATGTTCTGCCCACGCCGGCGGCACGCGTCCAGGGTGCGGCGGAAATTCAATAGGCAGTTCAGGTAGTAGATCGCCTTGAACGCATACAGCGAAAACCAAATCGGCGTCTTGCCGAAAATGTCGCCGGCCAACAACGAAAGCAGAGCTTCTTTCATGCGGAGGATGTTTTGCGGTGCCATGAAGAGATCGCGCATGGTCGGGTTGGTCATCCGATAGATGAACCACGAAAACTCGCGTGGTCCGTGCCGCATGCGGCGGTCGAAGTTCTTCAACGCCGCGTTGGCTCGGTGCGGCTGGTTCAGACAGGCATCTACCGTTTCCGCGGCGAGGACGCCTCCCTGCATGGCGAACAAGACGCCGGAAGAGAATACCGGATCGATGAAGGCAAAAGCATCGCCGATCAGCAAATAGCGCTCGCCGTGAGTCTGCGTAGAAATATAGGAAAAATTGCCGGTTGCCTCCACTTCGGAGATCAGCTGCGCATCGGCAAGGCGTTCGGCCAGCGCTGGGCATTGTGCGATCGTTTCCAGGAAGAATTCGCGCAGTGCCTTGTTTCTGCGTTTCATGTAGTACGGCCAGGTTACGGCGCCTACGCTGGTTGTCCCGTCGGCCAAGGGGATGAGCCAGAACCAGCCGTGGTCGAACCAGAATACGGAGATGCTGCCCTCGTGCCGGCCGCTGCGCCGTTTGGCGTTGGCGAAGTGGCCGTATACCGCGGCGCTGTTGTGCTTCTTGTTACGTTGCTTGAGCTTCAACCGGTTGGCGATAAAGGTGTCGCGACCAGAGGCATCGACGACGAAGCGGGCTCGTAAGCGATGCGTCAGACCGTCGCCGTTCCGCGCGTCTATTTCGGCGCCTTGTGCGTCCGGCAGAAAACGAATATCGGTGGCCTGCCAGCCTTCCAGGATCTCCGCACCGCGCTGCGCCGCGTTCCGGATCAGGATATGGTCGAATTCCGAGCGCCGGACCTGGTAAGCGTAGGGCATGGATTTGTCCCAGGCGTCGGCGAATTCGAAGGTCAGCGTACCGTCGTGATCGGGCGACACGAATTCCGCGCCGGGCTTGAACATCCCAATGCTGGCAACTTCCTCCTTTACGCCTAGCCGTTCCAGCAACGGAAGATTGGCCGGCAGCAGCGATTCGCCGATATGGAAGCGGGGATGGTGGCATTTCTCCAGCACTACGGTGCGATAGCCGAGTTCGGCGAGCAGAGTGGCGGCCGTGGAGCCAGCGGGTCCGCCGCCGATGACAAGCACATCGCATTCGGAGGATATCGACGGTGGGGATTCGGAGTACGGGTTCATAGCTGGATACAGTCCGGATCGGCCGGCCGGTGGCAAGCGCGGCATTATAGCTTCAACAATCCGGCGGTTGCGAACGATGGCAAGGAGGCTCTGGATCAAGCGCGCATCGGTGCGATGCTACCCCTTCGCACTAAGGAGATACCGGTTCAGACGTCAGATTTATCCAATTCAGGCGCGCCGGTGCGCTGCTAGAGTTCGGCCGCTTCGGGATAGTACCGTCGAGCGGGGTCGTATCTATCCGCGATTGCGCCGGACTGGCAGCAACTATAATTTTTGCGGAATTAGCCCAGAATTGTTCCAGGGTGGAGTTAGCAAAACAACGATTTTCACCTTACGAGTATGCGGCTCCTCGTATTTGTTGGCGTCATTGGGATTGGGGTGGAAAACAGCGGCCCAATCTTTGCTGACCTGTTTGGAGTCCTTCCGGGGTGCCTTCGCCAACCGTTTGCGCGGCTCGGTTGGTGGCCGGGAAACATTGAATGAGGGAGCCGATAAAGATGAAAAAGTACTTTTTGCTTTGGGTAGGGGGGCTGGGCCTCTGGGGATTCGCCTTCGGCGACGCATGGGCTTCTGTATCCTGCAGCGCGAACTATCTCGTGACCGCTCAGACTTCCTCCGGTTTCTCGGCAACGGTGCAGATCGTCAACCAAGGGAGTGCGATCAGCGGCTGGACCATAAACTGGAGCATGCCCGACGGCCAGAAGATAATCCGGTTACGGAACGGTAAATCCGCGCAGAAGAAAGTGGCTGTGACCGTGAAAGACCTGGCGGTCAACCGCAACGTGGCCTCAGGCTCGGCCATCGGCTTGGAATTCGATGCTAGCTACAAAGGCGCCAACAGTATTCCTGGCGACATCAGTTTGAATGGGGTGCAGTGCGCCCAAGCGCCAGCGCAGACCGTGGCGCCGGCGGCAATAGCCGGAATGGCTTGCGAAGCCAGTTATCAGATTTCCGAGCAATGGAATACGGGATTCACCGCCAATGTGCGGATACGGAACGATGGTGCCGCGCTCTCGGGCTGGAGCGTCGGCTGGGATATGCCGGACGGGCAGCAGGTCACAAATTTCTGGAACGGCCAGTTCGTTCAGACCGGCGCCCATGTCGACGTCGGCAATCTGGACTGGAACAAGAATATTCCCACGGGATCGAATATCGAGTTCGGATTCAACGGCAGCTATACCGGCGCTAACCGCACACCAGATAGTCTGAGCGTCAATGGGGTGCAGTGTGCCATTGCCGTGGTCGCGCCCACGCCCACTCCAACCCCAGTTCCGGCACCCTCGGCCTGCGAAGCCAGCTATCAGATTTCAGAGCAGTGGTACAACGGTTTCACCGCGAATGTGCGGATCAGGAATACCGGAAGCCAGCTTTCGGGCTGGAAAGTCGCATGGGAGATGCCGGATGGGCAGCAGGTCACCAACTTCTGGAACGGCCAGTTTGCCCAGACCGGCGCCCATGTCGAAGTCGGTAATTTGGACTGGAACAGGAATATTCCTACGGGATCGAACATCGATTTCGGATTCAACGGCAGCTATACCGGCGCCAACCGAGCGCCTGCGAGCCTGAGCGTCAATGGGGTGGCGTGTGCGCTAGTCGCCGGTGCGCCGACCCCGACACCGGCTGCGACCGTTACTCCTAGCCCGGTTCCGACGCCGACCGCGGCCCCGACGGCTACCCCAAGTCCGGCCCCGACGGCGGCGCCGAGCCCGAGTCCAACCCCTGCACCGACCGCTAATCCTAGTCCCACGCCGGCGCCGACAGGCGCCTGCCAAGCCGACTACCAGGTGACGGTGCAATGGAACGATGGTTTCACTGCTAATGTGAAAGTCCGCAATAACGGTACCGCCCTGAACGGTTGGACGGTCGCCTGGGCCATGCCCAGCGGCCAACAGGTGACGGGGCTATGGAATGGGCAATATGTCCAGACCGCTGCCCAAGTTGCGGTAACGCCGGCGGACTGGAACCGCCAGATCGCGAGCGGTGCCTCCATCGAATTTGGATTCAACGGCAGCCATAACGGTACCAATGCCGTACCCGGCGGGCTGACGCTGAACGGTGTGGCCTGTACGCTGACTTCCGGTGGAGGCACGCCGACTCCGACGCCTATCCCAGTTGCGCCGGCCGCGCCCGTGGGCTTGGCTGCCAGCGTGGTAGACAACGCCGCTGTCAATCTGGCTTGGACGGCGGCGGACAGCTACGCGGGAGGCTTTAGGGTCGAGCGCCGTACCTCGGGGAGCGTCGATTGGAGTTCGCTCGTCGAAACGGCGCCAGGAGCTTCCAGCTATAGCGATAGCACGGTGTCCATGGGCACCGATTACGACTACCGGGTCTACGCCTTCAATGCGATAGGGAGCAGCCCGCCGGCGACGGTTTCGGCATCGTTGCCGACCTTGCTCAAGTACGGCGAGGCTCAGTACCAGAAGCAGGGGTGTGCGAGTTGCCACGGCAAGGACGGCAAGGGCGGCTTCACCAACAAGCCGTTGATCCACTACACCGCCGATCAGCTTGCGACGCTGACCGAGATCATCCGTGTCCGCATGCCGCCGTCCAAGCCTTCGAACTGCGTAAGCAATTGCGCTGCCGGTACAGCAAAGTACATCGTCGAAGTCCTCGCTGCAGCGGCTTCTGGAGGCGGTTCCGGAGGCGGTTCCGCTTGCGCGGGAAATCCTCCGCCGGGAGCCCGGACTCTGCGCCTACTCACACGTCAGGAGTACCAGAACACGGTCAACGATCTGCTGGGGCTTTCGGAGAATCTAATCCATCAGCTACCGGAAGAAAACCGAGTGGACGGTTTCGACAATAATGTCGCGACCAATCTGGTGACGAGCCTCCGTCTCGAGGCGTACCTCTCCCAGGCCGAAGCCTTGGCCGCAAAGGCGGTACAGCAGAACTGGAATAGCCTGCTGCCCTGCGCTCAGCAGGATGCGGTCTGCGCCCGCCAGTTCATCGGCAGCTTTGGCAAGAGGGCGTATCGCCGCCCTCTGACTGCCGAAGAAACGGATGCCTATGCCGCATTGTTCGGACAGGGCGCGTTCCGGGAGGGCGTCGAGGCTACTATCGCTCGTATGCTGGTTTCGCCCCATTTCCTCTATCGTTCCGAACTGGGCGAAGCGCAGTCCGACGGCACCTATAAGCTGACGTCTTATGAGACTGCGAGCGCCTTGTCTTATCTGTTCCTGGGTTCCTTACCTGACAACGAACTGATGAGCGCCGCCGACCAGAACCTGCTGGATACGCCGGACCAGCGAATCGCCCAGGCGTCGCGCCTCCTGAGCCTGCCGCGCAGCCGCCAGCAGGTGGGGAATTTCGTCGGTCAGTGGCTGCTCGGTTCCAGTCCCTATACTCTGCCGGAGAAGGACAGCACGATCTACCCTGGTTATACCGCGGCGGTGAAAGCGGCGATGTCGGACGAGCTGATCGGCTTCTTTGAGCATGTGACGTTCGATTCCACTCAAAGCTTTCCGGAGCTGTTTACGGCGAACTACGTCTTCGTCAATGGCACGCTGGGCGGCTATTACGGCGTTGGAGGTTCCGGAGGCAGCGGATTCGCCCCGGTCACAGTAACGGACGGTACCCGCACGGGTATCCTGACGCTGGGTGCCGTGCTGTCGCGCTACGCCAACAGTAACGAGTCACATCCCTTCAAGCGCGGCGGATTCATGTACAGGCGGTTGCTGTGCCGCGATCTGCCGCTACCAGCGAATCTGGGCTTCATTCAGGCGCCGCAGCCCGATCCCAATGCCACCACTCGCCAGCGTTTCGAGTTCCACAGCAAGTCCAATGCGAGTTGTTACGCCTGTCACCAGTATCTGGACGGCCCCGGATTCGGTTTCGAAAATTACGATGGCGCCGGCAAGTTCAGAGCGAGCGAGCACGGGCAGGCGATCGACACTGCCGGCATTTTGCGTGGGCTGGAAACGTTTACGCCCACCGAGGAGCTGAGCTTCACCGATCTTCCCGATTTAAGCAGGAAAATTGCGGCTAGCCCGACTGCGGCGCAATGCGTGGCGCGCCAGTACTACCGTTTCACGGCCGGCAGGAGGGAAACCTCGTCCGATAGCTGTGCCGTAGACAGTTTCCTGCAGAGCTACTCGGCTAACGGCTATAACCTGCAAACTATGCTGCTAGGCATCGTTAATGCCCCCGGCTTTACCTCGCGCCGCGCCGATTAAAGGAGAATGCAATGAGCTTTTCGATTAAACGCAGGGATTTCTTGAAGGTGGCCGGTACGACTGGTCTGAGCCTGAGCTTCGGGCGGCTGGCGCTGGGGGCGGGCGCCAGTCCGCGCCGGGTGATCGTTGTCTACACGCCGGACGGCGCGATTCCAGCCCAATGGCATGCGCAGGGCATCGGCACCAATTTTACGCTGCCGCCTATGACTCAGCCGCTGGAGCGTATTCGCCAACACTGCATCTTCTTGAGCGGTTTGAACATGGTCGGCCCCGGGGGGACGCATGAAGGGGGGGTGATCAAGCTGCTGACCGGAACGGGAGGGCAGAGCAGCACGTTGGGAGTGTCGCTGGACCATTACCTGGGCCAAGTATTCAAGACTCAGACCGTCCGACCGCATCTTAACCTGAACATCGTCCCCATCTATACCGACAAGCACATCACCTACGACAACAATGGGGTGCCGGTCGTGCCGGAGATGAACCCGCTGGCGGCGTTCGATTCCTTATTCGGCACCAGCGCGAACGACAGCGCTAGGCGCCAGCGCCGCATCAGTGCCTTGGATCATTCACTAAGCGAATTGAACACTCTGCGCACTCAACTGGGTGCGACCGAAAAGGTCAAACTGGATACTCACCTAGATGCACTGCGTGAACTAGAGCAGAAATTGCAATCGGCGGTGGGAAGCTGTTCCGCCTGGAATTTCAATCCCAGCGGGTTCCAGGTGACGCGTACCGCGCTATGGCAGAATCCGGAATTCATGGATGCCAGCCGCATGGGAACGATCGCCGATCTGCATGCGGACGTAGCCGTGCACGCCCTGGCTTGCGACCTGACCCGCGTCGTCACCCTGAAATGGAACAACTCGGTGCACGACAATGTGATCAAGGAAGCCGGCAGTCCGATGACCTGTCACGGCGCATCGCATGCGGCCGGCCAGGATTTCGTCGCCATCAAAGCCTGGTACATGGAGCGCTTCGCCCGCCTGATCGAACAGCTCCAGGCCACGCCGGACGGCGCCGGAACCTTGCTGGACAACACCCTGGTGTTCCACGGCAGTTGTTTGGCCAACGGCAGTTGGCATAATCACGACGATATGCCATTCATCCTGGCCGGTGGTTCGGCCGGCGGCATGGCCACGGGACGCAGCCTCGCATTCGGCGGCCTGCCCCACAACAAACTGCTGGTCTCGATCGCCCGGTTCATGGGGGTCAACGTCAACAGTTTCGGGGATCAGGATAGCGCTCCTGGGCCGCTGCCGGGTTTGTCCGGTTGACGATCGGGTTTGCGGGCTAGGGTTCGAACAGTACGCTGTCGCCGAGCTCCAAATCTAAAGCATGATCGGCCCGGCCCAGGTTGATCGCAATCTCGACCAGATCTAGCGAGTTCCGGTACCAGAACGCATCGCCTTCCCGTGCGGCACAGAATACCTCTGCATGGGGAATGTGATGATCGTTGACGAACAGGGCGCGCCCTGCGAATTCGGGGCGCCAGCGAAGTCCGGTCATCGCGTTGCCGTAATGGTCGAAGTAGACGATCGAGGCACGGTCGGTGGGCCAAGATTCTATGCCCGAACGAACGGCGGTTTGGTGCGCCCAGCCGAAATCGCGCCTGGCGATGCATGCTGCGATCGGAGCGAACAAATCCCGGCCGTGGAAGCTGGTTGAAAGGCGCTCCGGACGCCAGTCGATTCGCAGCCAGCGCTTATTGCCGGCCTGTGCCGCCGCGGTATTGAGCAGCCCGTTGTCCGGACCCACGTACCAGCGTCCGTCCGCTTCAAGCACCAAGGCGTCCCGACTGCCGCCTACGCCGGGATCGACCACACATAGAAACACGCTGTCCACCGGAAATTGCCGGCATAGCGCCGCGAGCAGGTAGCCGGCTGGCGTCGGCGCCGGTGCATCGCTGACCAGATGGATCACGTCGACACCGGGTGCGTTCAGCCGCAGCACGGCTTCCATCTGCCCCAGATAGGGGCCGGCGGCGCCGAAGTCGGTGAACGTCAGGATCACGGCTCAGCCCTTAGGTTCGTGCAGGATTCTAAGGAGCGGAGGAGCGGTCACGGTGTTCGATGGCCGGCGCTTCGGGCGGGCCCTCTTCCCGCTTGTTCTCGAAGAACCGCGAAAATGCCAGTCCGACTTCGAATAACAGCCAAATCGGCACCGACAGCAAGGTCTGAGATACCACATCGGGGGGAGTGAGGATGGCGCCGACGACAAAGGCGCCGACGATCACGTAAGGCCGGTTATGGCTGATGGTTTCGCGGCTGACGACGCCGCTCCACACTAGCAGAATCGTGGCGATCGGCACCTCGAAGGCGATGCCGAAAGCCAGGAACAGCGTGAGAACGAAGTCCAGATACTTGGCAATGTCCGTCATGATCGCAACGCCGGCCGGTGCCGTCGCAGTCAGAAAGCCGAACATCAGCGGGAACACGACGAAATAGGCAAAGGCCACTCCCCCATAAAACAACAATGTGCTGGCTACCAGCAGTGGCAATACCATGCGCCGTTCGTGGCGGTACAGTCCCGGAGCGACGAAGGCCCAGGCTTGGTAGAGAATGAATGGGATCGACAGAAAGACGCAGACCATCAAGGTCAGTTTGAACGGCGTCAGGAAGGGCGAGGCCACGTCGATGGCCACCATTTGCGATCCTTCCGGCATGTGCTTGAGCAGCGGCCCGGCTAGGAAGGAGTAGATTTCGTTGGAATAAAACGCGAGCCCGAGGAAAAGGACGAGTACCGCCGCTAGGGCGCGCAGGATCCGGGTTCGTAACTCGACGAGATGCGAGATGAAGGGTTGTTCGATATCGCCGTAGGGGTCGTGTGGATTGTGGTCAGACATCGGTTTTCTTGGCGGGCTCCGGCACTTGCGGCGGATTTTGGACGGGCTCGCTGTCCTTTATCGCTAAAG
>JAQTYA010000005.1 GCA_028688525.1 Methylococcus sp. | reverse complement strand
TGTGCAGAAGTGGGGCGGGCCGGAAGCGCTGCTGCACTACGGGAGCAAGGTCACGCCACAGATGGAGTTAGAGATCCAGTTCTCCGCTAGTGAGGGACAAACTGGCTCGTATGAAAACGGCTATCGACTGACGCTGGAGGCGACACAAGACAATCGTCTGATCTTCTCGCGCGAGGAACCCACGGTTCGAGGGGCGGGCTATGCCAATCCCAGGGTTTACTCGCTGGGCACAGGTCACGACAGCGCGCGCATCCGCGCAGACAAGGACAGCCCCAGCGCCACGGTCAGCCGCTATGTGCTGGACAAGTTGCAAATCTGGCGGCAGTACCACTTTCACGACACGGGCGACACGGCGGCGGTTAAGCGCATCCATGCCGTCAATGACAGTCTGCGCCTGAAGCCCGATGCAGCCAACCTGGCTGCCTATCTGCGCAAGCTTAAGACGACGCAGCACTATGAAAGTAGCTACGACCGCATTGTGGAAACCATTCGCCGCGTCGCACCGTTCTTTGGTGATTTCGTATTTCGCGAAGAGGCCGGCGAGTTCATCGAGCTGGAATGGACGGAGCGCGGGCACCCTGATACCCCTTGGAAGGCTCACGTACTGTCAGATGGCACGCTGCGCTTCATTTGCCTTACGACCTTGTTGTTGCAACCCAAGGCTTTGCTGCCGGATACGGTGCTGATCGACGAGCCGGAGTTGGGCCTACACCCCTTCGCCATCAACTTGTTAGCCGAAATGTTGAAGGAGGCGGCCGAGTTGAAACAGGTGATCGTTTCCACGCAGTCGGTCGAGCTGCTGAATAACTTCGAGCCGGAAGATGTAGTAGTGGTGCAGCGCGAGGGTGACGCTTCCGTCTTCAAACGGCTGGACGCCGAAGAGCTGGCCGATTGGCTGACCGAGGACTACAGCCTGGGCGAATTGTGGAAGCGCAACATCCTGGGTGGGAGGCCGACCCGATGAGTCGCGTTGTCGTGGTCTGCGAGGGCCAGACCGAAGAAGAATTCGTCCGCGATGTCTTGGCTCCCTGCTTCTATGGCCTGGAACTATACCTTGAGCCGCAGATGGTGGAGACCTCGCCAGGCCACCGTGGTGGCGCGTTGAACTACGGCAGGGTAAAGCCGCATTTGCGTAACGTGTTGCGCCAGAAAAGCGCGCCTGTGGTGACGACGCTGTTTGACCTGTACAAGCTCGATAAGCATTTTCCTGGATTTGAGCAGTCGAGGGCTATATCTGATCTTGGCCAAAGACTTGATGTGCTCCGCCAGGAATTGCATGCGGATGTCGTCGCTGCTGCCCGCTGTCAGCCGGGCCGGTTCATCCCCTATATCCAGCCCTATGAGTTCGAAGCCTTGTTGTTCAGTGATGTGGCTTCGTTGTCCCTGGTGAATCCGTCCTGGTAGAAATCCGCAATGCTGCTGCATCGCCCGAGCACATCAACGACCAACCTGAAACCAAGCCCGCGGCGCATCTGGAGCGCGAATTGAGCAACCCCAGTTACCGTAAGCGCAGGGACGGTCCGGTCGCTGCACAAAAGATCGGTCTAGCCAAAATTGAAGCCGAGTGCGCGTTTTTCGCCGCGTGGCTGGCACAAATCAGGGAATTGGCGCAGCCATGATGAACGAACAAGAACTCGAAGACCTGTGCATCGGCTGGTTTCAGGAAACAGGCTGGCAGTTTGTTCATGGGCTGGATATTGCTCCCGACGGAGCTAACTCGGAACGCTCAGCACAGCCACATGCTCTGCATTCAGCACCGGTCTGCGCCCAGGCACTCCCTGTTGCTCGGCCTTCGTTATCCCCTTCATCGAAGGAGCACAAGGAAGTCGAGCGAAGCGAGCGAGTGCGACGCCCCCCGCGAAGCCGTAGGCCCGGATGTTTTGTCGGAGTCCGCAGCTTTATCGCGGGTGGAGACAAAACATAAGGGACCCGACACGGCGTCGAGTCATTGTGGTAGCCCTGGCGGAGTGCGTCGCGGAGAGACGTACGGAGCCTGTGGCGGACGCAGGACGGCGCGGGCTGCCGAAGGCAAAGACGTCGCCAATTTTTTGCTCCCGAGGGTGACTGGGATGTCCCGTCGGGTTTCGCAAAAAATGGCGACGCTCCAGATCTCCCCGCTGCGAGTTTGATCCAGAAGCCGCCAATGCTCAGCAAGAGCACGGCCCTTTGGAACAAGGAGCAAGAGGCGCGTTCGAGGTAAGCGCGCGGCTCTTGCGTCTCGGAGTGACGGCACTCTGCCGGTTACTGAGGAGGTGAGGTTGCCGCCCATGCCGGCAGTTGCTGGATGTTGTCGAACCAGGCAGCGATATGGGTATAGCCGGCCCACGGCATTTTGGCTTGTTCGGCGTACATGAGCACCGATGCCACTGAAATGTCTGCGAGAGTCAGAGTGTCTCCCACCAACCAGGGACTGTTCGCCAAGTGGCCGTTCAGCACCTTGGCACAGCGGTGAAATTTTTCGTCGCCTTTCCGCAATTCCTCCGGGTCCGGTTCGCCCCGGCCCAGCATAGGCTTGAGCAGATTCTCGGCGATGTAAACGACGCAGGCCGGTGCCCAGCTGGTCGACTCCCAGAACTGCCAGCGCAGGATGTCGGCCCGGCTACGCGCCTCCTGGGGATTAAAGGGTGATTCGGGGGCGTTCGCGGCAAGATATTGAACAATGGCGTTGGATTCCCACAGAGCAAAATCGCCGTCGACCAAGGTGGGCACCTTACCTTGGGGATTCAGCTGCAAGAAACCGGGCGATTGGCCTTCGCCGGCAAAGATGTCTACCGTCTGGATTTCCAGCTCGACGCCGAGCAGCGCCGCGGCGATGCGCGGTTTACGGGCGAAAGGCGATGCGGGGTGAACGTAAAGCTTCATGGAATACTCCTGAAGAGAAGTGGGCCGGGTTCGATCAACGGATGTCCGCCAGGGTATTGCAACGCTGCGTTACCTCATACCGGACGGCCATATCAGAACATGCGTTCTGGTTTTTGTAAACTATATCAGAACGCAAATTCTGCAATACCCGGTGGACAAACGGACCTCAAGCGCGTCGCATCGGCTAAGTTTAGGTGGGGGTTTGCGCTTCGAGCGTGGATAAGGCGACGGCGATGACGTGCTCGATCGCCCTGGTGCCAACCCCGGCACGGTTCATGGCAGGCAAAGCGTGAAGAATGCCGAACAGGAAATCCGCTTCGCGCCGCACGTCGAAGCCGATGGGTAGTTCCCCTTTCGCCGCGGCATTCGTCAGGGCCCGCAGAATGCCTTGTGAGAGTTGCTCCCGGATTTCGAGAATTTTTCCTGCAGTGGCTTCATCGTGCAGGCCGACTTCGTTGACGGAATTGAACACCAAACAGCCGAGCTTGCCGCCGGGCTGGCGGGCAAACTCCGCCAGCATGGCGAATAAGGCTCGGAGCGCCCCGAGCGAGGCATCGGGCTGTCCGACGATGTCCAGCAGCGGGCCGGCGATGTCGGTCCGGTAGCGTTGTAGGGCGGCGAGAAACAGCCCGTTCTTGTCGCCGAACTCGCCGTACAAGCCGTACCGGCTGACCCCTGTGGCCGCGACTAGGTCCTCGACCGAAGTACCGAAATAACCTTTCGCCCAAAAGACTCGCATAGCCCTGTCCAAGGCCTCGGAAAGACAATACTCTTTGGGGCGTGCCATTAATTCAGCGCGATTTAATCGATCTCAAGGACTTCAAGGTGCCGCCAAGATCGAAACCGCCGGATTCGGCAGTTCCCCGAACATCTCCGGCGCGTACATGGCCTCGACCCGGGTCGGCGGCAGTTCGAAGCTGCCGGGGTTGTTGTAGCGCAAGGTGTATTCGATGCTCCAGCGCCCTTTGGGCACGTAGTCGTAATAGGCGCGGTAAGCGTCGAAACGGCGCTCCTCGTAGATCGGCCAGGCCCAGCCGGACTGCTTTTCGCCCTGACTCAGCAATGCGGAATCGCGCCCCAGGCCGCCGCCGAGGATGCTGGCTCCGGCGGGAATGGGGTCGTCCACTACCACCCAGCTCATGTCGGACTGGGCATCGAGTTCTAGCGTGATGCGTGCCACGTCGCCGCGGTTCCAGACGCCGGGTTGCTTCTGTTCGACCGGGGTGACCGTTCGCTTGATCGAGAAGCCTGTGAACAGCGGCTCTTTCAGCGGGATTGCGGCGCGGCTCTGGATGAGCGCCCAGGGTTTGCCGGTGCCCTGGTGGCGCACCTCCAGCGTGCCCGGACCTTCCGGCCAGGGCAGGTTCAGCGCGCTGTGCCGGGTTTCTTCGGTCCATTGCATGCCTTTCTTCACCGTGCCGAGGCCCGCTTCCGTGTAGCCGGTGACGGGTACCGATTCGTAGGCTTCGCTGAATTTCTCCATCGCCAGTCTTCCCCAGGCATTGGCCGTAGTGGTGTTCCAGCGGCCCTTGGTCTGGCGGCCTAAGGCGCCGGTAACCAGCCGCGGCAGGTCTTCCGACCAGCCCGGCAGTTCCATCACGTCCAGTACCGCCCGTACGGCGTTGAGGTCGGGGGAAATCATCAGCCACCACAGAGCGTCGGATTTCTCGCTGGAGAAGTTCAGGGTGGTGCCCTGGAAATTCAGGCGAGTGCGCAGCGTCTGTTCGGCTTCTTTGAGTTTGGCATCGTGCCCCGGAATGCTATCTATGCGCCGAAGTACCGACAGCCAGTCCAGCACTGCCGAAGTCGGCCAGAGCTTGGGCTCGATGCGGATGCTGTCCAGCAATTCGGGGGCAGCCGCCTCGTAGCGGGCCAGGGCTTCGACCGCCGCCAGCTTGCGTATGGAAAGGTCGGCGGTGGGCAAGGCGGAGTCTCTATGCACCCGGCCTTCGACGAAGCCTTTCAGCGCCTCCTTGGCCCGATCCATGGCGTTTTCAGGCAGTTCCCAGCCGGCTTCTTGCGCGATTGCGAGGACGTAAGCGGTGAGTACGTCGCTGCCGCCGATGCTGTCGCTCGGAAAGTAGCGGAACAGGCCGTCGGAATCCTGATAGGCGGGCAGGTCCGCGACGATCCGGTTCCACATGCCCTCATCGCGCAGCGCAACCGCTTTGGAGACTCTCTGCTCCAGGCAGGAATAGGGGTAGTGGCTCATGTAGTCGATGACCGCGCCCAGGCCGTCGCCCAGCTTGGCGCGCAGCGAGACGCGCACGCCGCCGCGGCCCGGTAGGGCGTCCTCGGGCCGCTGCACGGCGAGCGATAGCGGCTTGTTGATCCGGGTCAAGCTTGCTTGAAATACTCTGACCGGAACGGCCGGTTCGACCCGTTGGCCGGTCTTCAGACGGTCTGTGGCCGCCCCTGCGCTATCCGCCGCGGCGATTTCCCAATCCAGCCCGGCGACGTCGACCGGCACCTTGACCTCCCAGGAGAAATCGGCCGCGCTTCCGCCGTCCAGTTCAAACGGCTGGGGCGGAAGATCCTGGCCTGCCGCTGCGCCTTTGGGCGTGAGTTTGGCGCCAAGCTGGCCGGAAATCTTGCGGTCGGTGGCGTTGCGCAGGTTGAAGATGGCGCGGAAACGGTCGCCTTCGCGGACCATCGGCGGCAAGCCGGAATAGAGCATGAGATCTTGCGTCGTCCGGATCGAGGTCTTGCCGGTGCCGAACAAACCAGTACCGGCATTGGCGACCGCCACAAGCCGGAAGGCGGTGAGCGAATCGTTGAGCGGCACCTCGATTTCGGCCTCGCCCTTGGCGTCCAGCGGCACTCGGCCTTTCCACAGCAGTAGGGTATCGAACAGTTCACGCGCCGCCTGGCGTCCGCCGCCGCCGCCGTGAGGCACGGCTTTGCGGCCATAATGGCGTTTGCCGATGACTTGCATCTGGGCCGTAGAGGTCAGCACCTCGATGCCGCGCCGGTCCATCATGCCGTCCAGCAGATTCCAGGTTTCGTTCGGTTTGAGTTCGAGCAAGCCTTCGTCCACCGCGGCCAAGGCGATCTCGGCCTCCGCCGGCACCCCGCCGCCTGCGGCGCGTTGTACCGCGACTTTAACCTTGGCGGTTTCGCGGACCTTGTAGGTGTCGCGGTCGGCTTGGACTTTGACGTCCAGCCGGTTGGGTGCCCAGCCCACGTCGATCTGGGCGAGTCCCAGGCGATAGGCCGGCTTGCTCAAATCGACCAGGGCCGTGGCTTTGCCGCCGTCGAGCTGCCACGGCAGCTTCAGTTTGCGCACGGTATCCGCCAGCCAGGACTGGGCGGGGCTCACCCGGCCGCGCACAGCCAGCACTGAAACGAACACGTTGGGCGCATAAGCCTCCTTGATCGGCACCTCGATGACCGGAGAGCGTCCGGACAGGGGGACGATGAAGCTGTCGACGATGCCCTCGCGTTCGACCGTCACCAGGGCCGTGGCCGAGCGGAACGGCATGCGGACCTGGAACCGGGCTTTATCGCCCAGTTCGTAGGCGCGTTTTTCGGCGATCACGTCCATGCGGTCGCTGGGACCGTTCTCGAACCACCATTCGTCTTCGCTGGCGACCCATACCGAACCGGTACCCAGGGCCAGATTTCCTGCGCCGTCGTCGCCGCTGGCTTTGAGCAGGATTTCGCCGGACACGCCGGGTGCGAGGACGCAGAGCAGCAGCCCTTGATCGTTGGTCTTGCCGCTGCAGTCGGCGCCGACGTGCTTGACCTCGGTCTTGTCCTCGTAGGCATAGAAGCCGCCGATCAGCCGCTTGCGGTGGGAGTAGGTCGTCCGCGAATACAGATCGACCTGAATTTTCCGGCCGGCCGCCGGTTTCCCGGCGAGATCCAGCGCCAGTACCTGGAACCGTAGCTGATCCTTGGTCGCTACCCAGCCTTCGGTTTTGAGTCCCAGGCTGAGCCTGGCCGGCCACAGCGGAATCCGCCGCGCTACAGTGAGCAGTTCGCCGTTGGCATCCTGGTACTCGAGTTCGGCTACCAGATCCTGCGGCGTGTTCGGGACGGGGAGGTTGGGGATGGTGATGCGGGCAGCACCGCCTTTGTCGAGCGACAGCGGCAGCACTTGGGCGGGACCGCTGGCGCCCGGCGCGGCTTCGGCCTCGTCGCTGTAATTGCTGTCGTGCAGGCCTTCTTCGATATTCTGCGCTTCGAAATTGAAATCCGGATAGTCCGGGAAACTCACTGCGCGCGGTTCGACCAAAGTGCGGACCTTGACCGGCGCATTGGCCGCGCCGCCGCCGGAGAGGTAGCTGAGGTGGATGTCGAGTGCGGCCTCCTTGGCGTTGACGAGGGCGTCGGACTGCGGCTGGATGTCGGCGCGCATGGTCGGCACGCGGAACTGCTCGACCCGGAACTCGGCCGCGGTCGCCGTTTCCGTGCCGTCGGAGTAGGCAAAAGTGATTTCGTAGCTGCCGAGCTTGGCGTCCGCGGGAATGGCCCAGGCGCTCTCGGCGATGCCCTGGGCGTCGAATTGCGCCGGCAACTCGTATTCCTGTCCGCTGCCGGCATGGCGGATCTTGATCTTCTCGGGGCGGCTTTCCGGCAGCGCGAAGCCATGAGCCGTCTTCTGGCGTTGGAAGTGCTTCATGGACACAGTTTCGCCTGCGCGGAACAGGCTGCGGTCCAGGACGGTGCGGACGACTAGAGGATTGTCGTAGAAGCCCACCGGCAGATCGAAGTTTTGCGGCGAAATCCCATCGCCCCAGCTGCTCAAGGCGAAACTCATGTCGCCCTCGGTGCGGGCGCTCACCATCAACGGGCCGTCACCCCATTCGCAGTTATCTCCGGAATCCGACGGCTTGGGCAATACCGATCCCTGGATCAGGGCCACGCCGTTGGCATCGGTTCGGCCTTGCCAGAACACTTCGTCCGTGCAGAAACGGCTGATGCGGATATCGGCGTTCGGCACGGGTGCGGCGGAGTCCAGTGTCGTGACCCAGACCAGCGAAGATTCCCGGCCCCATTTGAAGTGCACCGAGAGGTTAGTCACCAGCGCCGAACTGGGCACATAGCGGGGCCGGCTTTCGCCCAGCAGGGCGGCGCCCAGCCGCGGACTGGCGAGCTCAACTACATAGAAACCGGCTGTTTCCAGTGGAATGCCGATGACCTCGAATTCTTTTTGCGCTTCGGCCCGGGGCAGTTCGAAGGTTTCGGCCGGGGTGTCTGCGAATACCGACTCGGTGCCGGTGAGCTCCTTCCACTGCGTATCGCCGTTGGGCAGTTGGATCGATTCGCCTCGGCGTTCGGCAGCTTTTTTGACCTTGCGTATCCATGCGGCGATCTCCTGGTCGCCGAGGGCCAGCCGCTTCATCTTGCCGGGAATGGCCGGGCCGCCCGATGCCAGCCGCTGGCCGGCCACGGGATTCTCGATGTGGCGCACGGTGACGGGCAATACGCCGCCTTCTTTCAGCTCCAGGATGCCGAATTCGCCGGGAAACTTGGCCAGCGGCGGATATTCGTCGGTCTTGATTTCCAGGGGATAACGGCTGGCGTTTTCCAGCGGCCGCCCGGCATCGTCTACGAAGGCGGGCGGCAATTCGATATGGAGCGTCGTCTTTTCGGGGAAGGGGCCTTTCCAGCCCAGTTCTTCGACGAAGGGTTTGTGGGCAGGATCGAGCCCGTCCGCGGCGTAGACCTTGCCAGAGCCGTCGACCAGGCGCACGGCGGAGGCTTTATCCGCAGATACGGGCGAGCCGAAGCGCAGCGCCATCGGCAAAAGGGGAATGCAATCGGCGTTGGCGTTGATGCGGTCGCAGCTGAAGCGGGCCGTGAAGCTGGGGCGGGACTTGAAGCTCAGCACCTGATCGTCCGTCGTCGCGATGCCGCCGGCGGTGATGCCTTTGCCCCAGACGATGCGCACCTCCGTCTCCGGAGGAATGGCCCGGCGGCATTGCACTAGGGCTAGCCGCGCTTCGCCGGCCTTGATTTGTTCCGGCTTGAGGGTGTCAAAGTCGCCGTCCGGCCACAACAGGTCGGTGTAACCCCAGCCCAATTTACGGCGCTGAGCCAGTACGGCGTCCCGGCGTTCACCCGTCAGGACGTCGACGCCGATGTCCTCGCCGACGCCTTTGACCTGACAGCGAGCATGGGCAGCGATGCTCTCGGCCGTGGCCGGAGCCGCCGCCGCCAACAGGAAAACCTGGTTTTCGTCCACGCTTTCGCTGCCTTCGCTAGGGAAGGAGCCCGACACCGTAGGGCCGCCGGTGTCGAAGCCGTACTCCTTGGCGAGTTCGACGGCCGCTCCGCTCACGGCCTTCAGTTGCGGCTTGGGCCGGAAACGGCAAATCAGGCCGGCAGGCAGGTCGGCATCGAAGTCGTATACCCAGGTCCGCGGTTCGGCCCAGCGTCCGCGCCCTTTGGCCGGGCAATCGACCGTGAAGGGATCGGCTAGGCGGGGATCGCCGAAGGTCGCCATGGGTTCGGAGAAGCGGGCGGTGACCTGGCGTACATCCGTGGCCGAGCCTTCCGGCGAGAACGATTCCAGCCGAGCCGCGGCTACGGTTTGTATACAGAACAGCATCACAAGCCAGAGTACTGCACGCATAGTTATCTGCTTCCTCGTCGCGGGTCGGGTTCGTCCAGTTTGGAGCCGGGGGAAATTATTGAATTGAATGTAAGTGCCGAAACCCCGCCTAATAATCGCACCCTTACGAGGAGAGTTGAAGCTTGCGGCATGGCCGCTCGGCTCCGGGATATAGGCCGGGACTTGCGCAGGCGCAGCGCTTCGTGTCACATGGCGGTAACGAGAGCGGCGGACACTCGCTGAACAGTTCAGTTTCCGGGAGCGGCAGTGAAAGAAAAACTTAGAACCTCGAAGAGAGCGAAGCCGGCTGCGGTCGTGGAAAATCAGCCGCCTGGAAAGCTTCCGGTGTCCGTATCGGCGGACGACGCCCTGAGCCGTATCGAGAAATTGCCGCGGGATATCGGATGGATGCTGCTGGGAGCAGGGCTCATGAGCGAAGTCATCATGGGACTGCCGCCCTTCTGGGTGCTCGGCATACTCATTCTCAGCCCCCAGATCGGCCAGCCGATCGCTGCATTGATGCAGCGCCGGGCGCCCAAGCTACTGAATAGCAGCCTGGATTTTGTGCATCGTTACCTTCACGATCTGGAGCGCCGCTATCCTCAGCGCTGAGGCGATGCCTCTATTCCATGCCGGTTTGTGATACCCTACAGAGTTTATACCGCATAGACTGCCGGCGATGAAAGCACGAATCAAATGGGTAGACAACATGGCGTTTCTGGGGGAATCCGGCAGCGGCCATGCCGTTCTGATGGACGGCCCTCCCGAGAGCGGAGGCCGGAATCTCGGCGTACGGCCCATGGAAATGCTACTGCTAGGCATGGGGGGGTGCACGGCTTTCGACGTCATCCACATCCTGAAGAAGGGACGGCACGATGTCCGGGACTGCGAAGTCCATCTCGAGGCCGAAAGGGCGGAGACCGATCCGAAAGTCTTCACCCGGATCCACGCCCATTTCGTGGTGAAAGGAAAGGAACTGAGGGAGGATGCCGTGAAACGTGCGATTGAGCTGTCCGCCGAGAAATACTGTTCGGCCTCGATCATGCTCGGCAAATCGGCGGTCATCACCCACGATTATGAAATCGCCGAGGTTTAATCGGCAGTCGGCACCCTAGATTTCCGGCGGGCGCGAGCGCCCGTTATTTTTTGCACCTGACATCCCTAGCGGGGTCATATCGAAAATTGATGGACAATAAGCTGCAATTACACGGGTTCAATAACCTGACTAAATCCCTGAGCTTCAACATCTACGATATTTGCTATGCAAAGTCGGAAGTGGGGCAGCGCCGTTATATCGAATATATCGATGAAGTTTACAGTGCCAAGCGTCTGACCCAGATTTTGACCGACGTGAATGCGATCATCGGTGCGGAAATTCTGAATATCGCTCGCCAGGACTACGAGCCGCAGGGCGCCAGCGTAACGATGCTGATCTCGGAGGGACACGATGCCCCGTCGTCCATGACCAATTCCGAGTCGCCGGGCCCGATGCCGGAAGCCGTGGTGGCTCACTTGAACAAGAGCCACATCACGGTCCATACCTACCCGGAGAGCCACCCGCACGCCGGCATCAGCACCTTCCGCGCCGACATCGACGTTTCCACCTGCGGCCGCATCTCGCCGCTGAAGGCGCTGAACTACCTCATCCACAGCTTTGAGTCCGACATCGTGATCATGGATTACCGTGTACGCGGATTCACGCGCGACATCAGCGGGCAGAAGCACTATATCGACCACGATATCACTTCGATCCAGAACTATATTTCCGATGCCACGGCGGATCGCTATCAGATGATTGATGTGAACGTCTATCAGGAAAAAATCTTCCATACCAAAATGATTCTGAAAGACTTCAATCTCGATAATTATTTGTTCGAGACCGACAAGGATCAGCTAGACAACGACGAACGTACGAAGGTGCAGAAACAGCTGCAGCGCGAGATGGCGGAAATTTTTTACGGCCGCAACTACAAACTGCGCCGCTGACACTGGGGTGCAGCCAAGAAAACGGGCGCCTCGGCGCCCGTTTTCGTTTGTGGGGATTAAATGCGCTGCAGCCGCGCCAGTAGCTGGACCGGGTGGATCACCGGTATGTCGGCGAGTCTCCGCAGACCGGCGCGTAAGTGCAGGGCGCAGCCGATATTAGAGCTCACCAGGTAGTCTGGGTTGGCCGCTAAGATGGCCTCGATCGTCTCCGCCCGGATGGCCTCAGCCATTTCCCGATGCTCGACCATGTAGCTGCCGGCGGCGCCGCAGCAGCGCCCTTTACCGGGCAGGGTACTCACCGTCAGTCCGGGAATCTTCCCCAACAGTTTTTCTACGCTGCCTTCGCCCTTGCAGACATTACGCAGCGAACAAGGGTTGTGGACCAGCACCCTGGCGTCCAGCGGTGCGAAATTCCAGAGCTCTTCGGGGACGCGTTCCGCCAGGAAGCGGCTAATATCCGTTACCTGAGCGGAGAACGGCTCCGCCCCAGGAGCACTGCTGTGCTGGGCGTATTCTTGCAGGGTGGCGCCGCAGCCGCTGGCGAAGCCGATCACCGCGTCCAGAGCGAGGCTGGAAAAAGCTTCGATGTTCCGCGCGATCAAGCTGTGCGCTGTTGCCGTGTTACCCGCATGCAGATCCATTGCTCCGCAGCAGGCCTGCGCTTCCGGCACCGTTACGCTAACGCCCAGAGCCGGCAATAGTTTAAGTATTGCGGCAACCGTGGCGGCGTCTGCTGCCGCGGCCGTGCAACCCAGGAATAGACCGACATGGGCAGTGGACGGGGCCGCCGGGTGTTTTCCATACCAAGCAGCGGGGTCGCCCGGGGGCGGCAGCTCGGAAGCGAGCGCTTTCCATGAAGTGTCGCCCAACAGCCCTCCAATGCCGCCCAATGCTTTCCGCCCTAGCCGCGATAACGCTGGACTGCGCAATCCGCTGCGCACCGCCGCGGAAACCGCTCGTGTCGCCAGCGGCTTGTGGCTCTGGCCGGTTTCGGAGCGAAAACGGTCCATGATTTTCCCGTAAGGTACCTTGGCAGGACACACGGATTCGCAATTGCGGCATAGCAGACAATCGTCCAGCGGCGCACGCAACGCAGCCGTCAGTGGCAGCCGGCCGGAGGCCCAGCCTTGGATCAGGGCGATCCGTCCGCGGGGCGATTCGTTCTCGTCAGCCGTCAGCCGGTAGGTCGGGCAATGCGGCGAGCACAGACCGCATTTGACGCACAGGTCGGCGTCGGCGAGCAACGAGTCCAGCGGTGCCGTCACGCGCGTCTAGTGGCGGAAATGGCGGATGCCGGTGAAGACCATCGCCATCCCGTGCTCGTCGGCGGCAGCGATGACCTCCGGGTCTCTGATCGAACCACCGGGATGGATCACCGCCGTCACTCCGGCTTCCGCAGCGGCATCGATGCCGTCGCGGAATGGGAAGTAGGCGTCGGAAGCGACTACAGACCCGGCGACGCTCAGGCCTTCGTCCTGAGCCTTGATGGCGGCGATGCGGGCCGAGTAGACGCGGCTCATCTGGCCGGCGCCGATGCCGATTGTGCGGCGCTCTTTGCAATAGACGATGGCATTGGATTTGACGAATTTGGTTACCCGCCAGGCGAACTGGAGGTCGATCAGCTCCTGTTCGGTCGGAGCGCGTTGGCTCACGACCCAGAAACGGTCGCGGGTGACCCGCTCTATATCTTTGTCCTGCACCAGCAGGCCGCCGCCGACGCGCTTGTAATCCAGTTCAGCAAAGGGCTCAGCCGGCCAGGCGCCGCTGCTCAACACGCGTACGTTGGGTTTCGCAGCCAGAATGGGGAGGGCATCTTCCGCAACGGAGGGTGCGATGATGACTTCCACGAACTGCCGCTCAACGATGGCGCGCGCGGTCTCGGCGTCCAGCGTTCGGTTGAAGGCGATGATGCCGCCGAACGCGGAGGTGGGGTCGGTGGCATAGGCCAGATCGTAGGCTGCCACCGTACTGGCAGCTTCGGCGACGCCGCAGGGATTGGCATGCTTGACGATCACGCAGGCCGGCAGGTCTGCGAAGCCCTTGACGCATTCGAGCGCAGCATCGGCGTCCGCGATGTTGTTGTACGAGAGTTCCTTGCCCTGCAGCTGGCGGGCCGTGGCGATGCAGCCGGCCGGCGCAGCGGATTCGACGTAGAAAGCGGCGCGCTGATGCGGATTCTCGCCATAGCGCATCGACTGGGTACGGCGGAAGCGCAGCAGCAAAGGATCGGCGAAGCTCTCCGCGCTGGAATTCCGGCGATCGAGATAATCGGCGATGGCGGAATCGTACCAAGCCGTGTGGCGGAAGGCTTTGGCCGCCAAGGCGAAACGCGTGGCAGGCGACAGGCTGCAGCCGGAATTTTCCAGCTCCGCCAGCACGGAGGCGTAATCCTCCGGGTCCACGATCACGGCAACCGAGACATGGTTCTTGGAGGCTGCCCGGATCAGGGCTGGCCCGCCGATATCGATGTTCTCGATTGCAGTTTGCAAATTACAATCGGGTTTGGCGACGGTCTGTTCGAACGGGTAGAGGTTGACCACGACCAGATCGATGGGAAGGATGCCGTGCTCGGCCATGATGGCTTCGTCGATGCCGCGCCGGCCGAGGATGCCGCCGTGGACCTTGGGATGAAGGGTCTTGACGCGTCCGTCCATCATTTCCGGAAAGCCGGTGTAGTCGCTGACCTCGACGGCAGGAATGCCATGTTCGGCGAGGAGCTTGGCGGTGCCGCCGGACGAGACGATTTCGATACCGGCCGCCGCCAGGCGGCGGCAGAAGTCCACGCAACCGGTTTTGTCCGAGACGCTGACCAGGGCACGGGAGATAGGCTTGCTCATGGGATATCGTTGCTAGGCAATGCGGAGAAAAGGCTTATTCGATGCCGTGCTGCTGCATCTTCTTGCGCAGGGTGCTGCGGCTAAGACCCAGCACCTGCGCCGCTCGGGTCTGGTTGTGGCAGCAGTGCTCGAGCACGGTGCGGATGAGCGGCCGTTCGACTTCACCCATGACGAGGGTATACATGTCGGTCACGCTGATGCCGTCCAACTGCGATAGATAATTGACCAAGGCCATGCGCACTTGTTCACTGAGCACGACGGGCGTGCCGGAACGATCCATGGCGGGTGATTCGAAAGATTCAAGCAATCGATTGTCCTGTCTCATGCAGCGGTCTTCTCGAACTGAAAATTCAACAGGGCGTCCACAGCGGCAAGCTGTTGGCGGGCGTTATCGAGGGACAGGATCCCCCGTACCGGCCCGTCGTCCAGACCCGCGATGCGGGCGGCGTACCAGCCGATGTGTTTGCGTGCGATGCGCGTCCCCTGCAGCTCCCCATAGAAAGAATACAGCGCTTCGAGATGGCCGAGCACGGTGCGGCGTATCTCGTCTAGCGTAGGAGGGGCGGGCTGGCGGCCGTCCTTGAGCCGTGCGGCGATTTCCCGCAGCAGCCAGGGTTGCCCCCAGGCGCTGCGGCCGATCATGACGGCGTCAGCGCCGGTCGATCGGAGCACGGCCTCGGCTTTTTCGGGCGAGTCGATGTCGCCGTTGGCGATGACCGGAATGCCGATAGCATTTTTCACTTCGGTAATTGTAGAGTATTCGGCTGCCCCCGCAAAGCCGCAGGCGCGGGTTCGGCCGTGCACCGTGAGCGCGCCGATTCCGGCGCTTTCCGCGATTTTTCCTATGCGAACCGCGTTGCGGGAGGAGGAATCCCAGCCGGTTCTGATCTTCAGCGTAACCGGAATCGACACGGCACCCACTACAGCGTCGAGAATGGCGCCGACCAGCTTTTCGTCGCGCAACAAGGCCGACCCGGCGGCGACGTTGCAGACCTTTTTAGCCGGACAGCCCATGTTGATGTCGATGATGTCGGCGCCCAAGCCGGCGTTGAGGCGCGCCGCCTCGGCCATTTCAGCAGGATCCGCGCCGACGATCTGCACGCTGACCGGCCCCGCCTCGCCGCTGTGGTCCTGTCTCAGCTGCGATTTGCGCGTCGCCCGTAACGCTGGATTGGCTGCCATCATTTCGGAAACCGCCAGGCCCGCGCCGAATTTCCGGCAGAGCCGGCGGAAGGGAAGGTCGGTCACGCCCGCCATGGGCGCGAGAACGACCGGGCTGGCGAGGATATGGGGTCCGATATGCATGGGCGGGAAAAAAAGCGGGCAAGTCTACCGGGAAGCGCCGCTGCCGCCAAGCACTGGCGCGATAGGCGCGGACATGCTATGGCGCGGCTAGCCCAGTTCGTAACTGGTAATGCCGAAGCAGCGTTCCAGCGGGAGGCTGGGAGCCCTTGGTGTGTACATGCGCGCTGTTTCGAACACCCGCTGCATGCCGCGCTGGCCCACCAAGTGCATCGCTGCGGTATTGGACTCTGGCACATCCAGGAAAATTGGCGCTGACCCCGCGTGCCGCCGAAATGCAAGCAACAGAGCCTCGGCTATGCGCGAACTGTCGGCGAACAGCGGTCCCAGCTTGTAGCCCTGGCAGCAGGGGCGCAGTAGTCCGTATCCCGCGACATCCCCGTGATCGGAGCGATAGGCCAAGCCGCAGCAACCCGGTTGCCCGATCCAAGCGCGCAGGAATCCCTCCCGGAAACCTGGAAACAGACCGGCGTCATAGGCCAGGAGTTCGGGGAAGGCGAGATGCTCCAGAGGGAGTACGCCGGACACCGGCTGCTGTTCCGCCGGACCGTTCCACTCGAAGCGGAAATTGCGGTGGGCGGTCACAAATCCGGAGCGGGCGTAGCTCGCTTGCCGTTCGACCACGCCGTCCAGGCCGACCGTCCGGTCTCCCAGGTGTTCCACGGCAGTGTGCCAAAGTTTGAGACCGAAACCCTTGCCGCGATGCTCCGGGCGGACGATGTAGAGGCCGATAAAGCCAAAATTGCCGGGATAGGTGACGGCGCTGATGCTGCCGACCGGTTCATCGTCCAAGAAACCCATGAAGAAGCCTTCCGGATCGGCAGCAAAAAAATTGGCGGCATCGTGCAAACCAGGATTCCAGCCTTCGGTTGCTGCCCACTCTAAGACCAGTCCGAGTTGATCCTGGTTCATGCGCTCGATTCGAAATTTTTGCTGCATGGCATCGTCTCCGCACCTTCGTCGGGCGATGATAGCGAAGACCTGGGACGGAACGCTATGGCTGCTTTAAGCGGCAGGAGCAGGCGGACAGCGCAGCAGGAAAGTTACCGGCCCGTCGTTGACCAAACTCACCTGCATGTCGGCCCCGAAACGCCCGGTGGAAATGGGGGTATGGCGGCTGCGGACTGTTTCCGCCAACGAGTCGAACAGCCGCCTTCCAGTTTCGGGATCGGCCGCCGGGGTAAAGCTAGGGCGCATGCCTTTGGCGGTGTCGGCGGCGAGGGTGAATTGCGAGACCAGCAGCAAGCCGCCGCCGGTCTCGGTCAGACTCAGATTCATGCGGCCTTCGGCATCGGCGAAGATGCGGTAGCCAAGCAAGCGCTCGGCCATGCGCGAGACCTGGGGCTCGCCGTCTCCGCGCTCGACGGCGACCAAGGCCAATAGACCTTGTCCGATCGCGCCTACCGTCGTGCCGTTAATGTGGACCGCAGCCTCGGTGACACGTTGAATCAATGCGATCATTCAATACTTAGGCATGCCTGGATCCACGTCCCGTGCCCAGGCGTCGATTCCCCCGGAAAGGTTGATGACGCGTCCGTAGCCTTGGCTTTCCAGGAATTGAGCGACCTGGAAACTGCGCATGCCATGGTGGCAGATCACCACGATCTCGCGTTCGGCATCGATGTCATCGAGCCGGGAAACGATCTGTCCCATGGGAATGTGCAGGGCCCCGTCGATATGGCAATAGGCAAACTCGTTCGGTTCGCGTACGTCCAGCAGTAAGGGAGCCGGGTCCGAGGCATCGATCAGTTGCTTAACTTGAATGGCGTTGAGTTGCTGCATGTTCGATAGGGCTGTCGAATGGGCCCGCGGCGGGTTTGCCGCAGGCCGGGTGGGCTTAAAATTTGATGCCGTGTTCCTGTGCTGCGCGCAACACAGTTCGGCCGATCTGGGCCGGGTTGCGGGCGACGTATAGCCCCAAGGCTTCCATGGCGTCCATCTTGGCACCGGCGGTGTCGGCCTCGCTGGAGATGATGGCGCCCGCATGGCCCATGCGCCGGCCGGCCGGCGCGGCGAGGCCGGCGACGAAGCCGACGACCGGCTTCCGCATGTTCTCTTTGGCCCAGCGCGCAGCGGCAACTTCCTGGGGGCCGCCGATCTCGCCGATCATGACGACGATCTCGGTTTCAGGATCGGCCTCGAAGGCACGTAATACGGTCACGAAATCGGTGCCATTGATGGGATCGCCGCCGATGCCGACCGAGGTGGTGATGCCTAATCCCAGGGCCGCCATCTGCTCGGTAGCTTCGTAGTTGAGCGTGCCGGAGCGCGAGACGATGCCGACATTGCCTTTCTTATAGATATGCGAAGGCATGATGCCGGCTTTGCATTCATCGGGCGTGATGATACCGGGTGTGTTGGGGCCGATGAGGATAGCGTCCTTGCCGACGCGGTAGCGCTGTAGGCGGATCATGTCGTGTACGGGAATGCCGTCGGCAATGGTCACGGCCACCTTGATCCCGGCATCGATGGCTTCCATCAGGGCGTCGGCGTTGAACGGGGGAGGGACGAACACCGCGGAGACGTCGGCGCCGGTAGCCGCCACGGCTTCGGCCACCGTGTCGAACACCGGTAGCCCCAGATGCATGGTGCCGCCTTTGCCGGGCGTTACGCCGCCGACCACGTTGGTGCCGATGCTGATGGCATCCTGGGCGTGGAAAGTCGCGTGCTCGCCGGTGAAGCCCTGGAAGATGACCTTGGAATTCTTGTTAACGAAGACACTCATGGCTATTACCCTTTGACGATCTCGACGGCCTTGGCGGCCGCAGCATCCAGATTTTCGGCGGTGATGAAGGTGAGGCCCGATTCGGCCAGAATTTTGCGGCCTTCTTCGACATTAGTGCCGGCCAAGCGCACGATCAGTGGAACCTCGATCTTCAGGCTGGTGCAGGCCTGGATCAGGCCCTTGGCGATCCAGTCGCAGCGGTTGATGCCGGCGAAGATGTTGACCAGGATGCACTTGACGTTAGGGTCTTCCAGCACGATGCGGCAGGCATTGGTGACCTTCTCCGGCGAGGCGCCGCCGCCCACGTCGAGAAAGTTGGCAGGCCGGCCGCCATGCAGGGTGATGGCGTCTAGAGAGGCCATGGCAAGACCGGCGCCGTTGACGATGCAGCCGATGTTGCCGTCGAGGGCGATGTAATTGAGGCCGTGGCCGGAGGCTTCGACTTCTTTGGGGTCTTCCTCGGCCAGATCGCGCATCTCGGTGACCGTGCGCTGGCGGTACAGCGCGTTGTCGTCGAAATTGAACTTCGCGTCCAGCACCATCAGCGATTCTTCGCCTTCGCCGACGATGGCTAGCGGGTTGATCTCGGCCTGCAGCGCGTCTTTATCGCGCATGCAACGGTAGATGGCCTTCATCAGTTTGACGGCCTGCGGCATCAGTTTGCCCTTCAGGCCGATCGCCGTGGCGATCTTGCGGCATTGGAAATCCAGCAGACCGATGGCGGGATCGATGACTTCCTTGACGATTTTTTCCGGGCTTGCCTTGGCGACTTCCTCGATCTCCATACCCCCTTCGCTGGAGGCGATCAGCGTAATCCGTTGGTTGCCCCGGTCGATCACGAAGCCCAGGTAGTATTCCTTCTTGATGTGGCTCGCCTGTTCTACCCACAAGCGCTGTACCAACGAGCCTTCCGGACCGGTCTGGTGGGTGACCAGGTGGGTGCCAAGCATGGCGTCGGCATATTGGCGCACTTCCTCGACCGAGTTGGCGACCTTGACACCGCCGGCCATGCCGCGGCCGCCGGCATGGATTTGGGCTTTGACGACCCAGCGGCTGCCGCCTATTTCTTCGGCGGCGCTTGCGGCCTGGGCGTCGGAATAGGCTACCGCGCCGTTCGGCACGGGTACGCCGTAGGTCTTAAGCAATTCCTTGGCCTGATATTCATGGATATTCACGGACGATTTCCTCGTTCAACTGAAGTCTGCATCGGCGCGCCATGCGCGGGCTGGCGGGTAGCCTTCAAGCGCCCAGGCGCGATTCGATCTGTTTCATCTGGCGCACCACGTTTTCCGCCATGCGGATCGACGCGGCATCGATCAAGCGCCCGTCCAGGGATACGGCGCCTTTGCCTTCCTTCGCGGCCTGCTCCATGGCCTCCAGGATACGGTAGGCGCGAGTGACTTCCTTCTCGGTGGGCGTGTAGATCTCGTTGCACAATGCAACCTGAGACGGATGAATAGCCCACTTGCCCTCGCAGCCCAGTGCCGCGGCACGGCGGGCAGCGGCGCGGAAGCCTTCGGGATCGCCGAAATCGCCGAAGGGGCCGTCGATGGGTCGCAAACCATAGGCGCGGCAAGCCGCCACCATGCGGGATATGCCGAAATGCCATTGGTCGCCCCAGTGATAACCGCGGGCTCCGGATTCGTCTGGATCGGTCAGCACGCCGTAATCGGCGTTCGCTCCGCCGATGTTGGTCGTGCGGGCGCGCACCGACGCAGCATAGTCGGCGACCCCGAAAACCATGGCCTCCATGCGCTCCGGGCAAGTGCGGGCTATTTCTTCCACGTTGGCCATACCCATAGCGGTTTCGATCAGCACATGGATGTTGATCGGTTCGATACCTTTATAGGCCTCGATTTGAGACAGCAGAGTCGCAACGAACAGGACGTCGGCGGCGCAGCCTACCTTCGGAATCAGGATGGTATCGAGCTTGTCGCCGCAAGCTTCGACGATATCGACCAGGTCACGATAGGCGTAATGGGTGTCGAGTCCATTGATGCGGATCGAAACCGCGCATTTGGACCAGTCGTAGGTATCGAGCGCCGCGATGATGTTTCTGCGCGCTTGTTCCTTGTCGTCCGGTGCCACCGCATCTTCCAGGTCCAGGAATACGATATCGGCGCCGGCATCGGGCGCTTTTTCCAGCATGCGCGGATTGCTGCCGGGCACGGCGAGTTCGCTGCGGTGAAGGCGGTTCTTGACAGCCATATGACCTCTCGAGTTCTTAGTCTTTGTATATGGGGGCTATAGCAAGGTGCGTTTTAACACCGCTAGAGGATCGCGTGCCGGCTTCAGGCCTCATTTATAGGCGATTCCATCTGAGGCAGCAGGTTCCGGATGCTTGTTCTTTCTAATGATTTATGTTCAAGCACGCGAACTTGGCATTATAAACCAGTGCGTATTGTTTCCGTAACATGGCATCTCCAGACCAATATCGATCAGCTTAGTGCATGAGCACCACCGGCGCGTAGAGGGGCGGTTGTTTTCGTCCAAATTTTCGGCGCTAGCGGGGCTTGGCCGAATAACCCTGATCGACGTCAATAAATCGCGCTAGAACAATTGTGACGAGAAAGGTTTTTTGCTAGGATCGCTCCCGCAAGCAACTAAATGTTGCTCCGGAGCAACGCTTTATCCAAACTAACAAGACTCTGTCGAGGGGAAATTATGAAACAGATCAAGAAATCGGGTGGGGTCGCCACTCTGCTCACCGCTTCGATCGCCGCCGCTTTGGCCCCCCAGGCTTCCATGGCTGCAACACCGCATCATCACATCTCCGGTCAGTCCGCCCTCGAGCGCAGACTGGAAGTGATGGAGCAGGAAATGCAGGCCCTCCGCGCCGAACTGGAAGCTTCCCGCGCCAAGACCGAAGCCGAAACTTCCGAAGCCAAGTCCGAAGCCAAGCAGGCCACGCAGCAGATTCAGGCTCAGCAGGCTAAGGTCGACCAGAGCGCTGCAGAGTTGAAGCAGCATGAGGAAAAGACGAAAGACGACGACATGGTCTTCTTCCGCGGCGGTTGGGCGGCGGTGAACCATGCGCGTAACCAGGAATTGCTGGTCAACAACAACGTTCTTTCCCCGAATAGCAACTTCGGTTCCGACAAGTCGGGCTGGTACGTCGGCGCAGGTTTCGATCACCGCTTGACCGACGACACCTTCGGCATCTCCGACGATCTGGCCCTCGACGCCGAACTCATGTTCGACTACAAGAACTACGGCAGCGTCAACAACTCATTCGTCAGCAACCAGCTCGGCGGCATCCGCGCGCAGGCCCAGGTCACCATGTTCTCGCTGTACGCGTCTCCGAAGCTGAAGTACACAGGCATCGAAGGCTTCCGCCCCTGGATCGTGCCGTTCGGCTTGGCGGTCAACGTCATCAGCCCGCCGTCCAGCGGCATCACCGTGCTGAATCCGGGTCTGATGCTGGGCACCGGTCTTGAGTACAACATCTTCAAGAACCTCTGGGTGGGCGCCGACTTCCGTTACACCTTCACCGGCAACGACGTGAACTACAGCGTGAAGACCGCCGGCGGCAAGACCATCCTTAACAGCACCAATACGGACAACTACACCGCAGGTGCTTACGTAGGTATCGGCTTCTGATGAGCTTTAAGCTTCATCGGATCTGAGAACGGCCACAGGAAAAGGGGGATCGAGTATCCCCCTTTTTTTTGCCTATCTTTAGCTGTGGCAGACCCGCGCCATGAAAACCCTGTATTCCCCGATCGAACCCTACGCCGTCCATCGCTTCGATTTAGAAGATGGCCATGTGCTTTACGTCGAAGAATGCGGCGACCCCGCAGGGATTCCCGTTTTGTTTCTACACGGCGGTCCGGGGGCCGGCTGCCGAAGTCATCACCGCGCATTCTTCGATCCGCAATGCTACCGGGCCATACTCTTGGACCAACGCGGGTCGGGGCGCTCGATTCCGCACGGCTGCATCCGCGGCAATACGACCCAACATCTGCTGCACGATCTGGAGTTTGTCCGTGAGCGCCTGAATATCCGCAAATGGCTGCTATTCGGCGGCTCCTGGGGTGCTGCGCTGGCTTTGCTGTATGCGCAAGCTTATCCGGAACGAGTGAGCGGGATGATTCTGCGCGGCAGTTTTCTGGCGCGTAAACGCGATGTGAACTGGTTCGTCCGCGATGGCGCGAGCCGGCTATATCCCGAGCATTGGCAGCGGTTCATCGAAAATTTCGACCCGAAGGAACGTGCCAACCCTATCCGCGCGCTTTGCCACCGGATCAATGGTCCGGACGAGCTGGAGCGGCGGCGGATGGCGCGGGAATGGTGGCTGTGGAGCACCCGCGTGACGTTGGGCGATGGGTTCGCACCGCTTGAGGACGAAGCCCTGCCCGGTGGGGCTTTGCATCAAAGCCGGATCGAGCTGCACTATGCCGCCCGGCGCTATTTCATCCGCGAAGGGCAGATTCTCGAAGACTGCCCGAAGATCGCCCATCTGCCTTCGATCATCGTGCACGGCCGGCAGGACTGGGTTTGCCCGCCAGAATCGGCCTGGCTGTTGCACCGGGCATTGCCGCAATCGGAACTTAGAATTCTGCCGAATGCGGGCCATATCGCCCAGGGCGAGGAAATGGTCGACGCACTGGTATCGGCGTTAGATACCATGCCCGAGCGACTGTCTCTCTGAGTCCCGCACGCGGCCCGGAGGACCGCCGCTGTGGTATTCTAGGCGTTCATTCCGTTCCTCCCGTTGCATGCTTCTCCCCGATTTCAGCCTTGCCCGCGTTCTGGTCGTCGGCGACCTCATGCTAGACCGCTATTGGTTCGGCGGAACCTCGCGCGTTTCTCCGGAGGCGCCGGTCCCCGTCGTCCGGGTCGAGACTTCCGAAGAGCGTATCGGCGGCGCCGGAAATGTGGCGCTCAATCTGGCCGTTTTGGGAGCTTCGGTCGATCTGCTCGGTTACGCTGGCGAGGACGAAGCCGCCGGCACCCTGGAGCGGCTATTGGCCGAGGCGGGCATTCGCAGCCACATCGAGCGTTGCCCCGGCGTCGCCACCATCGCCAAACTCCGTATCGTCAGCCGCCAGCAGCAGCTCATCAGGCTGGATTTCGAGGACGGCTTCGGCCGTTTCGATCCGGCGGCTCTGCAAGCGCGATTCCGCGCGCTGCTGGGGCAAGCCGGAGTGGCCGTCTTGTCCGACTACGCCAAAGGCACTTTGGCTTCGGTCCGCGATTTCATAGCCGCGTCTCGGCGGGCTGGCAAACCCGTACTCGTTGACCCCAAAGGGCTGGATTTCGAGCGTTACCGGGGCGCGACCCTACTGACTCCCAATCTCGCCGAATTCGAAGCCGTGGCCGGCGCCTGCAGCGGCGAAGCAGAAATCGAACGCAAGGGGCTGAACCTGATTGCACAACTGGAACTGGAAGCTCTGTTAGTCACACGGGGCGAGCACGGTATGACACTGCTGACCCGCACCGGCGGGCTGCATCTGCCAGCGCATGCCAAGGAGGTCTACGACGTGACCGGGGCAGGCGACACGGTTATTTCGGTGCTGGCGGCGGGTCTCGCTGCCGGCAGACCGCTGGCCGATGCCGTCGGTCTGGCTAATTTGGCCGCTGGCATCGTGGTCGGCAAACTTGGCACGGCCTCCGTGAGCACGGAGGAATTGGCCATAGCGATCCATGGCCAGCGGGCGCCGAAACGCGGTGTCATCGGGCTCGACGAACTTCTCGCCGTACTTGAAACGGCGCGGCATAGCGGGGAGCGCATCGTGGTCACGAACGGTGTATTCGATTTGCTGCACCCTGGACATGTTCAATATTTGGAGCAAGCCCGCGCATTGGGGGACCGCCTGGTCGTGCTGGTCAACAGCGACGATTCGGTGCGGCGCCTCAAAGGGCCGCAGCGCCCGGTCAATCCTTTGGCGCACCGTATGCTTATGCTGGCCGCTTTGGAGAGCGTAGACTGGGTGGTGGCCTTCGAGGGAGACACGCCGCGGGACGAAATTTGCGCCCTCCAGCCGGATGTGCTGGTCAAGGGCGGCGACTACCCCGATATCACCGCGATCGCCGGCCACGACTGCGTGCTGGCGAATGGCGGAGAGGTGAGAATTCTCGGCTTCGTCGACGGTCATTCGACCACTCGGCTCATCGAAACCATCCGTAACGGCTGATAGATTTCAATGTCCGACCATGTCCGTTCTATAGACAGGCGCGTCGAAGCGCTCAAGGTGCCGCCCCACTCGATCCAGGCCGAACAGGCGGTGCTGGGCGGCCTGCTGATCGACAACCAGACCTGGGATGTGGTCGCGGACCGCATCGTAGAAGAAGACTTCTACCGCCGCGACCATCGCCTGATTTTCCGGTCCATCCGTCAGCTTTCCGACAAGCAGGCGCCGTTCGACGTGGTGACGCTGTCGGAGGTGCTGGAAAAGACCGGCGAGCTGGATGATGCCGGCGGACTCTCCTATCTCGCGGTGCTGGCGCGGGAAACCCCCAGCGCGGCCAACATCTCGGCCTATGCCGATATCGTGCGCGAGCGGGCGGTGCTGCGCCAGCTCATCCATGTTGGCACGGAGATCGCCGATTCGGCGTATCAGCCCGAAGGGCGGGGCATGAGCGACCTACTGGAGCACGCCGAGCAGCGCGTGTTCCAGATCGCCGACCAGCGCCAACGCGGCAGCGCCGGCTTCAAACCGATCAAGAGCCTTCTGGTGTCCGCCGTCGACCGCATCGAGATGCTGTTCCAGAAAGAGGGGCACATCACCGGCGCGAGTACGGGATTTGCCGATTTCGACGACATGACTTCGGGTTTGCAGCAGTCCGATCTCATCATCATCGCCGGCCGGCCGTCCATGGGCAAAACCACTTTTGCGATGAACATCGCCGAAAACGTGGCGATCAAGGAAGGCCTGCCGGTCGCCGTGTTCAGCATGGAAATGCCCGGCGAACAGCTGGCGATGCGCATGATGTCTTCGCTCGGACGCATCGACCAACACCGGGTCCGCACCGGCAAGCTGGAGGACGACGAATGGCCACGCATGACCTCGGCCATCAACATCCTGGCGGAAACCAAGCTCTTCATCGACGACACGGCCGCGCTATCGCCCACCGAAGTCCGCGCCCGCTGCCGCCGGCTGGCGCGCGAGAATGGCCAGCTCGGCTTGGTGGTTCTGGATTACCTGCAGCTCATGCAGTGTTCCAGCGGCGAAAACCGGGTTGCCGAAATTTCCGAGATTTCGCGCTCGCTCAAAGCCTTGGCCAAGGAACTGAACGTGCCGGTCATTGCGCTGTCGCAGCTCAACCGTAACCTCGAACAGCGGCCCAACAAGAGGCCGGTACCGTCCGACCTGCGCGAATCGGGGTCGATCGAGCAGGACGCCGATATCATCGTGTTCATCTACCGCGACGAGGTCTACAACCCCGACAGTGCCGATAAGGGCACGGCGGAGATTATCATCGCCAAGCAGCGTAACGGCCCCATCGGCATGGTACGGATGACCTTCCTCGGGCAGTACACCCGCTTCGAAAACTTCATCGCCGACCCCTATTCCCGCGAGGATTATTAAGGGCATGGTGCCTGCTGTCCGCGCGGTCCTCGACATGGCAGCTTTCGCGCACAATCTGGCGTGCATACGCCGCTCGGTGCCGGAATCGAAGATCATGGCGGTAATCAAGGCCAATGCCTATGGGCACGGTCTGGTCCGCGCCGCTACCGCTTTATCCGGGGCCGACGCGTTTGCCGTTGCCAGAGTGGAGGAGGGGGTGGTCTTGCGCCAAGCGGGCATCGGCCAGCGCATCGCCGTTTTGCAAGGCTTCGTGGATGAGGAAGGCTTGCGGCTGATCCACCGGTACCGCCTAGAAGCGGTGCTGCATTCGAGGTTCCAGCTCGACCTGCTGGAACAGACAGAGCTTCCCGATCCTATCGGCGTCTGGCTGAAGGCGGACACCGGCATGCACCGTTTGGGCTTGAGCGAGTTGGAGTTCGCCGAGGCCCGTTGCCGGCTCGCGGCTTCTCCCAGAGTTCGGCAGCCGGTGCCGGCCATGACCCATCTGGCCAATGCCGAAGCCACCGGCGACACCGCAACCGCCCTCCAACTCGATCATTTCCAGCGGACCGCAGGGGTTGTCGGCGAGTTCAGCATCGCCAATTCGGCGGGTCTGCTTGCCTGGGAAGCTGCCCGCAGCGCTTGGGTACGGCCTGGCATCCTGTTGTACGGGGTTTCGCCGTTTCCCGGCAGGACCGGGCCGGAAGAAGGACTGAAGCCTGTGATGACGCTGCAGAGCCGGATCATCGCGATTAAACGCTTGCATCCCGGCGATGCGGTCGGCTATGGCGGCGAATTCGTCTGCCGGCGCCCCACCCGCATGGGCATCGTGGCGGTAGGCTACGGCGACGGCTATCCGCGCCGTGCTCCCACCGGCACGCCGGTCCTGGTTTGCGGGAGACGCGTACCTCTCATAGGCCGGGTTTCCATGGACATGATTTCGGTCGATCTGACCGATTGCCCCGAAGCGGAGCCAGCCGATACCGTCACGCTATGGGGCCAAGGGCTGCCGGTGGAGGAAATCGCACGCTATGCCGACACCATCCCCTATGTTCTGCTGTGCAATCTGACACAGCGTGTGGAGATGGCGGAAATTTCCGCCTGATTGCAGCGAGCCGGCTACTGTTTTTTGGCGATGGCGAAAACCAAGGTGGCTCCGCCCTGGTCAGCCGAAGTGTCGGTGCCTTCGCGCCGGGTGAACATGAATTCCTTGCCGCCATTCACCAGCACGAAGAAAGTCAGGAACGACTTCCCTCCCAATACCGCATCCACTTTGCCCGTACCGTCGAGGTAGACCTCGTAGGTGCATTCGGAAGTGTCCTGGGTCACGGCGGCCTTGAGTCCCGCCTTGTTGGCCATGCTGTGGATGCTGCAATGGCCGGCGCCGTCGAAGTCGAACACGCCTACGCGAATGGCGATTGCGCCAGTCGTCAGCTTGGACGTTTTGTCGAAATCCGCACCGAAATAGCCTTGGGCGGCAAACCCGTAGCTGCCCTTCAAGCGTTTGTTCACCAGCGTTTGTCCTTCGTCGTTGTAATCGAAGGCCAAGGCTGCGCTGGAGCCCAGCGCCAATAGCCCGGCGAGGGCCAAGGTGGAAAAGGTTTTCATGAGGAAAAAAGCTTGGGTCATTGTCGTCGTCGCGTGCTGTACGTGGATAGGAAGGCTCTTGAGGACGTCGGTACTGCAAGTTCGCTGCCAGCAAAATCCACATAGAAAAACAGGGATTTAAGGCCCAGCAACCATAGCAAACCGAGTGATATGCCGCAGAGTTCGCTTGAAATGACACACAGAGCTTAGCGCAGCTTTCCCATCTGATAGTCCAGCTCCGCGCAGCGCATCTGATATTCGATCCGGGCTTCGATTTCGTCGATGGCGCCGCGGGTGAAATTGAGCTGGGCCTGGGTGAGTTCGACGATGGAGCTCAATCCCATCTGGTAGCGGGATTGAGCCAGTTGGAACGATTTGTTCGCTTCCAGAAACTGCTGGTGGGCAGGTGTCATGCGCTCGAATGCGGTTTTTGCCGCCATCCAGGAGACGCGGACGTCTCGCAGGATGTTGTTTTCGGCGTCGGTGACGCCGTGGGCTGCGGCTTGGTATTCCTTCTTGGCCTTGTTTTCGCGCGCCTCCAGGGCGAAACCTTCGAACACCGGTACGTCGATGAGAACCCCGCCTATGACGTTGAATTTGGGGTAGGCGTCAGGCTTGATGTTGGCCCAGGGCATGTAGTTGATGTCGCCGACCAGCTCGATCTTCGGGCGGGCCGCCGCTTTCTCGGCTTCGGCGAATTTCTCCGCGGCCTGCAATTGCAGGCGCAAGGTGCGCAGATCCGGCCGCTGATACAACGCTTCGGAGATCGCGGCCTCAAGTTTGCCGACCGGTGGCGGCATGGGTTCTTCCCGCACTTCGAAGGACTCCTCCTCGCGGTTGCCCATGGCGGTAGACAGCACGGCGCGGGCCGACGCCAGATCGTTCTTGGCCTTGAGCAGCAGCATCTGGGCGTCGCTCTGATTGACTTCGGCGAAACTGACATCCAGGGCGGACTTCAGGCCGGATTCCGCGAGCGCCTTGACCTGTTTGAGATTGAGCTCCCGTTTCGCCAGCGTCTCTTCGGCTACATTCAGCACTGCTTGCGCCTGGACCATCTGATAGTAGGCCGCGGTGACCAGCAGCATGATCTGCGCTTCGCTGGCGGCCCGGTTTTCTTCGCTGGCCTTGGCATTCAGTTCGCTGCTGGCGACCAGGCTGGAAGTACGGCCGAAATCGTAGAGCAGCTGCTTCATGAAAAGGCCGGTCGCGGTCCGCGATGCGACCGGCGGCGGCGCTAGGCCGTAGCCCGCGGCCAGACGGGCCGGCGCGTTCTTCGAGCTGTTCGATATCGCCCCCACGGTTTGCTGGGTGATATGCGGCAAATAGGCTGACTTGGCCTGAATGACGGCTTCCTGAGAGGCTTGCGCTTGCAAGTCCGCCACTTGCAAATGCGGATGATGGGCTCGCGCCAAATCCTGCGCTTGTTTGAGCGTCAGCGCGCCGGCATGGGCGAGTTCGGCGACGCCTGCCGCCCAGGCGAGCAGCATTAATCTAGCCCGCTGCAAAAATGCGGTTTTCACGATGCTACCTCCATCGGCCGGGCCGTCTCGCGCGGGATATCGCCATCGTCGTCGTGCTGGAAGAACCAGAGGTAGGCTGCCGGCACGATGAAGACCGTCAGCGTGACCGAAGCGCTCAGGCCGCCGATGATGACGCGGGCCAGGGGCGCGTAGGCTTCGCTGCCGGTGCCGAGCTTCAAGGCCATCGGAATCAGGCCGATAATGGTGGCCAGCGAGGTCATCAGGACCGGCCGCAGGCGGGTCCTGCACGCTTGCGAAGCCGCTTCGGCTATGGCCATGCCGCCAGCGCGCAACTGGTTGGCGAACTCCACGATCAGGATGCTGTTCGATACCACCATGCCGCTGAGCATAAGTACGCCCATCAGAGACATGACGTTGAGCGTCGTGCCGCTCAGTAGCAGCATCAGGATCACGCCTGTGATGCCGGTAGGCACGGCCAGCAGGATGATGAAGGGCGTTGCGAAGGAGCGGAACTGCGCGACCAACACCAGGTAGACCAGGACGACCGACAGGCTCAAACCGACCGCGAAGCTATGGAAGGAGGCGCGCATGCTCTGAACCGAACCCCGTAGCGTCACCACCACGCCTTCCGGGAGGTCCATGCCGCCGATGATGTCTTCGATGGCAGCCGCCATCCGGCCCAGATCTTCGTCGGTAGGGGAGACGTAGACGTCCATGACGCGCCGGATCTGGTAATGGTCGACTTCGTTGGGCGAGGTGATAGTGTTGACCTTGGCGACGGTTTCCAGGGTGGTAGGGCCTTTCACGTCGGGCCCATGCAGCACCAGGTTTTTCAAGTCGGCCATGGACTTGATCTGGTCCAGCGGATATTGAACCGAAAGGAAATAATTGTTGCCGGATTTCGGATCGATCCAGTAGCTGGGCGAGATCATCACGTCCGAGGTCAAGGCCGAAATCAGGCTATCGACCACGTTCTTCTCGGTGAGACCCACCTGCGCTGCCCGAACTCGGTCGACGTCAATGTCGAACGCAGGCAGGTCGTTATTCTGCGGCGTGAAAATACCGCTGACGCCAGGCAGTTCGCGGATTTTTGCAGTCAGCTCGCGGACAACCCGGTCGCTGAGCTTGAGGTCGTTGCTGCTGACCTGAACGTCGATCGGCGCCGGCATGCCCTGGTTCATCACCGCGTCGACCAGGCCGCTGGCGAACAGATAGGTACTGAGCTGCGGCATCTCGGTTCGGAGCGCCTCGCCGATCTGCTCCATATAGGCGTAGCTGCCGGTTTTGTGGTCGCCATTCAAGCTCACTTCTACGAAAGCCGTGTCTTCGGTGGAGTTGGTCGTATAGAGCGCTGGCAGGTCCGCCACCGAACCGATGTTGGATACGATCAGCTGCAGGTCGTCCGGTCTCACGTTGCGCCGGATCAGTGCTTCGACCCGTCGGATCTGGTCTTCGGTCTTCTCCAAGCGCATGCCCGATGGGGCCTTGATCATGATGGTGAACTGGCCGGGGTCAGTGCGCGGGAAGAACGACACACTGAGCAAAGGAAACAGCAGCAGGCTCGCGCCGAATAGGCCGACGATGCCTAGCACTGTCGCCTTGGGGCGGATTAGGGCGCGAGCGAGCAGAGCCTGATAACGGTCGAGAAAGATTTGGAAGCGGCGGTCGAACCAGGCGTTGAAACGCACTAACAAGGATGGCCGGGCAGCGGCCGGATGTTCCCCGCATTCGGGCTGATGGGCACTGTGCACGCCTTTGATGAATTTGGAACAGAACAGCGGCACTACTGTCATGGCGACGATGTAGGACGCGAACTCGGACATGACCACGGCCAGGCCGAGCGCCGAGAACAGGAATTTGCTAACCCCATTGAGGAAGCTTACAGGGAAAAACACGATGGCCATGGTTAGCGTTGCGGCGAGCACGGGCAGGGAAACCTCGAGGCCGCCTCGTTCGGCGGCCGCGGCCGGCGGCTCCCCCAGTTCCATGTGGCGGAAGATGTTTTCCAGTACGATCACCGAGTTATCGATCAGGCGCGAAAACGCCAGCGCCAGCCCGCCGAGGATCATGGTGTTGATGGAACCGCCGCCCAAAAACAGTACGAAGAACATGGTCAGGGCTGACAGCGGGATCGACAGCATCACCGCCCCGGTAGCGCGGAGGTTGCCTAGGAACATCAGGATCATCATCCCGGTCAGGAACAAGCCGGTCAGGCCTTCGTGCACCAGGTTTTCGATGGCGCTTTTGACGAACAGCGACTGGTCGAAAACGATGTCGGTAACGAGGTTCTTGGGCACGTCCAGTAGGCGGCCGATGATGTCTCGGACCCCGTTGACGATGCTGATGGTGTTGGTGTCGCCGCCCTGCTTGAGCACAGGTACGTAGACCGAACGCTGGCCGTCGATGCGGACGATGTTGGTCTGAATCATCGTATCGTCCTTGGCTCGACCGACGTCGCCCACCATAACCGCCGATTGCCCGACCGTCCGCAACGGGACGGCGTCGAGCTCCTTCATCGTGGCGATCTGGCTATTGGTGTAGATGTTGTAGGTTAGATCGCCGATACGCGAGAAGCCGGCGGGCAAGATGAGATTGGCATCGTTGACCGACTTCACCACATCGTCGATGCTCATGTCGTAGGCCTGCATCTTCACCGGATCGACGTAGACCTGAATCTGCCGCATCTTGCCGCCGAACGGCATCGGCACGGAAGCGCCCGGGACGGCCGCCATCTGGTTGCGCACATTGAAGCGGGCAATGTCGAGCAGATCCTTCTCGGCCAGGCCCTGGCCTTTGAAAGTCACTAGGCACACCGGCATGCTGGATGCGTCGGACTTTAGGATCACCGGCGGCAGCGTGCCCTGCGGCAACCGGCGCAAGGTTGCCATAGCGAGGTTGGAAATGCCTGTCAAAGCCGAATCGGGATTCGATCCGGGTTCGAAGTACACCTTGATCAAGCTGACGCCGGGCAAGGAGCGGGATTCCATGTGATCGATGTTGCTGGCGAGCGTAAACATGCGCTCGAACGGGGAAGTTATAGCGGTCTCGATCTGCTGGGGCGGCATGCCCGAGTAGAAGGTAGCGACCATCACCACCGGGATATTGATGCTGGGGAAGAGATCGACCGGCATGCGCACCAAGGCCGACATTCCCAATACTCCCGCCATCAAGGCGCACACGACGATCAGATACGGGAAGCGGAGGGCGAAACGAGGCATGGAGGGGGCCTTGAAAGGGAAAGGGGTTAAGACGGAGCTCGAATCCGCTTATCCGCCGGGTGGAATCGTCTTTCGATGGTCATGCCGCCGAATGTCATTGTTGCTCCGCGTCGCCGTTCGGCGAGGCATCGAAGGAAACTTGCTTGGGCTGCACGGTTTGTCCGGGAGTGAACGCCGACTGCCCGGAAATAATGACGCGTTCGTTCTCGGCTAGGCCGGAGGTTACTTCGTAGAGTGTGGGCGATTTGATGCCGAGCGTGACTTGCCGTGGCTCCACTTTGTTGTCCGCGCCGACGACCAGGACGCTCGGCGGAGTCTCGTCTTCGTACACGGCTTCGACTGGAATGGCCAGCGCCTTCTCGCGCCGGGCGAGTACGAATTGAACCGAGCCCAGCATGCCGGGCTTCAGCTCGAACTGCGGATTGGGAATCAGCAGCTGGGTTTCCATGGTGCGGGTCGCCTCGCTCGCTTTTCCGGTGAACCGCCAAATCTTGGTCTCTATGGTCTTATTCAAAGCGCCGACGTGGAGCGTGACCGGCGCATCCACGCGCACCAGCGGTACCAGCGATTCCGGCACCGGAAACGAAAGCCGTAGCGGATCGACCTGGGTGATCCGGACCACCGGCATAGCCTGCTGGCTGGACTGAATGCCCTGCGGCACCATGGCGCCGGTGTCCGCGTAACGTTTGGTGACTACGCCGGCGAACGGCGCGCGGATATTGGCGTAATCGGCCAGCGTTTCGGCGCGCCGCTCGTTTGCCTGCGCCTCGACCAGTTCCTGTTCGGCGACTAGGGCGGCGGCTTGGCGCGAGGACAGCTCCGCGGCCGTCGCGTCCGCCTGGGCTTCGGCAACGTCGATCTCCTGCTGCGCCACCAGATTGGGGGTGGCTTGGTTGACCGAGTACATGCGGTGGTAAGTCAACTCCGCCTGACGGGCGATAGCCTGAGCACGGCGGATATTGCTCCGAACCAGGCGGATCTGCTCCTTGGCGCGCGCCGTGGCGGCGCGGGCTCGGGCGAGATCCTGTTCGAGTTCGGGTACTTCCAGGACCGCGAGAATCTGGTTCTCTTTGACCGTATCCCCAATATCCACATAGATCGCCTGGACATAACCTGCAACCTTGGCATGCACGTCGACTTGCTGGAAGGGTTCGAATTCGGAGGCGATGTCGAGGCTGCTGACCAGACTCGTGCGCACTGCAGGCGCGACTGCCGCGACGCTGAGAGTATCTTTACGTTTGGGACTCTTAGGGTCGGAACAACCGGGCAGAGCACAGGCGAGAGCTAAACCGACTAAGGCCGCAGAAAACTTGAAGCGTTGCGGTGAGCGGCTGATGGGCGGTTCCGTTGGCATCGTCTTCATTTACCGCTTATCCCTGGCGTTGATGCGATCTTGGCGACTCAATGAGGACATCGTTCGGGCAACGAAGCCGCTCTTGCTCAGCTCGTAGTATTGCCCAATGGCCAGGGGCTAGCAAATGCTGGAATGCTTTCGCCCCGGTACGAATGCTGGGCACCGAAAATATAAAGCGCCATACGATCCACGGCGGGAGTTAGCGGTTTCGTTCGGCTTTTTCTTCCCGCTGCTCCTCCTGCAGTTCCTTGATCCGCTCCTCGATAGCCGAGTCGGTGTGGAAATCCCGTCCGCCCGATTTTTGTGCGATCTTCAGGTGCAATATGGCATTGGGAGTTTGGCCCGCCGCGTAATAGGCTTCGGCCAGATAGCGGTGCGACTCGGCCTCGTTGCCGAGTTGGCCGTAGGCTTGCGCTACCAGCTCGTAGACCTCCGGGGTCGCTTCATGGTGGTGCAGATAATCCAACAAACGTTTGCGGGCTTCCGCCGATTTTCCGGCTCTGACCAGGGCTTGCGCATAATTGAGACTGAGCGCGCGGTTGCTGGGAAAGCGTTGCAGCGCGTCCTCGAATATAGAGAGCGCGGCCGGATAGTTCTTGGCTTCGAATTCGGTTTCGGCCAGCGCATTGTAGAATTGCGAGCGCTCCGGGTAGCGTTTGATGAGATCTTGAAGCAGCGTTCTGCCCTTGTCGAGCTTGCCCTGAGCAATCAAAGCTAAAGCCAGGCCGTACTGGGCAACGTCCTGCTGCTGACGGGTGCCGACGTCCGAAATCGCCGCAAAATAAGTCACGCTTTCCTGGGGGTTGCGGGTAGTCTGGACGTGAAGTTTGGCCCGGATGATCAGGTAGGTAAACGAGTCCGGGTATTGCTTGTAGGCATACTGCTCGGCGCGGCCCCGGGTGTCGGCGATACGGGACATGGTGACGGGGTGGGTTAACAGGAATTCGGGGGTGCTGCGGCCGGTGGAAAAACGGGTCGACTGCTGCATGCGTTCGAAGAAAGTCGGCATGGCGCGCGGATCGAAGTCCGAGCCTGACAGAATCTTCATCCCGACGCGGTCGGCCTCGGCCTCGTTATCTCGGGTAAAATTGATCTGTGCCTGCTGATTGGCAGCCGATGCGGCGATGACTGCTGCCTGGCCCAGCTGGCTAGAGCCGGTCCCGGCACCCAACAGCACGCCGGCCAGCATGGCGGCTGCGGTCGGCAGCGACAGCCTGCCCGCGGCCTGGAAAGCGTCGTAGAGATGGCGCTGGGTGATGTGCGCGATTTCGTGTCCGAGCACTGAGGCCAATTCGCTTTCGCTTTCCGTGGTGAGGATCAAGCCCGAGTTGACACCGATATAGCCGCCGGGACCGGCAAAGGCGTTGATGACCTGCTGATTGACGACGAAGAAATGGAAATTCTGCCCGGGCGTATCCGTATGCTCCACCAGCTTCCGGCCGAGCGCCTGGATGTAATCGGTGACTTCGGGGTCTTCATTGATTTGGAGCTGATTGTGCAGATTCCGGAAAAACGCTTCGCCGAGCGCTTTTTCCTGCTGAGGCGTGAACAGCGTACCGGTAGGATCGCCCATATCGGGGAGATCGAGATTGAGCGGTTCGGCCGAAGCTGGCGGGACCGAGGCAGACAGCACCGCTGCGAACACTGCGCGGCCTAAGCGATGCGACAAGCTTACGGATCGGCAGGCTGTCATGAATACCGCCGGCCGCGGATAGCGCCATACGGCTGGGTGCGAACGAAGCCGTGCGCGGCGGAATAAACTACGGTCATGAAATTCGTCATACAGATCAATGCGAGCCCTCGTGAAGCCCAGGCGGCGAACACGGGGTATCAGTTTATCAAAGCCGCGCTAGCGAACGGACACGATATCCTGCTGGTGTTCTTTTACTATGACGGAGTTTGCAATGCTCAAGTTCCGGCATTCGCCGGAGAGGACGATCTCAGCGCACACTGGTGCGCCCTCGCGCGCGCGCATGCGCTGGATTTTGTGCTGTGCGTTTCGGCTGCTCAGCGCCGGGGACTAGCGTCGTGTGAAGGCGCGGACGACAGACGGCTAGCGCCGGGATTCCGCATCGGCGGCTTGGGGCAATGGGTCGACGCCTGCCTCAAGGCCGACCGGATACTGGCGTTCGGGGTCTGAAGCATGCCCAAGCGCTTCGTCTTCGTAGTGCGGCAACCGCCCTATTCGGGGGCGCGCAACGCCGAGATGCTGGACCAGATTCTGGCCGCTGCGGCGTTCGATCTCGCTGTCGACGTACTGTTTTTGGACGATGGGGTATGGCATCTGCAATCCGGACAGTCCCCCCAAAACGCCGGCTTGCGCCGGTTCGCACCCATGCTGCAAACACTGGAGTTGTACGATGTGCGCGAGATTGCAGTAGAAGCGGAATCGCTGGAGGAGCGCGCCCTGGCAGCGGAGAAGCTAATCCTGCCGGTGCGTTGCCTCGCGCGGATCGACATTCCGGACTGGATTGCAGGCCATGAGATTGCAGTGAGTTGCGGATGAGCGTGCTGCATCTCGTCAATACTTCGCCGTTTGAGACCGTAGCTCTAATCCGCTGTCTGGAGCGGGCAGGAGAGGGGGATGCAGTGCTGCTGTTGGAAAACGGCGTCTACGGCGCCTTGTCCGGGTGCGGCTTCTCGGCGAAAGTCGCCGCAGCGGCGGGTAGCTTGGATATCGTCGTGCTCGAACCCGATTTGGAGGCCCGCGGCCTGGACCGCGCCCGTCTGCTGCAAAGCCTACGGCTTGTCGGCTATAGCGGCTTCGTGGAACTCGCAGTGCGGCACCCGCTTTCTTTGTCGTGGACGTGAGCCCTCCCATGCAACTCGACCGGCAAGGCTTCCTGGCTGATCCTAGTTCCTGGAACGAGGAGCTTGCAGAACGCCTCGCCGACACGATCGGCATCCGGCTGACCGAGGAGCATTGGGAGATCGTCCGTTTCATTCGCGACTATTACCGGCGTTACGAGTATCTGCCGAATGCCCGTTTGTTCGTCAAGGCGATCCAAAAATCATTGGGGGCAGACAAAGGCAGCAGCCGCTACCTGCACAAGCTCTTTCCGGGGGGGCCGCTGAAGCAGGTCTGTTTAGTCGCTGGGCTGCCGAAGCCGCCGGGATGCCTCTGACCTGTAGAAACCCGCGAACGCTGTATTATTCTGGGAGGACATAATATGCCCAGGAGCAAGAACTGCCACCGGCACGTATTCACCGCTAACGGTGACTGAGCCGATTACCGATCCCCGGCCTTGAAAGGGCCGACCGGCAATCCATATTTAATTCAAAATATAAAGTTTATGTCAATAATACGTCCTGGCAGCGCTGTTCATCTTTCTTTCATTCTCATCGGGCTGCTCTTGCCCGCGTTGAGCATCGCCCAAGATCTAGCGGCAGCCGCGCCCTTGGAATTGAAGGGACATTGGGTGGGGTATTCGGCTATTGCCATAACGATTCTGGCCTACATCGTTGCGATGACCGAAGACATGCACCAGATGAGCAAGGCGAAACCCATGGTATTGGGGGCGGCGCTGATCTGGTTTGCCATATTCATTTATTACCATCAGGTGCACGGAAATTCGAAAACGGTCGCGGTCGGGTTCGAAAGCAACCTGATGGCTTATGTCGAGCTGTTTTTGTTCATCATGGTTTCCATGACCTTTCTGAACACCATGACGGAGCGAGGCATATTCGACGCCCTGAGGATATTCCTGGTCAACCGCCAATACAGCTACCGGCAATTATTTTGGATCACCGGGAGCATCGCATTTTTGCTGTCCACTGTGATCAGTAGCCTGACGGTCGGCTTACTGATGGGATACATCATCCTAGCTATTGGAGAGGACGAACCCGAGTTCGTCGGTTTGGCTGGCCTAAATGCCGTGATTGCCGCCAATGCTGGGGGTACGATGAGTCCCCTAGGAGGTATTTCGACCTTTTTTGTCTGGCAACAGAACATGTTGCACTTTTGGGAGTTTTTTGACTTGACGATTCCCTGTGTCGTCAATTTTGTAGTCCCTGCAGCATTGATGCATTTCTCCGTGGTCAAGAAAACACCCTTCCCCAATGACGATGAAGTCCCCGTGCTGAAGCGCGGCAGCAAGCGGGTTATTTTTATTTTTGTCGTCACCCTATGCGTGACCATTCTGGCCGATGTCATTTTGGAAATGCCCCCCATAGCCGGCATGATGTTCGGCCTGGCGTTGTTGCAATTCTTTTCCTATTACCTGATTAAAACGGAGAAAAAGGGATGCGGGCCCGCGCAAAAAGGGTTTGACGTGTTCAAGTGCGTTGCCGGGGTCGACTGGGATACTCTGCTGTTTTTCTACGGTGCGATGATGATCGTAGGTGCGCTGGGTTTCCTGGGATACATGGAGGGGATGGCTCAATTCCTGTTCGGCCAAATCAGTCCGACTATCGCCAACATACTGATCGGCTTGTCATCGGCTTGTATCGACAATGGAACCTTGATGTTCGCCGTCCTCAACATGCACCCCGATTTCCAGAAGGGACAATGGTTATTGCTGACCTTGACGCTCGGCGTAGGCGGCAGCCTGTTGGCAATCGGCTCGGCACCTGGACTCCATGTGTTGGGGCTCATGAAAGGCATCATGAAGGAAGGCGAAGGGTACACGTTCACCTTCCATCTGCGCTGGATGCCCGCGGTTTTCCTAGGCTTTGCCGCCAGTATCGGCGCGCTCTATCTGGTGAATGGATGCACGTTCTGACTCTGGCGCCCTAATTGGCCGCGGCATGCACTTACCATAGAGGGACGACACGACCGGACTGCCTTGCTTTCCTGGCTCCAGTGGGCCGCGTTCCGGTATCGCGCAGTGCGAGGATGGCCTTCCGCCCGGAGGTAGCGCTTCGCGGCGAATTGCGGGTGCGGTCTGCTAGAATTCCGCGACTTTTCATTTGCAGGAGCCCGTTTTGAATCCCAGGAGCGAACTTTTCTGCTCGACACCGGACTATTACGGCGCACGTCGGAGGACCAGTTTCGTCATTCCCCGAGCACTGCAGTCCTGGGTCTTCGAGAGCGGCTCGCTGACTCGGCGGCTGCAGGCCGAATATGGCGACGCCTTCGGGGTACGGGTGATCCGGCAGCGCTTCGCTCACCCGTTTCCGGACGAAGCCCGTTTGCTGGGGCTCCGGTCCGGACGTCGGGCGCTGGTGCGGGAGGTCGCTCTCTTGTCCGGAGACAGACCATTGATTCTCGCGCGCAGCGTGTTGCCGGCCAGAACCTTGCGTGGCGCCGGGCGCCGCTTGGCACGCTTGGGTAACCGGCCGCTGGGCGGAATTCTGTTTGCTTCGAGGAGCTTGCGGCGCAGCGGTTTCGAAGTGGCGAAGGCGGGGGCAGAAACCTGGCTTCCGGGGATTCGCAAGGAATTCGGTTTGAGCTCGCCAGTTTGGGGCAGGCGGTCGGTCTATGCGCTTTCCCGCCGGTCCTTGCTGGTCGCCGAGTTTTTTCTTCCCGGCCTGATACTTGACGAGGAATCCGCATGACTGTTCCGCTGACGCTCAAAGCGCGTGCCGACGCCTACTGGCGCTTGATGCGCTTTGACAACCCCATCGGCATCCTATTGCTGCTGTGGCCGGCCTTATGGGCGCTGTGGATTGCCGGGCACGGCAGGCCGGATATCGGCGTGGCGGCGGTCATCGTGCTCGGCGTGGTGCTGATGCGGGCGGCTGGTTGTGTCATCAACGATTACGCCGACCGGGATTTCGACCCGCATGTGGAGCGCACTCGGCTGCGCCCGATCGCGGCCGGCGAGGTTAAGCCGAAAGAGGCCTTGATCTTGTTCGTAGCGCTGTGCCTGGTTTCCTTCGGCCTAGTGCTGACGATGAACGGCCTGACCATCGCCTTGTCGGTGCCGGGCGCATTCCTGGCCGCTTCCTATCCTTTCACCAAGCGCTATACCTATCTGCCCCAGGCCTATCTGGGTCTGGCTTTCGGCTGGGCCATCCCCATGGCGTTCGCGGCCCAGACCGGCGGGATTCCCCCTGTAGCCTGGGCGTTATACGCAGCGACGGTACTGTGGGCGCTGATTTACGACACCATGTATGCGATGGTGGACCGTGACGACGACCTGAAGATCGGGGTGAAATCGACGGCGATCCTGTTCGGAAAGCACGACCGCGAGATCATCGGCGCCCTACAGATCGCCATGCTGGCGATCTTGTACGGCATCGGACGGCAGCTAGGGTTGGGCTGGCCCTATGGCATAGGGCTGCTGGTTGCGGCAGGGTTTTCGATCTACCAACAATTCCTGATTTTCCGACGCGAAAAGCCCAAGTGTTTCCGCGCATTCCTCAACAATCACTGGTTCGGTGCCACAGTTTTTGGCGGCCTGCTGGCCGACTATGCCTGGGGGGGGTGATCCATCCGGTCACAGATCACGGTCGAAATGAGCGCTAGATCGGAATCGCGCAGACCGTAAGGGCATGTCTATTCGCTCATTTTGGCCAGGAAATTCCGATACAAGCTGTTCGAGACACGAGAAATACGTCTCGGCTTACACTCGATGCAGCACCAGCTCCAGCACCATCTTGCTGCCGAAATAAGCCAGCATCAGCGCGACGAAGCCGCCCAGGGTCCAGCGGATGGCGATCTGACCGCGCCAGCCGCGGAACCAGCGTCCGCCGAGCAACACGGCGAACACGCCCCAGGCGGCGATGGAGAGGACTGTTTTATGCGCCAAATGCTGCGCGAACAGGTCTTCGATGAACAGGAAGCCGGTGACCAAAGATACGCTAAGTAGGACGAACCCGGCGCCGATGAGCTGAAACAGCAGCTTCTCCATGGTCTGTAAGGGCGGCAGCGAGCGCACAAAGCCGCTGGCGTGGTGGGTTCGCAGCCGCCAATCCTGCAGTGCAAGGACGATGGCCTGCAGCGCAGCGATGTTAAGGAAGCTGTAGGCCAGCATCGACACTACGATGTGCAAGCGCATTTCCAAAGTATGGTTTTTCAGGAGGTGCGCGCTTTCAGGTATGGACAACTTGAGCGCCAGGATCAGCGCGGCCATCGGAAAGACCACGAAGCCGAGCTTCTCCACCGGCTTGAACAGCGCCCCGGTCAGCAGGACCGTGGTGATCATCCAGGCCGCGGCGGACAGTGTATTCAAAAAGCTGATATTGATGTCCCCGTCGGCGTCGAACAGCGTCGACAGCGTCAGGGCGTGGCAGCCGCTCGCGAGCAAGCCGAATATCAGTGTGGCCCCTTTCTGGCGGCGGGTTTCTTCCGCAGAAAGAAAATCGGTGTTCAGGGATTGGTAAATGGCGGCCGACGCGGCGAGATAAAACAAAATCGCGGTGATGGCGAAGATTGTGGAATGCATACGGGGTCATGTCCTCCGAGGCGTAGTCTGGCATAATGTACGGTCTGTTTGAAGCCGCGCAGACCGCGCCGCCACCCGAGTCAAGACACAGGAAACAAGCCATGTTCGACAACCTGACCGACCGCCTTTCCGATTCCTTGCGCAAACTGCGCGGCCAGGGGCGTTTGACCGAAGCCAATATCCAGGATGCCCTGCGCGAAGTGCGCCAGGCGCTGCTCGAAGCTGACGTCGCGCTCCCGGTAGTGAAGGATTTCATCGAACAGGTGAAGGAGCGGGCGCTGGGCCAAGAAGTCCAGAAGAGCCTCACTCCCGGTCAGGCCATGATCAAGATCGTCAACGACGAACTGGTGACGATCATGGGTAAAGCCAACGAAAAGCTGAACCTCGCCACCCAGCCGCCGGCCGTGATCCTGATGGCGGGCCTGCAGGGCGCGGGCAAGACCACCACCGTCGCCAAGCTGGCGCGCTGGATCAAGGAAAACCTGCGTAAGTCGGTACTGGTGGCCAGCGCCGACGTCTACCGTCCGGCGGCCATCCAGCAGCTCGAGACCCTGGCCGGCGAGGTTAAGGCCGATTTCTTCCCCAGCGACGCCAGCGAGCAGCCGGTCGATATCGCCCTACGCGCCATCGAACACGCCAAGAAGCGCTACGTCGACGTGGTCATCATCGACACGGCGGGCCGTTTGCACATCGACGAGGAAATGATGGGCGAGATCAAGGCGGTCCATGCCGCGATCCAGCCGATCGAAACCCTATTCGTGGTCGATAGCATGACCGGCCAGGACGCTGCGAACACGGCCAAGGCCTTCCACGACGCGCTGCCGCTCACCGGGGTTATTTTGACCAAGACCGACGGCGATGCTCGAGGCGGTGCGGCGCTGTCGATCCGCCATATCACCGGCAAACCGATCAAGTTCATGGGCGTGGGCGAGAAAACCGCGGCGCTGGAGATGTTCTACCCCGACCGCTTGGCTTCGCGCATCCTCGGCATGGGCGACGTGCTCTCGCTCATCGAAGACGTCGAGCGCACCATGGACAAGGCCAAGGCCGAGAAGCTGGCCAAGAAAATCCACAAAGGCCGGCGTTTCGACCTCAACGACTACCGCGACCAGCTGCTGCAGCTCAAGAACATGGGTGGCTTGGCGGCCATGCTGGACAAGCTGCCGGGCGTCGGCAACGTGCCTCAGCACGTCAAGGACAAGATCAACGACAAGGAAATGTACCAGCAGCTGGCCATGATCGATTCCATGACTCCCGGCGAACGCTCGGACCCGGACGTTATCAATCCCTCCCGCAAGCGCCGCATCACCCTGGGTTCGGGCACCGATGTGCAGGACCTCAACCGCATGCTCAAGCAGCACGAGCAGATGCAGAAGATGATGAAAAAGCTCAAAGGCGGCAACATCATGAACATGATGAAGGGCATGAAAGGCCAGATGGGCCGCCGCATGCCCTTTTAGTTCCTAGCGTTTTTTGTGGGTCGCTAACGCCCCAGTGGGAATATGCCAGGGCGCTCCCTTGCGCTGACGCTATCCGCGAACCAGACGGACAAAGTTATAGATGCGGATCGCATCGCCCTGTGGGCCGTGGCCGGTAAGGAAGTCGGCGGGATCACCCGCCTTGGGATCGCTGCGCTGGGCGCCGGCGCCGTGCACATCGGTCCAGGTGTTTTGCCAGAACCCCATCGCCCGGCCGAAGGCCAAATAAACCGCAAAAGAGCCTGCATGGTTGCTTGACTCACCTGCGTGTGTCGTGCCGGTCCAGTAGAAGGGATAGTCGTTTTGACCCGCCTCATTGACGATGGCTGTCGCGTTAAATAAAGGATCGAGAGCGGGTGTGCCGGTAGTGTCGGGAGAACGGCCATAGTCCACTATGCTTTGCAGCTCTTTCGCATTGGGTAGCCGCCAATCGCGGTGCCCGAGGTAATTTTCCTGATTTTTCTGCGCTGCCCAGGCCAAGGCGGCCTGCCAATCCATGCCTTCGCCGCTGTCGTTCTGATCCCAGGTCAGACCCGTGGCCTGATCGCTTATAGTGCCGTCGCCATTATCGACGAAGCTATTGACCCCATAGGCCGTATTATCCCGGACGCAGCGGACATAATGCACGGCGGTAGCGCCTGTAGGGCCTTGATCCCGCGGATAACCCTTGATGCGGCCGTCGGCAAAATTGACACCGAAAACCGTCGGATAGCCGTCCATTGTGGTGCTGACGTATTCAGTATCAGCCCAGTATTGCACATCGATGAGCCGCCCGTCGGTAGTCATATCGCCGTAAGCAAAGTCGAAATAGTCCGTGTTTATGAACGGCGTCAACCCCGATGTATCGATACCGGTGAGGCTGCTCGGGTCCGTTCCCCGGAAGTCGATAAGCGAATAAAGCTCTTTGATGCCTGGTAGCCGCCAATCATCGTATTTGCCTAGGACGAGATTTTGGCAATAGCTGCGCGCGCTGTAGAAATCGAGCTCATCCGAACCGTTAATTGCGCCGTCGCTGTTTATATCAGGGCTTTGTTGCCACATCAGACGCGTAACTTTGTCGGCGATGACACCCTTACGTAGCTTCTTGTATTTAGGAGTCTTACGGTTAAATTGGGCGTCTTGGCCATAGAAGGCTTGGCCTTTCTTGGGGCAAGCCATCGCATCGTTTAAGCCATAGCAAGTCCGCTGTCCGGTGTCTGCCACCGGAAAATCGACCGCAAACCCCCAGGGGGAAAGTAGGAGGCAGGCTGGGCCTAGGATGGCCGACAGCGCCGTAGTCAACGGTTTCATGTCTGAGTACTCCTGTGTGGTTGAGGAAGATACGTGTTTTCGAGGTTTACCTCAGGTTTGACGAAAGCCAGGCATGCAAGGCATCTGGTATGCCATGCCTTCAGCATTGGCCAGGCGCACCTTCTAAGGTGCGCTTAGTAGGCCAGGAAATTGTGCGCAGAATATGGAGCAATGTAGGATTTTGGCATTTGGATTGGATTGGGACTTGAAAAAGTAAGGCCTGTCTCCATATCGCTGGCAGCACTGTAACGAGAGTGCTAATTGATTATTTCCCGCGCTTCCTTGCGCGGGCGTTTGATGAACGAACAAGGAGATCCTAACCATCATGAAAATCCGACCCTTGCATGACCGTGTAGTGGTTGTCCGCCGGGAAGAAGAGAAGACCTCGGCGGGCGGCATCGTGATTCCCGATTCCGCAAAGGAAAAGCCGATTAAAGGTGAGGTCGTCGCCGTCGGCACCGGCAAGCTGCTGGAAAACGGCCAGGTTCACGCCTTGGAAGTTAAAGCGGGCGACGCGGTCCTGTTCGGCAAGTACTCGGGCACCGAGATCAAAGTCGACGGTACGGAGTATCTGATACTTCGCGAAGACGACATCATGGGTGTCCTCGAATCCTGATTATCGAAGCCACTGAAACGAAGACTGGAGGAATGAACTGATGGCTGCAAAAGACGTACGTTTTTCTGACGATGCTCGCAACCGCATGCTGGCCGGTGTCAATGTCCTGGCCGATGCGGTGAAGCAGACGCTGGGACCGAAAGGCCGCAACGTGGTGCTGGAGAAGAGCTTCGGCGCACCGGTTGTCACCAAGGACGGCGTATCCGTCGCCAAGGAAATCGAGCTGAAAGACAAGTTCGAGAACATGGGCGCGCAGATGGTCAAGGAAGTCGCATCCAAGACTTCAGACGTCGCCGGCGACGGCACCACCACTGCGACCGTGCTGGCCCAGGCTATCGTGCGCGAAGGCCTGAAATCGGTAGCCGCGGGCTCCAATCCGATGGACATCAAGCGCGGTATCGACCAGGCCGTACTGGTCGTGGTCGAGGAACTGAAAAAGCTGTCCAAGCCTTGCACCGACAGCAAGGCGATTGCCCAGGTCGGCACTATTTCCGCCAACTCGGATGACAGCATCGGCCAGATCATCGCCCAGGCCATGGATACCGTGGGCAAGGAAGGCGTGATCACAGTCGAGGAAGGCTCGGGCCTGCAGAACGAGCTGGACGTCGTCGAGGGCATGCAGTTCGACCGCGGCTATCTGTCGCCTTATTTCATCAACCAGCAGGACACCATGAGCGTGGAGCTGGAAAGCCCCTATATCCTGCTGCACGATAAGAAAATCTCTAACATCCGCGATTTGCTGCCGGCACTGGAAAAAACCGCGAAAGCCGGCCGCTCGCTGCTGATCATCGCCGAGGACGTAGACGGCGAAGCGCTGGCGACTCTGGTCGTCAACAACATGCGCGGCATCCTCAAGGTTTGCGCGGTCAAGGCCCCTGGCTTCGGCGACCGCCGTAAAGCCATGCTGGAAGACATCGCCATCCTGACCGGCGGCCAGGTGATTTCCGAAGAGCTGGGCCTGAGCCTGGAAAAGATCGAACTCGGCGATCTGGGCCAAGCTAAGAAGATCCAGATCAGCAAGGAAACCACCACCCTCGTCGACGGCGCCGGCTCTGTGGATGCCATCAAGGCCCGCGTAGAGCAGATCCGCAAGCAGATCGAAGACACCAGCTCCGATTACGACCGCGAGAAGCTGCAGGAACGCGTCGCTAAGCTGGCCGGCGGCGTCGCCGTCATCAAGGTTGGTGCAGCGACCGAAGTAGAAATGAAGGAAAAGAAGGCCCGCGTCGAAGACGCTCTGCACGCTACCCGCGCGGCGGTGGAAGAAGGCATCGTGCCGGGCGGCGGCGTCGCCTTAATCCGCGCCCAGCAGGATCTGAAAACCTTGCAGGGCAAGAACCACGACCAGACCGTCGGCATCGCCATCCTGCGCCGCGCCATCGAGGAGCCCTTACGGCAAATCGTGGCCAACGCCGGCGACGAGCCGTCAGTCGTGCTCGCGAAGGTTCAGGAAGGCAGCGGTACCTTCGGCTACAACGCCGGCACCGGCGAATACGGCGACATGATCGAGATGGGCATTCTCGACCCCACCAAGGTTACGCGTTCCGCGTTGCAGAATGCTGCATCGATCGCAGGCCTGATGTTGACTACCGAAGCCATGGTCGCGGAAGCGCCGAAGAAGGAAAAAGGCGGTCTGCCCGCCGGCGGCGGCATGGACGACATGATGTAATCGTCCGAAATCCATAAACCTCCGGGAGCGAGCCTTCTCGGAGCTGCCGGCCCCCCTTTCTCATACATAATGGATAGGGGGGCATTCTTTTTTCCGGAGAGCTATCCGTGCACATACGAAAACGACTCCGCAGAACTCGGAGCTACGATGCATGCGCCGCTATGATCACGCTGCTCTTGGTGTCGGGGACGGCATTTGCGAAGCAGGATTGTTCGCGAGGGCTCTTCAAGAAACCGGTTTGGTGCCTCAGCCGCGAGGTCGGCGAAGCGGCAAATGCGCCGGTGAAGACTGCTGTAATTGCTTCGGCCAACACTATCGGCCGCCCAGCTTCGGATTCGGCAAAGGGAAGGGGGATTTTGAGACTGCGGCACGCGCCCGAAGGCTATAAGGTGACGTTCGAAGTACCGGGGGCTTCGATTGATCCGAAAGGCTGTCTCTTAGGTGTGCGCTTCGATCATAAATCGCCGGGCATCGTTCGATGCTGGACCGTATCGGGCCTTGCCGTCATTGACGGTGCAGAGGTTTTTGTTGCAAAGATTAAAACAGCCAAGCACATGCTGATTGAAGCCACGCTAACCGGAGACGGGACGCATGTGTTCGAGTTCGATATCGCCAATCTCGACCAGGACTTTTGAGTGCCTAGGCCGCCCGCAATTCAATCCTCGGAATCTGGCCGATGCTGTAAAAGCTCGCGCCGGACATCAGGATCACGATCACTACGATCACAGGACTGAGCGGCGCGAAGGCCACCGTGGCTGCGATAACCGCCAGGGTAAACGAGGCGAGGCGCCGTTTCGAGGCATCACTCATGGCGTGGCTGGTTTCCCATTCTCTCAGCATTTGGCCGAATAGCCGCGACTGCATCAGTTTACGATGAAGACGGGGAGAGGAACGCGCAAAATAGTAGCCGCTTGCCAGTAGAAAAGGGACCGTGGGTACTCCGGGCACGATCAAACCGACGAACATCAACGCGAAGGAGCCGCATCCGGCAGCGAGATACAGCAGCCTGCGCGGGCCGCTCGCGACGAAATTGGAAGGTATAGCGTGTTTGGATTCCGCCACCGTGTCCGCCTGCATGGCGCGAAACTGAAAAATCGTACGCTAAGGATTTGGACGGGGTGATGCCTTCACGAGCGTAGAGCAGAAAAAAGCCGACTTGGGGAAACCGAGTCGGCCTTTTGTCAATCTGGAACAGGTATTAATCCCCGCCAATTATGACCATGGGTGCCTTGGTGATGGCGTAGGCCGTGTACCGCCTACCTTCAAGCCCGAAGTTTTCGGCGGAAGTCTTGGTGATGATCGAGGTCACTGCCATCCCCTTGCCGCCTGAACTGTCTCGATCCATCGGCTTCATTTTACGCTTTCATGATCCCTTGCCGCAGGTTCAGGAGTCCGCCTAGATATCGCCGCCCGGCTCGACCTACAGGCCCGCTTCGATGCGTTGATAAACGCCATGAATCAATCGATCAATGCAAACGATTGGCTGCGCTGCACCCCAAGCCCGACAATGCCGACCACCTGGCCGGGACACGCCGGGTTCGACCGGAGTTCCGGCGAACCCACCAATCACAATATGAACAACGAAGGTGGAGAAAATGGCAAAGGTCATTTGCGTACTTTACGACGACCCGGTCACCGGTTACCCGACATCCTATGCGCGTGACGATTGTCCGCAGCCGGAACGTTACCCAGACGGACAAACCTTACCGACACCCAAGGCGATCGACTTCAAGCCCGGCGCTTTGTTGGGCAGCGTTTCCGGCGAACTGGGTCTTCGGAAGTATTTGGAAGCCAACGGCCACCAACTCGTGGTCACATCTAGCAAGGACGGCGCCGACAGCGTGCTTGACCGCGAGCTGCACGACGCGGAGATCGTCATTTCCCAGCCCTTCTGGCCGGCCTATATGACCGCCGAACGCATCGCCAAGGCAAAGAACCTGAAGATGATCGTCACCGCAGGTATCGGTTCTGACCACACCGATTTGCAGGCCGCGATGGAACACAGCGTGACCGTGGCCGAAGTTACCTACTGCAACAGCAACGCCGTGGCGGAACATGTGGTGATGTCGATCCTGGCCTTAGTGCGGAACTTCATTCCGTCCCACAACTGGGTGCTCAAGGGCGGCTGGAACATCGCCGATTGCGTGTCGCGTTCTTACGACTTGGAAGCGATGAGCGTCGGTACCGTTGCTGCCGGCCGCATCGGCCTGCGGGTGCTGCGGCTTCTGAAGCCTTTCGACGTGAAACTGCACTATCTGGATCGTCACCGCTTGCCGGAAGCGGTCGAGAAAGAGCTGAATCTGACGTACCACTCCAGCCTGGAAAGCCTGGCCAAGGTGTGCGACGTGGTGACCCTCAATTGCCCGCTGCATCCCGAAACCGAGCACATGATCAACGCGGAAACGCTGAAGTTCTTCAAACGCGGCGCTTACCTGGTTAACACCGCGCGCGGCAAATTGTGCGACCGTGATGCGATCGTTGCCGCTCTGGAAAGCGGACACCTGGCGGGTTACGCCGGCGATGTCTGGTTCCCCCAACCAGCGCCGCAAGACCATCCTTGGCGCAACGCTCCGAACCATGGCATGACTCCGCACATCTCGGGAACCAGTTTGTCCGCGCAGACGCGATATGCTGCCGGTACCCGCGAAATCCTGGAATGCTATTTCGAAGGTCGTCCCATCCGCGACGAATATCTGATCGTTCAGGGTGGCCAGTTGGCTGGCGTCGGCGCGCACTCCTACAGCAAGGGCAACGCCACCGGTGGTTCGGAAGAAGCCGCTAAGTTCAAAAAAGCAGTCGCATAAGGCGAGTAACCAAGCAAGGGAGGCATCATGGTTGGTGCCTCCTTGTCGGTTAGGGCGCAAATCCAGGCAAAACACTGCTCATCCCATCCAGGAGCGACGAATGAACCGCACCGAAGTCACCGAGAAGATCATGACAGCAAAGGTCCGCCAAGGGTTGAAATGGGCTGACGTAGCCGCAAGAGTCGGCCAGAGCAAAGCATGGGTCACGGCCGCCTGCCTGGGGCAGATGACACTCACGAAAGATCAATCGGCCGTGGTGGGAATGCTGTTCGGCCTGACCGAGGAAGAACAGCAATGGTTGACGATCCCGCCGTACAAAGGATCGATGCCGACCGGGATTCCGACCGATCCCTTGATCTATCGCTTTTATGAACTGGTCAGCGTGTATGGCACGACCTTTAAGGATCTGATCCACGAGGAATTCGGCGACGGGATCATGAGCGCCATCGACTTCGAGATGGACATCCGCCGTGAGCCGAACCCGAATGGAGATCGGGTCAAAGTTACCATGTCCGGAAAATTTCTCCCATACAAGACGTACTAAAGCACATATCCCGTCGCCAACGCACTATGCATATTCACTACGTGCAACACGTGCCGTTTGAAGGCCTTGGTTATATCGATACCTGGTTGTCGCAACAGCGTGCCTGGGTCACTTCGACCCGGACCTTCCTATCGGAAAGCTTTCCCACGCCGGATGCATTCGACGGATTAATTGTCCTAGGTGGACCTATGTGCGTTCATGATGCCGGTATCCATCCATGGCTTGAGGATGAGATTCGCTTCATTGCCGACACCATCACCGCCAGGAAATCCGTTCTCGGCATCTGTCTTGGCGCTCAACTCATCGCCCGTGCTTTAGGTTCCCCGGTCTATCCAAACGAGTTCAAGGAAATTGGCTGGCATGTGATTCAGCGAGGTGATTCGAAGTTAACCCCGGCACCGAATATCCCTGAGCACGCATTGGTGTTTCAATGGCATGGTGAAACCTTCGACCTTCCCGAAGGGGCGATTCGCTTAGCCAGCAGCCAAGCTTGCACCAATCAGGCTTTCCTCTACGACGACCGAGTGTTGGGTCTGCAATTCCACCTGGAAATGCTGCCGGCAGGAGCGAGGGCTCTGATCCACTATTGCTCGGGTGACCTAACACCAGGTCCCTACGTTCAAACTCCTGAAGCCATTTTGGCGGAGGCGGGGTATTTCTTAACTACCCATCGACTAATGGATCAAATCCTTCGCTATCTGTTTCTTGCCCGCGGCACAACCTAGACTACTTGTCCTTGAATCGTCATTCCCCACGATGGCCTCGTTCCTATAGCCTGCATACCGCGCCGGAGGACATGGAGCGATGCGAAAGCGAGCGAGTCCGACGAGCCCCTGGGTAGGCCCCAGGGCCGGGCGGTCCGCCGCAGGGTAACGCGTTAGCGTTGTCCGGAGGCGGACTGCAAGGCATCCCGAAAGGCCGTAAAGTAAAATCATTGTGGAACGAGGTGAGGCGACCTTGTTGTCGCCGGGCGAGTGAACGCAGGACGGCCCCGGCGCCGAAGGCAATCACTGTCTCGCAAGCGCGGTCGTGCGGCGTCGGGAACGCCGTTAGACACAGCGCGCCGTGAGACTCACTTCTTCGTCCGCCAGGACCTGCACAGCGGCGCGGGAGAGCTCGCTCAAGCCTTCGCCGCCGGCCTGGAAATGGGCGATGATCTGGCGCCGCATCCGAGGCTCCCAATTTTTCCGAACATGCTCGACCACTCCCTGTATGGCGACGGGACGATCCGGATCGGCCTGAAAGAACGCACTGATGTTGTTGAGCATCTTTACCAAGTTTTCGCTGTGCATGTCGAAGCGGGGCTCCTGTCTTAGCGTTGTAGATTTATTGTTCGTGCAATCGGTGGGAATTGGTGTAAACGACGCAGTTCCCACCGCGGAGAAAGCCGACCAGAGTCAGCCCGGTTTCCAGCGCGAGCCGGATCGCGAGACCGGTGGGGGCGGACACTGCCGCCAGAAAACCGATGCCGGCTTCCGCACATTTCTGGACCATTTCGTAGCTGGCCCGGCTGGTGACCAGGACGAACCCCTCGTTGCGGGAGGTGCGGGTTTTCGCCAGCACGCCGATCAGCTTGTCGAGCGCATTGTGGCGCCCAACGTCTTCTCGGACATGGATTACCCCTTTGCCCGGCACGACCCACGCCGCAGCGTGCACTGCGCCGGTCAGACGGTTGATGTTCTGGCGGGCATGCAATTGCACCTGGGCATCGCGCAGATCGGCGATTGACACCGTGGCGCCCAAATCCACGGGCTGTGGATGGCGGACCGCCTGCTGCAGTGTCGCCGCGCCGCATAAGCCGCAACCGGTACGTCCGGTGAGATTGTGCTCTTTGCCCGGCAGACAGGCAAAACGCTCCTCGGGGATGCGCAGCCTTACCTCGATGCCTTCGCTGCGGCTATGGGCGCGGACAGCCAGAACTTCGGACGGAGAACGGACGATGCCTTCGGTCAGACTGAAACCGATGGCGAAGTCCTCCAGGTCTAGCGGCGTCGCCAGCATGACTACGTGCGGAACGCCGTTGTACACCAGAGCGACCGGCACCTCCTCGGCCACTTCGTCGTCTTCGATGGTCTCGGTCCCATCCCGCCAACGCTTGACGCTGACCCGGCTATGGCTTAGGCGGACACCGCCGCCTTGAGCCCAGGTACCCGTCGCGTCGTCCTCCCCGATAGAGTCCAGGGGCGTGCCAAAGACGGTAAGCGCCGGGTCCGCCATCCGGGATCAGCCCGCGGTGGCCTTGTCTAGGAAGGCCAATTGTTCCTCGGTGAAACTGCGGAACTGCTCCTGCCACTCCGACGGCGCGTTGACCTTGGTTACCTGCACGGCTGTCACCTTGTATTCCGGGCAATTGGTCGCCCAGTCCGAGTTGTCGGTGGTGATGACGTTGGCGCCGGATTCCGGGAAGTGGAACGTGGTGTAGACCACGCCCGGCTGCATGCGCTCGGACACCGTCGCACGCAGCACGGTCTCGCCTTGGCGGCTCTTGATGCCAACCCAATCGCCGTCGTTGATGCCGCGGTTCTCCGCGTCGTGCGGGTGTATCTCCAGACGGTCCTCCGGATGCCATGCGGTATTCGCGGTGCGGCGGGTCTGAGCGCCAACGTTGTACTGCGACAGGATGCGTCCCGTGGTCAGGATCAGCGGGAATTTGCTGCTGGTACGCTCCTCGGTGGGCACGTACTCGGTCAGCATGAACCGGCCCTTGCCGCGCACGAAATGGTCGATGTGCATGGTCGGCGTGCCGTCCGGGGCCTCCGCGTTACACGGCCATTGCAGGCTTCCCATCTCGTCCAGACGCTGGAAGCTGACCTTAGTGAAGGTCGGCACCAGGCTAGCGATCTCATCCAAAATTTCCGCAGCATGGCTGTAATTCATCGGATAGCCCAGGGCATTGGCTAGCATCTGGGTCACCTGCCAGTCCTCGTAACCCGCCAACGGTGGCATCACCCGGCGCACCGGCGAAATGCGCCGCTCCGCATTGGTGAAGGTGCCGCTCTTCTCTAGGAAGGAGGCGCCGGGCAGGAAGACGTGGGCGAATTTAGCCGTCTCGTTAAGAAAAATATCCTGCACCACCACGCACTCCATGGCCTGGAGCGCGGCCTGGACATGCTGGGTATCGGGATCGGACTGGGCGATGTCTTCGCCTTCGCAGTACAAGCCTTTGAAACTGCCGTCCAAGGCGGAGACGAACATGTTCGGGATGCGCAGGCCCGGTTCCGGGCTCAGCTTGGCGTTCCAGGCCGCTTCGAACTGGGCCCGTACCGTATCATCGGAAACATGGCGATAACCGGGAAGCTCATGCGGGAAGGAGCCCATGTCGCAGGAACCCTGGACATTGTTCTGGCCGCGCAGCGGATTAACACCCACCCCCTCCCGGCCGACGTTGGCGGTTGCCATAGCCAGGTTGGCGATGCCGATGACGGTGGTCGAACCCTGGCTGTGTTCGGTGACGCCCAGGCCGTAGTAAATGGCGGCATTGCCTCCGGTAGCATAGAGCCGGGCGGCTTCGCGAACGGTTTGAGCCGGGATGCCGGTGACGGCTTCCGTGGCTTCAGGGGAATGCCGTTGCTCGGCGACGAAATCCTTCCATTTGTTGAAGGATTCCACATCGCAACGTTCCTTCACAAAGGCCTCGTCGACCAGCCCTTCGGTGACGATGACGTGGGCGATGGCCGTGACCGCGGCGACGTTGGTGCCGGGCTTTAGCTTCAGATGATAGTCGGCTTTGATGTGCGGCGACTTGACCATGTCGATGTCGCGCGGATCGACCACGATCAGCTTGGCCCCTTGCCGCACCCGCTTTTTCATCAGCGAGCCGAACACCGGATGGCCGTCGGTGGGATTGACGCCGATGACCAGGATGACGTCGGATTTCATTACAGAGTCGAAGGTCTGGGTGCCGGCCGATTCGCCCAGGGTCTGCTTGAGGCCGTAGCCGGTTGGCGAATGGCAGACGCGGGCGCAGGTGTCGACGTTGTTGTTGCCGAAGGCGGCGCGGACCAGCTTCTGCACCAAGTAAGCTTCCTCATTAGTGCAGCGGCTGGAGGTGAGCCCTCCGACGGAATCCTTGCCGTACTTGGCCTGGATGCGCTTGAACTCGGATGCCGCGTAGTTGACAGCCTCTTCCCAGCTCACCTTCTGCCAGGGATCGTGGATGCTCTTGCGGATCATCGGCGAGGTGATGCGGTCCGGATGGGTCGCATAGCCGAAGGCGAAGCGGCCCTTGACGCAGGAATGGCCATGGTTGGCCTGTCCGTTCTTGTCCGGCACCATGCGCACGACTTCGGAGCCCTTCATCTCGGCCCTGAACGAACAGCCGACGCCGCAGTAAGCGCAGGTGGTGATGATCGAATGGTCGGCCTGACCCTTCTCGGCCACGGCCTTCTCGATCAGTGTCGCGGTCGGGCAGGCCTGGACACAGGCACCGCAGGAAACACACTCGGAATCCATGAAGGCCTGGTTCTGTCCGGGGGAAATCTTGGACTCGAAGCCGCGGCCGTCGATGGTGAGGGCGAAAGTGCCCTGGGTCTGTTCGCAGGCACGGACACAGCGCGAGCAGACGATGCACTTGGACGGCTCGAACTGGAAATATGGATTGCTGAGATCTTTCTTCGACCCGAAATGGTTCTCGCCTTCGTAGCCGTAGCGGACCTCGCGCAGGCCGACCACGCCGGCCATGTCCTGAAGTTCGCAGTTGCCGTTGGCGGAGCAGGTGAGGCAATCGAGCGGATGATCGGAGATGTAGAGCTCCATGATGCCGCGGCGGACCTGGGCCAGCCGATCGTTTTGGGTCACGACCTTCATGCCTTCGAAAACCGGCGTCGTGCAGGACGCCGGAAGCCCGCGCCCGCCTTCGACCTGGACTACGCACAAGCGGCAGGAACCGAAAGGCTCCAGGCTATCCGTGGCGCAGAGTTTGGGAATGTCGATGCCGATGCTGGCGGCCGCACGCATGACCGAAGTGCCTTCCGGTACGGTGGCGGTGAAGCCGTCGATTTCCAGAGTCACCATCTTGTCGGAAACGCTGCGCGGCGTGCCGAAATCTTTGTCTTGTAATAGAGCCATGGGGCTATCTCCTCTCGTGGTCGGTGCTTGCAGGGCACCCGTCAGGGAAGGGCGGCGTCAGGCGACCTGCGCCACGTTCTTCTCGCCGAAATCTTCCGGGAAATGGTTGAGGGCGCTGAGCACGGGGTAAGGCGTCATGCCGCCCAGTGCGCAGAGCGAACCGGCGAGCATGGTGTCGCCCAGATCCCGCAACAATGCCAGATTCTTCGTCCGGTCCTGGTTCTCAATAATCCGGTCCATCACTTCCATGCCGCGGGTCGAGCCGATCCGGCAGGGCGTGCATTTGCCGCAGGATTCAGCCGCGCAGAACTCCATGGCGTAGCGCGCCATTTTTGCCATGTCGACCGTATCGTCGAACACCACTACGCCGCCATGGCCAAGCACGGCCCAGATGGCGCTGAACGCTTCATAGTCCAGCGGGGTGTCGAACTGGGATTCAGGCATGAAGGAGCCCAACGGACCGCCGACTTGTACGGCGCGGATCGGGCGCCCGCTGGCGGAGCCGCCGCCGTAGTCGTACAGCAGTTCGCGCAGGGTCATGCCAAAGGCCTTTTCGATCAGGCCCGGGCGCTTGACGTTACCGGCGAGCTGCAACGGCAGAGTGCCGCGCGAGCGGCCCATACCGTAGTCGGCGTAGTATTTGCCGCCCTTGTCCAGAATGATCGGCACCGAGGCCAGCGAGATCACGTTGTTGACGACCGTGGGCTGGCCGAACAGTCCTTCGATGGCCGGCAGCGGCGGCTTGAAGCGGACCATGCCGCGCTTGCCCTCGATGCTCTCCATGAGGGCGGTTTCCTCACCGCAGACATAGGCGCCTGCACCCAGGCGGACTTCGAGGTGGAAACGCTTGCCGCTGCCTAGGATGTTATCGCCTAGATAGCCCGCCGCGAGTGCCGCCTCGATGGCCTGGTTCAATGCCACGTCGGCATGCGGGTATTCGACGCGGAGGTAGATGTAGCCCTGGGCTGCCCCCACGGCGAGGCCGGCGATGGTCATGCCCTCGATCAGCACGAACGGGTCGCCTTCCATGATCATCCGGTCGGAGAAGGTGCCGGAATCGCCCTCGTCGGCGTTGCAGACGATGTATTTCTGCTCGGCAGGGGTATTGAGTACCGTCTTCCACTTGATGCCGGTGGGGAAAGCGGCGCCGCCGCGGCCTCGCAGGCCGGAAGCGGTTACTTCCTCGACGATGGCGGCGGGTTCCTTCGCCAGTGCGTTGCGCAATCCGCGGTAGCCGTCGTGAGCTAGGTAATCGTCGAGGCTGACCGGGTCGGTGATGCCTACGCGGGCGAAGGTCAGGCGTTCCTGGTTCTTGAGGTAGGGAATCTCTTCCGTGGGGCCCATGCACAACGGATGCGCCTTGCCTTCGAGGAGGCCGGTATCGAAGAGGCCGGGAACGTCGCCGGGTTGCACCGGACCATAGGCGACCCGACCGGAGGCGGTAGCGACTTCCACCATGGGTTCAAGCCAATACAGGCCGCGCGAGCCGTTGCGAACGAGATTGATCGCAGCACCGCGTTTGGCGGCCTCAACCTGGATGGCGTTGGCCACCCGCTCGGCGCCGAGGCCGAGGGCGCTGGAGTCGCGGGGAACGTACACGGTAATCATGCGGCCATCTCCTTCAATTCATTGATGATCGCATCGAAGCTCTGCGGCGTGATGCGGCCATGCACCTCATGGTCGATCATCATCGACGGGGAGCAGGCACAATTGCCGAGGCAATACACCGGCTCCAGGCTGAAGGTGCCGTCCGCCGTGGTTTCGTGGTAACCGATACCGAGACGCGCCTGGATGTGAGCCTCCAGGGCCTGGGAGTTCATCGCCTGGCAGGATTCGGCGCGGCAAAGGTGGATCGTGCGCTTGCCCGGCGGCGTGGTCCGGAAATAGTGATAGAAGCTGATGACGCCATGGACTTCGGCCCGCGAGAGATTCAGTGCCTTGGCGATTTGCGGAACCGCGTCTTCCGGAATGAACCCGTTACGGTCCTGAATTCCGTGAAGAATGGGCAAAAGCGCCCCCGGCATGGATTTCTTCTGTTCGATGACTTCCGTCACCGCATCGCGATCCCATTCGGTCTGCGTCATGGTGCGTCTCGTGAGTGCCTAACGAAATAGTTGATTAAAGTAGTATGGATTTATAGCACAACGGCAATCCGCTGCAATAGGATTTAACTAGAAAATTAAAGCACTTTTGTCTTGCTTGCTCAATGATGCAAGGCGCTACACCGGCCGTTTCGCCATCAGCCGCGCCACCCGCGCATCGGTAAATGCCAGATATTCCGTAGGGTTTTTGCAGGTATCCAGCCAGTGGTCGGCTGTAGCGGAAAGCTTGCCGCTGCTTTCGCCTAGCTGCTCCAGTGCGTTCGAGACTCCGCCGCCGAGCTCGTTCAGAGCGAAATCCAGCCCCCTGCGTATGCCCCGCAATGCGGCCCGCTCCGTGGAGGGCTTGAGCACGCGGTACAGCAGGAACGGCAGCAGCCAGGCTAGGCCGATGAGCAGTACGCTGTGCACGGCAAAGTCGGCACCCAGATATCCCAGTTGCTCTGTGCTGCTGCGGTAGTAGAACGTCACCACGTTGAAAGCGACCCAGCCGCCGGCGGCCAGCGGTAGGACTAAGGCGAGCATCCAGCAAAACCGGTAAAGGAACCGTTGCAACCGGTTGCCCGGTTTGGCCAAAGCGCCGCGTAGCCGCTCTTCCACTCGCTTGCCGACAGTAGCGCCGGCGCCGCGCACCCAAGGCGCTAGCGCTCGTTGCAGCGGTTGCCGCGGCAGTTGTCGCTCATCGGCTGCCACCGCCAGCACCGCAAGCGCGTCCTCCCAGCGCTGCTGGGCCCAAGGATCCCAAACGGCGTTGACAAGGCTTGCGGAGCTTTCGGGCGGGTTCATGGATTTGAGCCGGCCAGACAGGAATTCCGAGGCTGCCCGTTCGGTCACCCAGGAGAGGCCGGCGCGGATTTCGCAGTGAGCCTCATGCCGCCGGTCCTCCCATTCTCCGCGCAGATCCTCCCAATCGGCGCGGCGGTTCAGCCGCGCCTTGAGGTCCCCGAGACGATCCTGCAGTTGTTTGGTGCGATAGGCGAGGGCTTGGCTGTCGATCTGTTCGATCAGATGTTTGTCGGCCAGTTCCTCAATGAGTAGCTCCAGTGCTGCGAAATCGTCGGGCACGGCCGGCCGGCCGTCATCAGCCGCGCATTGGGTACGGAAAAGATAAGGTTCGGCAAAGCCGCCCGCTCTAAGCAGAGCGAGAAAATCCTCGATCTGTGCCGGATGCCCGTGATCCCACTGGTTCAGGACGAACGCCCAGGCATGGGTGCCGCGCTCCTGCATCAGCATGCGCCAGCCGCAGTCGTCGCGGTAGCGTTCGGGGCTGACCACGTAGATCAGCAGGTCGATGTGCGGCAGCCAGGCTAGGGCGAGATCGCGGTTAGCAGTTTCGGCGCTGTCGATGTCCGGCATATCGACCCAGACCAGCCGGCGCAGCGCGTCGTTGTGATGATGGGCGATCCGGATGGGGTCTACCGGGAGGGCTGCGTTGAACTGGTCCAGCCGGACCGATTCGTGGGCATAGAGCGATACTTCGCGCGAGGTGGGACGTTCCACGCTGACTTTGGCGACGGCTGCGCCGGCGAGGCGGTTGAGCAGCGAGCTCTTGCCGACCCCGGTGCCTCCGAAAAAGCCGACCACCAGCGGACGGTGGACGCTGCCGTCAAACAGCGCCCCCGGGGAAGCTGCGTCCTCGTTGCCGAACCGCTCTAGGTCTTCGCGCCGGATCCAGCCTTCGCGCGTTAACGCTTGTGCCCAGGCTACGGCTTCGTCCCGGATGGATGAATAGTCTTCTTGATTCATGATTTACGGGGCTTTCCAGCCAATTCCCGTTCCGCTGCCTCGATCGTTTCGGCGGGGATGAAGAAGCCGGTATCACGGGGCATGCCCTCCGGCAGCCGGAGCAGAGCGGCGATGAGCGTCTCGCCGAATAAACGGTCCACTGCGGCGGCCTGGCGTTTTTTCAGGTCTTCTGCGGCGCGCTGGACATAGTGGCCCAAGGCGCTTTCAGTCAGCAGCGAGGTGAGCGACAGCATGGCGGGAGCGATCACGAAATCCTGCAGACCGATGCCGCCGGTATGCAGGCCGACCGCCAAGGCCGCGGCGTCAGTGGTCACGCGGGTGGCTCGCAGACTGTTGAGCACGGCCGGATGTTCCCGTAACCGCTCATACAGCCCCTGCGCCGTTTTTTCTACTTCAGGCTCGAATTCGCGCGCATAGGCCGAGGCGGCGGTCGAGAACTGATCGATGATGGCCTGCTGCCGCAGACTCAGTTCCCGAGCCAAAGCCAGCCACCAAGGTCGCGTTTCTGCCGCCGTTTCGGCCGCTTCGGCGACGCCTTGGCGCAGGGCCAGCACCGCATGCAATGCGGTTTGGTACAGCACCGATTGTTCGCTGCCGAGCTTGCCGGCATCGGCTTGCCAGCGGCGCCCGATCTGGCCGATCTGCCGGACAGGCCAAGTCATGATCCGCCGTGCCTGGGACAGCAGCCGGGCGACTCCGGGGACTTCCAGCAGGGTCAGCAGTTCGGCCAGGGCGCGCTGGAAAGTTCCGTAATGATGCGGGTGGTCTAGGTAGTCGCGCCGGTAAATCTGGTTCGCAGACAACGCCGCGCCTTCGACCAGGGATCGCCATTCCTGCTGCGCCCGCTGCTCCACCCGTACCGGAGCCAGCCAGAGCTCCCAGTGGGTCGCAATGAATTGCTTGAGGCCCGGCGTTCCATCTTTCCGCTCCTGCCGCTGAATGGCGCTGCGGGTCGCTGCCAACAAAGCGTCCACGCCCTGCGGTTCGTTGGCCTGGGGCGAAAGATAAGGCAGTGTGAGAATGGGCGGAGTGGTGTCGCGGCGACTTTGGCGCCATTTCTCGGTCAACGAGCGGATCAGGGTTTCCGCGGCGGCTGCGGGCGTCTTATTCAGGCAGATCAGGCTGCGGATGCCCAAGGGCTCGATCAGTGACAGCAGCTCCCACACCGATTGGTCGGCATATTTATCCTTGCTGAGCACGCAGACCAGGAGGTCGGACAAGGCGATGGCGCGCAAAAGGCCGCCCCTGTACCTCTCCGAGTCGATCGAATCGAAATCCGGGGTATCCCAGATCACGACCGGAGCGCCCAGCCGCGGCGCCTCGCTCAGCGCCGAATGAAAACCGTAGTAGCGGTAATCCTCGGGCGGCAGATCGGCGAGGCTCCGTGCCTGCAAGGGCTCGAAGAAACGCTGCAGCGCCGCGAGCGGTTCTTGCTCCAAGCCATAGGCAAAGCCTTGCGGGTGCCTGGTGAATCCCGCCAAGGGGCTGGCCACGGCTGCATCCTGCCCTAACAGCCAGTTGATCACTGAACTCTTGCCGGCCTGGGTAGGCCCGACAACAGTGATCTGGGGCGGCATGGCGCCCGCCGAGCCTATGATATCCAACCAGCGGAAGCGCAGATTCGCCAATTGGATAGAGAACAGGCTACGGTGGCGATCGTCCGGCCTGGGCGCCGGAAGTTCGCCGTTACGAACGTAGCAGCGCTCGAGCTGCGCCAGCATCTGCCGCAAACCCGGATTGGCGCCAAAGGGGCTCGTCTGCAACGCGTTACGGATTGCCTTTTCCTTGTACGTCAAAGGAATGGCGCTCGTGTTCGCGAGGGTCGGATTCGACACGGTGAAACAGAATGCATGGACGTCGGGCTGAGTATAGGTGGAGTGCACATGGCACGCCGCGCCGGTGATTTTAACGCTTTTGACAAGGCTTTTACCGACTTTCGCGCAGTAAGACATCTTTGGCCTGATTGATCTTGGCCGCCAGATAATCCGAACCGCCGCGGTCGGGGTGCATTTTCTGCATCAGCCGGCGGTGAGCGTCGACGATGGCTGTGCGGTCAGCGCCGTCCTTCAATCCCAGGATAGCCAAGGCCTCGGCCCGGCTCATGCCGCCGGAGGCGGAGGAGCCGGCGCCGCGCGAACCTTGCGAACCTTTATCGCTTCCGGTGTGCCAGCCATCGTCCATCACCCGCTCCAGGTAAGCGCCGAGCAGGCGGGCGGATTCGGCATCGGCTTGCAGGAGTTCGCCATAGAGCCCACGCAACTCGCTGGGACTCAGATCGTAAAGTTGGCGTCCTGCCAAAGTGCCGGCAAGTACCTCGCCGCCGATCTCCCCTGTCGTTCGGTTCAAACGCATGCGGAGGAAGTGGGTTTCCACTACCGCTTCCTCCGGCTCCTCGAAAGATTTGCGGCGCCAAAGCCGTTGCAGGTGAGGCAAAAGCGGAAGCAGCGCGGGCAGCAGACGCAGCAGCATCGCGAAAAGCGCGCCGGCCAGCGGCACGATATAGCCCAACCGGCCGGTAGCTGCGAGGGCGACGAACGCCAGCACCGCCGTCCATAACGCGAGGCGGCGCCCGTGCCCGGCCAGCTTCGAACGCAGCGAGCGCAGCAAGGCCGCCAACGCGGGCATGACCAGTAGCAGAATCAGTAGCAGCAGTACAATTTGGATCAAGGCTATCGCAGTTGCCGGGTCAGTTCGGGAATCGCCGCACCGTCGTCCCGCGCCAGCATGGCTTGGAGACCGCCGGCAGCATACGTGGCCACCGCGCGCAGCAGGCGGGCGAGGCGTTCGGCGCTGCCCTGATCGAAGCGGGCGTAGGCACCGCCGCTCAAATGGGCGATTTTCTGGAAAGCCGCCGCCACGGCCGGGTGGTCGCCCTCCTGAAACATGAAGGCCCGGACACCCCTCAAGCCCAATTCGCCGGCTAAGGCATACAGCGGCTCATCGGCTTCCTCCAGGGCATCGCCGACGAATACCAAGGCGTTTACCTTTTCTCGGCGGTGCTCTTCCAGGGTGTGGCGCAGCACGCGTTCCAGTTGAGTGTAGCCGCTGAGGCAGCCGATACGCTCCATTTCCCGTCGTAGCGCCGGCGCTCCGCTCTGCCAGGGCAGAGCCTCGAAGCGGTCGAAGCCCTGGTAGTAGCAGACCTGCACGGCCAGCCCGCCGAGCTCCGCCGCGGCTTCGAACATCTGGGCCTGCAGCCGGCTGGCTTGCAGCCAAGTGGGTTCGCGGCTGGCCGTGGCATCCAGCGCAAACACCAAGCGTCCGCGACGGGGCGCAGGCTTGAGCTGCGGCACCGATGCCACGGCCGACAGGAAAGCGTCGATCTCCGCCGAGCCGCTCCGTGCCGGCGGACGTTTCACGCTCATGCCAAGCCTCCCGTCCTGCCGGTTACGTCAAACGCTTTTATCGTCATGATGCACAGTGTACCGGAGACGATTGGACGGCGTGGAGGCAATTCTTGTTCGCGAACGGGGCAACATGGTAACGTGCGCGTACCCCGGGGAAGGGGAGACATAATCCCAAAGAGGAGGTAAGAACGAATGTCGAACGAAAACAAGGGCGAAGGGAACGCTACTCAAAACCTTCTGAACACCCTCAAGACCAACCCGAAAGTGATCTATGCGCTCGGCGGCGCAGTGATCCTAGTCCTGCTTGCCTTGGCTTTCGGCGGCGGCGGCAGCGGCGAAGTCCAGATCAAGAGCACGGTGCAGGTCGGCCAGACGGTGGTTGTCTCCAACCCCAATGTGGGCGATTCCCAGTTGACCGTCGCTCCGGGTTTGATCAACGTGGCTTCGGGCGAGGAGCAGACCGACGAGCAGCGGGTCTGCGTCGTGCCTGCAGGGACTCATGCCACATTGGAGGAAGAGTCCATCGTAGGCGCTTTGCCTTTCGTCAAGCTCAAGATCCTGGACGGCTCCTGCGAAGGCAAGAGCGGCTGGACCTCCAAGATCAACGTGTCCGCGAATTGAGCTGCTCGGCGATGGGACCGGACGGCCCATCGCCACTCCCGGCCAAGCGAGCCGGTCCCGCCTTCTGCTAAGCCAGCTCGCGTAATACGTCGGCCGGTCTCGCATTCACCGCCCGCCGTACGCTCCAAGTTCCCGCCCATCCTATGCTCAATGCTCCCGTAAGGGGGGCGGCAATCCACAGCCAGCCGTGGAAGTGCGGCGCCATATGCATGACCTGCGAAAATACGACGGCGGCGATGACTTCGGCGGCGACGACTGCCATTAGACCCGCCAGCGCGCCCAAGACCGCGAATTCAATCCACTGGCTGCGCCGCAACAGTGCGGCTTCCGCCCCTATGGCCCGCAGCAGGGTATCTTCTTTCATCCGCTCGTTTGCAGTGGCATGAACTGCTCCGAACAGCACTGTGAAGCCGGCGAACACCGCGAAACCGAGCACAGCCTCGACCGCCAGCGTGACCTGCTGCAGAATCGACTGGAATTGTTTGAGCAAGGCGTCGACGTCTAGCAGAGTCATGGCGGGAAACGCTTTGACCAGCGCATTGAGCGCTTCGGTCCGCTGTGGCGGGACATAGAAACTGGTCAGGTAAGTGCGGGGCTGGTCTTGCAGGCTGCCCGGCGAAAATATGACGTAGAAGTTGGGCGTCATCGAATCCCAGCGGACGTTGCGCAAGCTGTCGACTACCGCTTCGACCGGTTTTCCGGCCACGTCGAAGGCCAACCGCGCACCGGGGCGAATGCCCAGCTCCCCGGCAAGCTTTTGTTCGACCGACACGCGGCCGAGTCCGCTCGCGCCCCAGCGGCCTTCGACGACATGGTTGTCCGGCGGCAAACTATCGCTCCAGGTTAGGCTGAGATCGCGCTCGATCGCCGCTTCGGCCTGCGAATCCTTGGCGGCCAAACGCCGCACGTCGACGCCGTCCACACGGACCAGCCGGCCGCGGACGATAGGATAGAGCCGGCTGCCTACGAGCTTTTCGGTATCGAGAAACTGCCGGAACCGCTCGATTTCGTCCTCCTGCAAGTTGAGGGCGAAAAAGTTCGGCGCATCGTCCGGTAGCTGATGCTTCCACTCCATCACCAGCTCGCTCTGAACGATGTAGGCGATCAGCATGGCGGCCAGAGCGAGCCCGAAACCGATGACCTGGAACGAGACCAGCTGAGGCCGCCGCAGCAGATTATGAAAACCTAGGCGCCACGTCAGGTTCCGATTTCGCATCAGCCGCGGCACCAGTTTCAGCATGCCCCCGATCCAGAGACGAAAGCCAAAGAGTATCAGCACGCCACCGCCGAGGATTAGCAGCACCAGCACCGGATCGCGCGCAGGCCGAAGCAGGAGGGCGCCCAGCGCGGCTAGAGCGAAACCCTGGCTCAGCCAGGCTCCGGGCGGGTTCGGCGCCAGATCCCTCCTCAATACCCGCAGCGGCGCCATATGCGTCAACCCCAGCAGCGGAGGAAGCGCGAAGCCGGCCAGTATGACCAACCCGGTGAGCGGAGCCAGCAACACCCCTTCCCAGCCCGGTTGAGCGAGACTGTGCGGCAGCAGGCCGGCAATGGCTTGAGCCAGTGCCGCCTGGGCGAGATACCCTAAGGCGCTGCCTAGCATGGCGACGGGCAGGCCTAGGACCGACAGAATCAGGACATAGATCACGAAGATGTCGCGCTTCCCGGCACCCAGGCATTTCAGCAGGGCGGTCGTATCGTAGTGGCGCTCGGTATAGCGCCGGGCGCTCATTCCTATAGCCACACCCGCAATCAACACGACCATCACACTCGCCATGCCCAGATACCGCTCGGCGCGGTCTAGCGCACCGCCGACCTCGGGCCGGTCCTCGTGCACGTCGAGCAGGCGGTCGCCGCGTTCCAGTCGAGGTTTGAGCCAGGTTTTGAACCGGCGTACGGTGGTTTCGTCGCCGGCGAACATGGCGTAGCGATGGACCCGGCTGCCGGGTTGGATGACCCGCGTCGCCGGCAGGTCGTCGAGATTCATCAGCACACGGGGCGACAGGCTGTAGAGGTCGCCGCGGCGGTCGGGTTCATGGGAGAGTATCCGTGCGATCCGTAACTGGGCACTGCCGACCGTGAGCGGCGATCCGACGCCGAGGCCAAGCGTGCCGAGCACGCGCTGTTCCACCCAGACCGTCCCGGCAACCGGAACGGTCTGCGCGGTCTGCTCGGCGGCAGTGTCTGCGGCGCGGGTCCGAACTTCTCCCCGCAAGGGATAGCCAGCGCTCACGGCTTTGATCCCGCCCAGCAGGATTTGGTGGTTCTCCATGAGTACGCTGGGAAATTCAACACTCGCGGTATCCCTCAGTCCCAGAGCTCGCGCTTCCGTCCGCCATTCATCCGGAAGCTGCCGGTGGCTAGTCACGGTGAGGTCGCCGGCGATGAATTCTGCGGCGTGTTCGACCATGGTCCGGGCTAGACGGTCGCCGAACAGATGGATCGCAGCCGTCGCAGCCACGGCGATCGCCAGCGCCGTTAGCAGGATGCTGAGTTCGCCCCCACGCCAATCCCGTTTAGCTAGGCGCAAGGCGAGGCGGAAATTTTGCGCTAGGTTCATGATGCCGCGATCCGGCCGGCTTCCAGCCGGATCAGGCGGTCGCAGCGTTCGGCGAGCCGGCTGTCGTGGGTCACCAGGACCAGGGTCGTGCGGTGCTCGCGGTTGAGGCCGAACAGCATATCGATGACGGTCTGGCCGGTATGGCTGTCGAGATTGCCGGTCGGCTCGTCGGCGAACAGGATCGCCGGCACGGTGACGAAGGCGCGGGCCAGCGCCACCCGCTGTTGTTCGCCGCCGGACAGTTGCCGGGGATAGTGGCCGAGCCGGTGCTGCAACCCGACCCTATTCAGGAGCACCTCCGCCCGTGCAGCGGCATCGTCCAGCCTACCCGAGAGTTCCAGCGGCAGCATGACGTTTTCCAAGGCGGTGAAGCTCGGCAGCAACTGGAACGATTGGAAGACGAAACCGACCCGGTGCGCCCGCAGCCGCGCCAGCGCGTCTTCGTCCAGGGACGAGAGGCTATGGCCGTCCAATTCGATATCGCCTTCCGAGGGCCGATCTAGACCCGCAAGCAGGCCGAGCAAAGTGGACTTGCCGGAACCGGAAGTACCGACGATGCCGACGCTCTCGCCCGGTTTGATCGCGAGGTCTACTCCTGTCAAGATATCCAGCCGCTCGCCGGCATTGTCGACCCATTTGCCCACCCGCTTCACTATGATCAAAGCGCGCTCATCCTCGTTGCTGTTCGTATCCATCGTGTCAGGTTTCATGTTCTGGAATGCCCCTGCCGTACCGGCTGACGAGCCTGTGCAGGTATTGGTGCTGGGCGATAGTCTCAGTGCCGCCTACGGCTTGCCGGACAGCGCCAAGGGTTGGGTAGCATTGTTGCAGGAAAAACTGCAATCACGGAAGGTTGTCATCGTCAACGCCAGCATCCCGGGCGACACCAGTGCCGGCGGGCTAGCGCGTCTTGCGTCTGCGCTGGCCGCGCAGCACCCCCAAATCGTGATCCTGGAACTGGGTGCTAACGACGGATTGCGCGGATTGCCGCTTTCCAGCCTAAAGTCCAACCTTGGCGCCATGATCGATCAGGCGCGCTCTGCAGGAGCGCAGGTGCTGCTGCTCGGCATGAAACTTCCGCCGAACTACGGTGGCCGCTACGCGGACGGCTTCGAACAGGTCTACCGCGATCTCGCGAAGGAGAAGCACGCCGAGGCGCTGCCGTTTTTCCTGGACGGGGTAGGGGGCAAGGACCATTTGCTGCAATCCGATGGCCTGCATCCGAATGCGGACGCTCAGCCGATATTGATGAATAACGTACTCGAGAAACTCGATCCAATATTGACGTCTACCCGATAAGCCATGACTACAGAAGAATTGATCGCCCGCATCCGGCAGGGCGAACGCGTCGCCTTTCAGGACACGATCCAGGCCATCGACGCAGCCTATGAATTTATCCCGACCGAGTTCCGGAACGGGGAGGGCGAAACGGCAGTACTGAATCCGGCGGGCACCAACTCTGGCTCCTGCAAGATTTTCAGCTTCGGCCGGATACACCGGCTCAGCGCCTCCGAAACCTTGGCGCTATTCGGGGATTATTATTGGAAGGACGTTCTGGAGCATCCAGGGGCTGCCGACCACTTGAACATCCGCAATTTCATGCAGCAGGGCTGGAATGGCATCAGCTTCGTAGGAGATGCACTAAAACCGCGCTGATCGGCACCTAACCTTGCCGCGATTTTTTGCTGAGCGCCGACAGGGTCACTCCCCGTTTGCCGGTGCCTTTCTGCGGAGCCGTCAGCTTGGTGCCTTCCAGATTCGAAGCCAGAGCGGCCGCGCTGCTGATTGGCAGCAATACGTCATAGCTGCGTTTTGGGGGTTGCATCCCGGTCTTGAGCGCAGGGTTGGTCTTGAAAAATTCGGTTTCAGGGAGCCCCGATGCCGCTACGGCGTCTGCTACCCTGACGCCGGCATCGATTTCGACTCGGGCGAGGATGGGGGCATCGTCGATTTTACGCAACTTCACGCCGTGGTCGCTGGGACTGGCTATGATGCGGGAGAGCGCGAGAATCCGGGGCACGTAGGTCCGGGTTTCCGCCGGCAGATTCAGTGCCCAGAAGCTGCAGTCTCGGCCCGCCTTGCGGTTGGCCTCGACCGCCCGCTGCACAGCACCTTCGCCGGCGTTATAGGCAGCCAGGGCAAGCAGCCAGTCGCCTTTGAAGACGGCGTTCAAGTGTTTCAGGTACGACAAGGCAGCGGTCGTGGAGGCATGAATGTCGTAGCGGCCGTCGTAAGCTTTGCCTACGGTGAGCCCATGCTCCTCGCCCGTGCTGCGGACGATCTGCCAAAGCCCCGCGGCGTCGCGGGATGACAGCGCCTGGGTGTCGAATGCACTTTCGACCATGGGCACGATCACCACGTCCATGGGCAGCCCCTTACGCTCGATTTCGCCGGCTAAATAATGGAGAAAGGGCTCGCCCCGCCGTGCTAGCACATCGATCAGCCCTGGATGGCGCGTAATCGCATCGATTTCCATATCGACCGCGTCATGCTGAACCGCATGGAGAATCAATCGTTGGCGGATACGCTGCCAGAGGCCATCCTTGCCGGCCTTTACCAGCCCCGCCTGCGGGGCATGCAAACTCCCTATCGTCCGCACTCGCCGCGCTTTGAGGCGTTGCGCCCGCGCCGCTTCCGACTCGTTCTCCAAGGCTGAGACACCATCCCAGAGGCGAGTAGCGAGCCGATCCTGGAGCAATGCGATATCAGAGGGCAGGCGAAGATAGGCCTGGTCCTCCGCTATGGGCGGCTTTGCTTCGTCGCTACGGTGCGAACTCGCATGGTGGACGGCTGGAGGCAGGGAGTGGGCGCAAGCAGCTAACACGGAAGGAAAGGTCAGCATGCCGATGATCCGGGTCGCTCTTGGCAGCAGCGAGAGCCGCCCCCTGGGTCGATTCAGAGCGGCCGCAGAGGCAGTATATCGTTTTGTCATAAGCTTATGGGCAAACTCCGGCAAAAACAAACGTGCCATGCCTTATGGGGATAGAGTTTGCCCGAAATACCCATTGCTTACAAGCCGGATACCTTAGGGCCCAGCCCAATTCAGTGTTTGTTCTTTTTCAATTGTCTGATTTCAACGGGAGCCGCCCGTCCTGCGGACGATACCTTGTCATACACCTCATCGAATGCAAGCGTGCACATAGGCAACTTTTCGCGTAAGCGATCATAGTCTGCGTGGTCGAACATGCGCCGGAAATCGGTGCGGCTCAGCGCGGTTTTTGCATAAAGCGCCTGATAACCTTTGTGTTCCAACACGAACTGCTCGAGCAGACCTAACACATTTCTGGCATCAAGCCCATTCCTTTTTAGCGTGCCGTAAGCTCCTATATCGACAAACAATGTATCCTCGGCTCCTTGCGTGTCGCGAAAAGTGTGGATGAAACCGTTATTTCCATCGCTGCTCCATATGGACATAGGGGAAAGCCAAAGCGGATAGAGCGCCGTCTGTTCATCGAAATATTCGATAGAACGTTTCAAATACCGCACCGGTACTAGCATATCTTGAATGATTTGGTGTCGTTCGCGCAATTCGCGCGTCGTTTCGGTTTCAGTATATTTTAGCAGTTCTATCCGCGGCGGCAGCGCCCAACCCAGCGCGGCACGGAATAGGGGATGGTTACCGAATGGAATAATCTCTTCCATCATCCAGAAATAGCCTCGGGTATGGCGGTGAAAGTAATCCTTGACGGGAATGTACTCGCAGCCGTTTTTGCCCGCATTCAGATAGGTTTCGACGTGCTTGTAAAACCATGGTTTATACCAGCGATTCAGTGAATTGATCGGGCCGTCGCCTTGTGCCTGATCCGTTAAGCGGCCACACATGATGACAGCGCTATCCTTGCTATAGACGATGCCTTCGATGAAATCGTTATCCATGTTTCGGGATTCGTTTTCGAAAATTGTCACCATCTGCTCCAGTGAAAATACAGGGCGATAATCCACTCGGACGTACTTTCTGGCCGGTATGATTTTAACCTCGGTTGCAACCAGAAACCCAAGGGTTCCATGGCTCCATGGAACCTGTCTGAACAACTCCGAATTTTCATTGGGGCTGCAGCGGACTAGCTTACCTTCGGCTGTCACGATCTCGAACGACTCGCATATATGCTGGAAAAGGCCATATTTATGGCTACTGGTTTCTACTCCGAAGCCCATGATCAAACCGCCCACGGTTAAATCGTTCAATTCCGGCACGACGGGCAGCATCCAGCCCGCCGACATCAAGCTGGAAGAAAGTTGCCCCATGGTCACGAGCGGTTCGACTCTGACTGTGCGCCGTGACGCATCGATTTCCAACACATCGTATAGGTCGATATAAATTTTCCTGTGCGAATATTTATACCGGGGTACCAATTCACTCATGCTTTTCCAGCCGGATCGTCCCGTGCATAGCTTCTCGAGGCAGCCTTGCTGTTGCCAGAGCTGGATTTGGCGAACCACCTCAGCAACTTTCTGATCGTGCGCAGCGGGCGCGCTTTTGAACAGGAACACCAGCCGATTTCGAAGATCCATGTACGCGCCGTAGATGACAGACAGCGGTAACAGAAACACGGTCGCGAACAAGCCGCGGTGATACGTCAGAAGGTACTCAAGCATGCGAGACAAAGGAGGGGTGGATGGCTTATTCATCTGAAATTTGTGTGATATAGACTCGAAAGATTCGCTTATTTAACATAATATACATTCAATCAAATCAAGCACTTGCGCTTTTACGGTGTAAGCGCTTGAGACTGCAAACAAAAGCGTTCCCGCAATGGGGGAGGCGGGTGGACAAAATGTTCGCCAGAAATCCCGCCGCTTTTCGTCCTTTTCCCGTTCCAGATTTGCCACGGCGATCACTTCGATGGGGTCTATTTTTAGCTCGGCGGCTATTCGTACGGCGGCGTAGTCGTCTACGGTGCTTCGTCCGCTTTTCCAGTGGCTTGCCGTCGCTTTGCTAACGCCTAGCCATTTCGCTAGGGCGTAGTCGCTTTGTATTCCTAGGCTTGCTTTTGCCGCTTCTATGTAGTCTCGGGTTGTTTTCATGGCTCTAGCCTCTTTGCACGGTGTGTGAGGTTTCAGGGTATGAACGTTTACAGGGGTTGACAAGGGTTACTGATGTAAACTAATGTTGGTTCACATAAGTTAACCATCAGGCCTTGACCATGCCCGACCTAGCTCACTTCCCCTGCATACACCTTAAAACTTGGTCGTCAATGAGATTGCCGGGCTTGATGCACTCCTTTAGGGGCTTTTTCGTTGGTATTGAGTCGTCGAATTCTGGGTCTAGTGCCTTGTTCGTAGGGCGTATGTGCTGCGGCATGCGGCGCTTCCAGGCTTTCATGTACGTCTCGTGCATGTCTTTCATGAATCCCGGCATGAGCTTCTTTCGGTTCTCGCGTTCAGCATCCCAGTTATATCCGGCTGCTTGTGTTTCTGCTCCAAAGCAAAGTACCGCAAAGAGCGTTTTGGCTAGAATTTTCATTCGTTGTTCCTCTAAAGCTTCTTCGCATTTAAAGCTTAGTCCATCTGTTTTTTTCAATGCCCCTGCCGTACCGGCCTCCGGCGTTCTGTCGTCGTTGGCGGGTGGGTCGGTCAACCTAGGCGGGGGCACCTATTTCCCGATCATCTCCCACGCTGGTAAGTCCAGCACTTGGCCCATGCCAGACCGGCGGGCCTTTTTTATTGCCTTTCGGTCGGGTCTTCCCCGTCCGTTCCGTAAGTCCGGCCTTGGTGCTCCTGGGCCGGTGGCTCGTGATCCCTTTGTCTCTGCTCGGCTGCTGCTTCCGCTGATCGGCGTGGAAGAACGCCATGCCTGAGCAATACCGCAAGTCCTGGGAGAACGTAGTGAAGTCTGAAGAGGTTTACGAACGCTTTATCGAGCGCCTTCAGTGGTGCGCGCTGATTGGCGGGGCGTCGTTGGGTTTATCGCTGACAGTTTCGACGGTCGTATGGCTTCGGGCCATAACCGGCGATCTGGGTTGTATTGGATAGGCAAAGAAAAAGGGCGGTGAGTCGCCCTTTTATTGCCGGCTTGTTGAGTGTTTAGACGATAAGGAGAAAGCCGACATGGCAAAGCGTAGCAAAACTGTTCAGGAATTCAACCCCAAAATCGACGCCATTAAATCGGAATACACGATGCCGCGTAATGAACCGGGATTGATGCCGGGCGAGGTATGGGGGTTCCAGCGCCAAGCGCCGGGCGCGCCTTCGGCGCAGCCGTGCGCGCGCCCGGCGCTTGAGTTTCCCCCCATTAATAACATGGGGGTAACGGGAGGCGTCGATGCCGGTGAGGTATTCGACGATGGAACCGAAATTCTTGAGGTTCGTGCTAAAGGTTCTCGCGCACAGTTCGTGCGTATCCCTAAACCGAATAGCACCGTATCGAGCCGGGCGGGTTTTGTGGATCAGGTTTCTTTCACCCTCAAAAAATCCGAAGTTCGTGGGCCGTGGCTCTCCGATTCCGATTGCGTTTCTGTTCTTTCGGAAAATCTGGTTTCCATCTTCGGTTTCGGTGTTGTCTCTCAACGTTCAGCGGGCCTGAACTTCTACCAGGAAACCTGGGTACTCGGTATGGACTGGGGTTTCGTCTCCATCGGCGGTCAAAACGAAACCGTACTCGTGCAGGTCACCGGCTCCGGCTGCCTTCGCGCCAAGCCCGGTTGGGAAACTCGGCTACATGCCTTCCTATCCGAATGCCAGACCGCCCGAATTACTCGCGTCGACCTAGCCGCCGATTTGTTCGACGGCTCCTACAGCCCTGAGCAAGCGCGGGCCGATTACCTCGATGGCGGCTACGCCCTTACGGCTCGCCGTCCTCGTTGTGAGATGAAAGGAGACTGGCTCGGCGAAACTGATCCTCGTGGCCGTACCTTCTATGTTGGCTCTCGCAAATCCGGCAAGCTCTCGCGCGTTTATCAGAAAGGCTTACAGCTTGGACGCGGGTTTCTCGGTGATCGCTTCGAGGAATTGGCGGCCTGGACCCGCATTGAATGCGAATGGCATAACCAAGCCCGTGAAATTCCGCTTGATGTCCTGCTTGAGCCCGGAAAATACCTTGCCGGAGCTTATCCCTGCTTCGGATTCCTTTCCGCCGTCCAGGCTCGCATTCAGACTCTAAAAAAAACGGTATCGCTTACTGTCGAAGCGGGCATTGCCATTGTCCGGCGTCAGTTCGGACGCTGGTTTTACGCCTTGCGCGAACTGAAGGGCGATGCTGTCCTTGATGAAATCTGTATTCCGGAACTTCCCAAATCTCTCGATTTTGGCGACTACCGCACGTGCTTAGATGCGATAACGCCGAACTTTATGCGGCTTCCCGATGGGGCCGTGGTTTCTTCCCTAGCTGCTTATGGGTGACATATGGCAATCATGAAAGTTATAGGCGCCTCGCGCCATCAAGGTGAAGTGGAAACTAGCAAGGTGAAATTCGATTTTACTCGGGTTTACACGGTATGCCGTCAAGACACATCGACCGGCACCCGTGCCGGTTATGCCGGCGTCGATCTGCGGGCTTTACCTCACGTTTATCAGCAAGTTATGGATTTGCCATTCGTACCTGAAGGCGTGGAATGTGACGTGACGATTGAACAGATGGCAACCGGTAAGGGCGAGTTTCGAGATACCGTTACCGATATCAAGCCAGTGAAGGCCGCTTCAGCGTTGCCTATTAATACGGCGTCGTCGGCAAAGGTCACTTGAGGTATTGAATCATGGCCGTGTGTCTGAATGCTGACTCTACCGGGCGTCTTCTTCTTGATGCGGCGGCGGCGCCTCCGAACTGTCCCGGTTATGTCCTGCAAACTCAGGCCGAATACACGGCAATTACGAATGCAGGGATTTTCGATCCCGCATCCCTTGATCCGGTCGCGGTTGCGAACGCTATCGGTTCGGGGTTTCTCCTAGTGGCGCCGTGTCTACTGCTCATCGTGGGCGGTCGTATGGTGCTTTATCCGTTCTTCCATAAATGAGGTGCTTTATGAAACGTGGTGCAAAGCTTGCCGCTAAGGCGGCGTTTGTTCTGGCTGTGGCAACTGGTGCTGGGGCGGCTTCGGCTGCCGGTGTCGGCGATCTGTCCTCCGCTATCGACTTCTCCGGCGTTACTTCGACGCTGACTACCTATTTCACGGCGGCGGTCGGTGTCGGTCTGCTTATCAAAGGCGGTACCGTGATCGCCAAGAAGCTCGGCTGGAGCTAAGCCGCTGTCGCCCTGGCGGAGAAACCCGCCAGGGGTTTTTCTGAGAAGAACAGGGGGGTGGTGGGCAGTTGGCGCGCGACTCCGAGCTTGCCTACCTTCTGGTCTTCTGTGGGGGTGGAATTGTGATCGATCTTTATATGTTCGCCTTCTTCGTTGCCGGTATGGGGATTGCGTTTTATGCGTTCCGTCCATTTAGTTGAATTCATAAAAACCGCACTTGCCGGTTTTCTTCTAGTTTTCGCCCTGTCCGCCTTCGCCGACGATTACCCCGCCGTTCCGGCGATTGAAGGCACTAACGTCGCTCAGAACAACTTTCCCGCTACGATTTATTGGTCTTGCGGTTCTGGGGAATACTCTTCCCTTGCTGAGGCCGCGGCGGCTTATTGTTCTACTCGCGGCGGTTATAAAGGTCCAGGCGGTCCGGGTAATTCGTGGGGTATGTGCAACAATGGCAGCGGAACGGCCTGCTCTACTTATGGCTCCTGTCCGCCGCCTTATGTCACTGTTAATCCGACTGGCCAACAAATTCTTTGTTATTCCGATAGTCCTCCTTCGTCGCCCTCTTGTCCTGCCGGTTACACCCCTGGCACCACTACGCTCCCCAACGGGCACCCCTCCTGTATTTCCACGAGTCCTTGCCCTTCCGGCGGCAGTTATGACGCCTCGTCCAATATGTGCCGAAACGCCGACGCCTGTCCTTCGGGGACCGAACGGGTTGGGCAATCGTGTTCTGCCGTCTGTCCGGCGGACACCTACCGCGACTCGTCCGGCAATTGCGTAAGCCGCCCGGCGTGCGCCGCCGATTACCATTGGAAAGAGGCTACTAAATCCTGCGTTAAAAACG
>JAQTYA010000071.1 GCA_028688525.1 Methylococcus sp. | reverse complement strand
ACCGGACTCGGATTGTCCATCTGCCGGAATCTAGTAGAACTCATGGGGGGCCACATCGGTCTGGAAAGCACTCCCGGACAAGGCAGCTGCTTCTGGTTTACGCTGCCCTTGGAGGCGGCAGAAAACTACCCTGTCCCAGCGTCGGTGGATTTTTCCCAGCGCCGGGTATTGGTCGTGGACGACAACGCCACCAACCGCATCATACTCACCCACTATCTCACGCACTGGGGGCTGTCGGTCCGGGAAGCAGACCAAGGCGGCACGGCGCTGGTCGAACTGGACGCGGCCCAGAACGCCGGCCTACCTTTCGACTTGGTGCTTCTCGATCTGCACATGCCGGAAATGGACGGTTATGGCTTGGCGCGGGCAATGAGCGGCCACCCCGAATTCAAGGACATTCCACGCCTGCTGCTTTCGTCGGGAGGCCTGACCAGCGAAGCCGACTTGCGTGCGCTCGGAATCACGCGCAGCCTGCTGAAGCCCGTCAGGCAGTCTCTGCTATTCAACGCCATAGCCGAAGTTTTCGCCGCCAAAGCTACCGAGATGCCTCGAATTTCCGACAAATCCGATTTTTCCCTGCCGGATTACAGCGGCAGGAAAGTCCTGGTCGTGGAAGACAATCGGGTCAATCAAAAGGTCATCATCGCCATGCTCGCCAAATTCCAAATCGTGCCGGATGTCGCCGACAACGGGCAGATCGCTTTGGAACGCTTGGACCGCTCCGATTACGACATCGTCCTGATGGATTGCCAAATGCCGGTGCTGGGCGGATACGAGGCCACCCAGGCTCTGCGCCAGCGGGAGTCATTGGCTAGGGCGAAACGCACGCCGGTAGTCGCGCTGACCGCTCATGCCATCAGCGGAGAACGGGACAAGTGCTTGGCCGCAGGCATGGACGATTACCTCAGCAAACCGATCTCCAAGGAACGGCTCGGCGAGACACTCGCTCACTGGCTGGCGACACCGCAAACACCCGGCGGCGTCCTTCCCGTAGCAGGGGAGCCTGAGGATAATGCCCCTCCCCCTGCCGCCGCCCCGTCATGGAATAGACGGGAAGCGTTGGCTCGCCTGGACAACGACCAGGAACTCTTGCGCGATATGATGAGTCTATGTATAGAAGAAACCCCAAATTACATTGCCTCGTTGCGCAAAGCCGAAGCAAGCCGCGATATGGCCGCGCTGGCAGACGCGGCGCACGCGATTAAAGGGGTGGCAGGGCATTTTTGTGCCGATGGCGTCCGGGACCTGGCGTCGCGGCTGGAAGATCAGGCGCGGACAGCGGAGCCGATTGCAGACCCCTGGCTGATCCGGACGCTGGAAACCGCCGTCGAAAAATTGTCGGAGGAGTTGGGCGCCGGTTTGGCGCGGCCATCAGACTCCTAAACAGACTAGCGAGTAGGCCTAAGACCTTCGGCAGCCCTACCTAAGGGGATTTGAAAGTACGATGTATATCGACTTCGACATGCAGACTATGCATAACCTAACACTGTGCGACTCGCTGCCTACGGCGCCTCAGACTGCGGCCGCGATCCAAAGCCTAGCCCAACGCGAAAATGTCGAAGGGGAAGCCTTGGTCCAGCTGATTCAGACGGACCCGGCTCTGACCGGACGCATACTACACTTCGCCAACGCACCCGCCCAGGGTGCGCACCGCCCCGTAGCCAGCATAATCGACGCCATGAATCTCCTGGGCTCTCGCGTCATCCGCCAGTTCGCGTTGAGCGTTTCCGCAGCCGACTGTCAACGGGAGAATCTCTGCGATGCGTTCGGCTATGCCGCTTACTGGTCGAACGCTCTGAGCCGCGCCGTGGCGCTACAAGTCATTGCGACGCAAAACCCTATCGTAGCGCCGAAAGAAGCGTTCACCCTGGGTTTGCTCGCCGACGTCGGCCGCCTCGCCCTGGCCACGGCACGTCCGGCGGAATACAGCGAATGCCTGCGGCAGGCAAACGGCAATGTACTCATTGCAGCGGAGCGGGAACGTTTTTCCACCGACCACGACGAGCTGACCGCGATCCTGCTCGCAGACTGGGGATTCCCCCCTATTTTCCTCGATGCACTGCGCTTCAGCCGTCAAACCAACCTCCCCGGCGACAGCCGCACCGAGCGCTTCGCCCGGCAGCTAGCTCTAGCGCAGAAAATCGCTCATTACTGTAAGAGCGACGAAGCTCAGCGAATCGCCCAGTTGCCCGCACTGCAGTCCGACGCGAGAAAATGCGGCCTGGACGACGCCGGATTGACCGGCCTGATCAACCGGAAAGAGGCCGATTGGCTCGAATGGAGCAAACTGCTCGGCGTCCCATCAGACGCCTCCCCCGAAGCCCAGCCTCCCGCTTCAGCAGAACAGGTAGACCTGAGACTGGATGTGCTGCTGGTAGACGACGATCCCATCATGCTTGCGCGGCTGTCCAAACAGCTCGAAGCCGAAGGCCACCATGTCGCCTCGTGCCGCAACGGGAAAGCGGGACTCAGTTACGTGCTGGAACATCAGCCCGATATGGTGATTACCGATTGGCACATGAAGCCGATGAATGGCCTAGAGCTCTGCAAAGAACTCAGAGCTTCGGCCTTGGGCAGCGAACTCTATATCGTCATGCTTACCTCTACCGAAAACGAGGACGCCCTGGTGGAAGCCTTCAGCGCCGGTATCGACGATTACGTTACCAAACCGCCCAGCGTCAGGGTGCTCAAGGCGCGCATCCGCGCCGGCCAGCGCATCATCACCTTGCATAAAAAACTCGCTTGCGAACGCAAGGAAATCGAGCGGTATTCTTCGGAACTGGCCGCCGCCAACCGGCGCCTCAAGCTCATGGCCCACACCGACCAACTGACAGGCCTGCCCAATCGCCGGTATGCGATGGATAAGCTGGAGCAGGAGTGGAGGGATGCGCGTATTTTAGGGCGGCCGCTGAGCATTATGGTGCTCGACCTGGATTGGTTTAAAACCATCAATGACACGCTGGGCCACGACGCCGGCGATCAGGCCCTCATCCACACTGCCCAGACCATGCGCGATGCCGTGCGCACCAGCGACATCGTCTGCCGCATGGGCGGTGAAGAATTCCTGATCATCACACCCAACACCGACGGCGCGGCAGCGCTCCAGACCGCCGAGCGCATACGCGCCGCGATCGAACAGCAGCAGCCCAAAGAACTCGAGCTGTCCCGCCCATTGACCGCCAGCATCGGAATCGCCGACACGCTTCAAGCCCCCTCAGGGCCGAAAGAACTGATACTGAAAGCCGACCGGGCGCTATACCGCGTCAAGCAAGACGGGCGCAACGGCGTACAGCGCGCCTGAAGCGCTAGCATTATCGGCGCTGACGGAATCCGCCGCGCCGAATCCCATCGACTCAAAGCCGCCGGCTCGATTCGTCGGCGGCTTCAACAACAACGGGCTCAGGCGCGCGGATCTTCCCTAGTCGCCGCCGCCCACTCCGGGCTGAACCCGGCGAAAGCGTCGAGATCGGGCACTTCGAAGACCACGGCTTCGGTGGTGAGGAATGTACCCGCCACGGAAGCGGCTTTTTCCAGGGCTAGCCTGAGAACCTTGGCGGCATCCCATACGCCCTTGGTATGGAGATCGCAGAAACTCCCGCTTTCTTGGTCGTATCCCCAACTAGGGTTGGCATGATCCGCGACCTTGGCGACGACGGCATCTCCCGCCAGCCCGGAATTTTCACCAATGACGCGCAACGGCTCCGACAACGCCGAACGGACGATATCGATACCGCGCGCTTCATCGCCGTTGCGCGCCTCGAGTTCCGCCAGCGCAGGAATGCTACCCAGAAAGCCGACGCCGCCTCCGGCGAGAACGCCTTCTTCCAAGGCGGAAACTACCGAGCGATAGGCGTTCTCGATGCGCACCATACGCTCCTTAATCTCTACGTCAGTGACACCACCTACCCGGTATACCGCGGATTTTCCGCTCAAGCCGATAATCCGGGACTCAACTTCTTCGAGTTCGTGCAGACGCCCGGTCGCGGAACCCTGTCCCGGCTTGAGTGCACGGTATTGCTCAGCCTCCAGGCGCAGGCCTTCCAGCCGAGCGCGCGAAGCCTCGGTACCCGGCGTGCCGAGCAGAGCGGTTTCATCGGCACTGACAACGGCGCGCCGCACGCGTCCCAGGTCGGCTAGGCTGACCCGGTCCAAGCGGTCTCCCTTCGCCTCCAAGATGGCCCTCCCACCGGTCAGAGCGGCCAAATCGAGCAACCGGTTCGGCCGCTTGTCGCCGAATCCCGGCGCGGTCACGGCAACCGCCTTGAACACACCGCGGACGTGGTTAAGCAGAATGCCCGCCAAAGCCTTCTCGTGAACCCGGTCGGCGGCGATCAGCAGGCTGCCGCGAGCTTCGTTAACCTCTTCCAAGATAGGGACTAAATCGAGGAAATCGGTGACTTCCAAGTCCGTCATGAGCACGTAGACATCTTCCAGCTCGGCTAACTCACGAGTCCGGTCGGTCACGAAATAAGGCGAGAGATAGCCTTTCTCCCAGCGGTAGCCGTCTACGACTTCCAGCTCATCCTCCCGCCGCTGGCCCAGCTCGATAGCTACTGCGCCGCGGATGCCGACCTCCCCCAGCGCCTTGAGCAGCAAACGCCCGACGCCGGGCTCATTCTTGGTCGCCACCGCGGCCACGCCCAGAATCAACGACTCCTGCTCTCCGCGCCAAGCGCGTTCCCGAATGTCCTCCGCCACGCACGTCACCGCCCGATCTATACCGCGTTTGAGCGCTATGGGGTCGGCACCGGCGGAGAGACTCTTGAACATTTCCCTGGCGATGTGCCGTGCCAATACGATGGCGGTGGTTGTGCCGTCGCCGGCCTCGCGCGACATGGTGCTGGCTACGTCCCGCAGCAACCTGGCGCCGAGATTGGCGATACGGTCCTTGAGCACAATAGAATTCGCTACCGTGACGCCGTCCCGAGTCGATATGGGCGCCAGACCGTCGGCCCGATGCTGGATCATGACGCTGGGGCCGGCCGCGCCCAGCGTCGGCATTGCTGCACGCGCAAGGATTTCTACGCCCTGCATCATGCGCTGCCGGGCATGTCCTTTGTAAATCACTTCCGTTGCCATTGAGTCGACTCCAAGTTCTAAAATTAGTTATTGTTTTCCCGCGCTGCGGGAGAAAGATGCCGCATATAGGCCTGTCCGGCATTGGCGCGGCTGGTGCGCGCGCGCTTGAGCCGGGACCAGATCCAGACCAGTTCGCGGTCCCGGAAATCCATGGTTTGCTTGAGCTCCCACTCTTCTTCCGGGGTCAGTACGTGATCCCAGTATTCTTTGAGCTCGGCCACGCGATACACGCCTAGAGACGCCGCCAGCCCCTTTTCCTTGCGAGCCAGCTCCTCGATGCTGGTATCCAGCTGATCGATCATTTCGCGCAGAAAGTGAGCCGGGAATTGCTCCGCGTTCATGGATGATTACCGGTTCACGCCGCGCCGGACGGCAAAAATTTCTCGAAAAAGACCTGATCGCCCGGAATACCATGGCTGCGCGCAACCTCGCAGGCCGCGTCGATCATGCCCGGCGGACCGCACAGATAGATGTCAGGCCGGGTTCCGTCTGACTCTAGATCCTGCCGCAGCGCATCGATGGGAGAGCCCTGCGGGCCGTCCCAGTCCGTACCCGGTTTCCATATGCACGCCTTGACCTTGAGGTTGCGCATGGATTGCTCCAAAGACTTCAGCTCGTCGAGATAGAACAGTTCCGGCTCGGTGTTGACGCCGAAATAAATGCGCGTCTCGTTCGGCGCGGTCCACTCTCGCATCTGCCGCACCATCGAAACGACCGGCGCCAAACCGGTTCCGCCAGCGACGAAATAGCGCGGCGTCATGCCCCTTTCCTTGAGGCCGAAAACGCCCAGCGGCCCCTTGACTGCCAATACCTGGCCGACACGGGCATCGTTGCGCAGATAATCCGAGAACCGCCCCTCGGGCAGTACACGGATCAGAAACTCTAAGCGGCCTTCCGGATTGGGGATGTTGGCTGGGGAATAGGAGCGCGATACCTCGCTGCCAGGGATCGTCAGATCCATGAACTGGCCGGGTTCGAATTTCACTCCTCGGTTGCCGCACTCGTCGGGACGTTTCTGCAGCAGGAACTGTACGGTGTTTGACGACACCCAGTTGATTCCGACGACCTCAGCTTCGAACGCGCCTACCTCGCCGAAGCTGATTCGGCAATGGGTATACGGCAGCTCGACCTCGAGGTCGGTCTTGGGATAAGTCCGGCACAGCAGCACCAAGCCGTCTTCCTCTTCCTCTGGAGGCAAAGCCTGTACGCTACAGCCTCGAAGGTCGTAATCCCCTTCGGCACACATGGCTTTGCATGTGGCACAGCCGCCCTCGCGGCAGGACGACATCAGGAAAATGTCCTGGCGCAAGGCGGCGGTGATGACATCCTCGTCCGAACGGCATTCGAACTGTAGCGTTTCGCCGTCCCCCGTTAACGCTTTAATCGTGTGAACACTCTGCATAAACCTAACCTGTTCAATGTTGAACTGCTGTTGTCCTGCCCGTCTCCGGAGCGCGTTTTTCCGTCATGCCGAAATAGTTCAAGACATGGGTCACAGCCCGAATGGACGATTCCAGGCTGATCGAACAGCCTTCCTGAACGATCCGATCCTCTCTCACGATGACCCAGCGCCACATGAAATCGAGATCCTTGGCATAAGCCGCATACACCTCGTCACGCTTGAGCAAGTGCCAGTCTGTAGACGGAAAAAAACCGGCGTGCTGTGTCGACTCCTCGGGAAACTCATCGTCTTCGCCCGGAAATGACGGAAATGCCGATTCGACCATGATTGATTCCTTACCTAAGAATGTAGAGGGACGCGGCACTCGCCGCGTCCCCTTGAGGCAGCATCCCTACTCGTAAGATCCGGGGCGCTGCCCCAGACCTCACCTTGAAGACTCCCTGTCAGTGCGCGGCCTGCAGATGAATCACCCGCACCCCGCGCTGCTTGCGCAGCTCTTCCAGCGGAGTGTCGTAGTAGTTGAGGTTGCGCAGTTCCATCAAGCGAGTGCCCAACAGGCGCTCGGCGTCGAGGAAGTAGTTCACCGGCAGAATGGGCGGCTTGTAGGCTTGGCGGAATCCGATATGGATCTTTTCCGCTTCCCACTTATCCTTGGCCGCGTTCATCTTGGCAACCACACCGTCCAGAACGGCTTTGGCATCCTCGCCGAAAGCGGTCTTGTTGCGGAAATCCGCTTCGCTGAAGGCACGGGCCTTGAGTACCGCGACCTTCTCTTCCAGCTTGGCTTCGATCCACAGGTAGTCGTTGTCCAGCTCGTAGCTGGCGCGGAACGGCGTGGTGTGGTCCATACGGAACTGCTTCAGCATCTCCGCCGCTTTGTCGAGGCTGTTGAGCTGCGCAATTTTGCTTACCCACGCATCGCGGGTGTCATTGCTGTGTATGCCGAGTTTGGCCATGATGATCTCCTTATGCGTGGTAGTCTTCGAGCTTCTTGTCCAGACCCATCAGTTCGCTGGTGATGGTGAACTTGTTGCCCAGGGTGTAAGCGCGACCGATGGTGGACGAGACATCAACGAGAAAATCGTAGACGTTGAAGCTACGGCCCAGCAGCTCGGAGATCTCGTCGCAATCGACTTCGATCTTGCCGTTGGCCTTGATCCACCAGTATCCGGCGCGGTCTTCCACGTTCACCGTCGGATTGACGTTCTTCTTGTAGTCGGTCAGAAGAATTTCGTCGATGAAAGTGTTGATCTCGTCGGATTTCTTGAGAACCAGCACGACGGTGTCGCTCTCGTGTACGACCTGGTTTTCTTCGGCGAAGAATTGATCGGCAAAATCTTTGCCGGTCAGTCCCATGATGCCGGCATCATATGCGTTGGCGTTTGTACTCATCGTTTATGTCCTATTTCAAACCTGCCAGTACGGCGTTGACGATCTGATCGCGATCCACCTTGAAGTCGATCTTGCTGGCATAATCTTCGATCCAGTCATCGACGACGCGGTAGAGCGAGGCGGTGATTTCATCCTTGTTAGTGACGCCGGCCGGCAGTTTGGCGAACAAGCCCATGAAGTCGCGCAAGGCGGCAACAGTCGGCTCCAGCCACTTGTTGGTCCAGTTGCGCAGCACGATCTCGTTGTAATCGCCGAACTGCGGATCATTGGCCAGGGTGGTGTAGTACAGATCCTGCACGCCCTGCTTGGTGATCTGGTAGTAGGTCTGGCTTTGGTTGATGAAGAACGGCGTCAGGTTGTCGCCGAACTTCGGCGCCAGCCGCTGGAAGAACTCGCGGCGGACGAACTGGCCGAACAGCGCATCGTAGACGGCGTGGACGGAGAACAGGCTTTCGTTCCAGTCGAACACATCCTGCCACAACCCCTCAACCGCCAAGCGGGCCCCCTTGTAGACGCTGCCGCCGGTCCATTCGGCTTTAGGCACTGCGGTCGACTCGTCGAAACCGGGTACGATCTTGGCCAAGAAACCGCGCTCCAACTGGATCATCTGGGCCAGATCGACCTTGTCGAAGCCCCAGAAGGTTGCACTGACGCGGATGGTGTCGGACAGCGCTTCGCGGGCCACGGCGGAATGGGCGTTGAACAAGCCGTATTCGCTGTGCAGGAAAGCGCCCCAGTACTTGTTGATGAACTCGTTGCACCAGGTCGGGTCCATCGAGCGAATCTGGCCGTCTGCGGAATAGCCTTGCAGGAAGCGGTCGGTGTAACGCCATTCCTCGGCTTTGTCCTTGACGTACGGTGCATGCCAGCGGCGCAGCGGGTCGCGGTGCTTGAACCAGTCCGTGGTACGCAGCTCGGTGGTTTCGTTGCCCCAGGACGGACGGCCGCCGTGGAACTTCTGGGTCCAATCACCCCAGTCGAGGCCGCCGGAAATCCAGTCGGCGTTGGGCTGGGCATAGACGGTCAGGGCTTCGTATTCCGTCAGGCGCTTCCAGCGCGGGGTGACGAAATAGCCCATCTTGTTGTTGCTATCCAGCGGAGCTTCGGGAAGCGCCTTGAGAATCACTGATGCCATTTCCGGATCGGTCAATCCGCGGCGTCTTTCTCCTAACATACTCATATCAATGTTCCTTTAGTTTGATGTTGATCAGGTCATCCACGACCGGGCTCCGTCCGGGGACGGAACCCGACGCGTGATCACTTGAATGCTTTTACGGGGTTCTGGAAGACGCAGTTGAGCTTCTTGATATCTTCCAGGGTCCACAGCTTGTCGCCGCGGACGTGAGGCTGTGCGATCAGGGTCTTGCCATCGCTGCGCAAGCCGTGCAGTTCGGCAATCACTTCCGACAGTTCGCGTCCTTCGTACTGTTCGAAAATGTTCTGGCACTCATAGCGCTCCGGCTCGGCCAGCCACATGCGCTCGCCCCACTGGTCGCTGAAGGTATGCATCTGGCCGTTGTACTCATGGACGCGCAGAGTGCTGGCGCCTTTGCACAGGCTCGGGCAGAACGGCACCTGCGACACGCGGTCGATGTAGATCGGATGATTGTTTTCGATGAACCACATCAGCGGGATGAAGCCCGAAGACGGATCCTCGCAGCCGCGAGCGCGCCATTCTTCGTAGATCTTGCCGTAGTGGTCGTACCAGCCCGGGTAGTTCGCTTCGAACCAAGCCATTTCTTCCTGATCCGGCAGGGCCAGGCGGAAGAAGCCGGTCGGCCACAGCGCGTAGCCCAGCAGGAACAGGTCGTGGTGCGCCCAGTAAGCGTCCTGCTTGGCGTCCTTCAGGCTGCGCGGAGATTCCACGCCGTACTTGCCCAGACGGCCGATCCAGATGCCGCCCCAGTCTTCGTATACCCAGCGGTTCCAGGTCTTCACCCAGGGCTCAACCTTGAACTTGGAGCCGTACTCGAACAGCATGCCCAGCGCCGGCGTGAAGTACTTTTGCTGGGTCCAGAACGCGTTGTTCAGGTCAGTGTTGAGGTACTTGGCGGAAGCCGGATCGTTGGCGATGGACACCACGGTCTGGTAACCGTTGGCCATGTGGCGCAGTTCGTCGGTTTCGATCGACAGGAACACCGTCGGGGTGATTTCGTCGCCGTTGGCGGCAGCCCATTCGGTCACTGCAACGATCAGAGGGTTGGTGAAACAGGCTTCGCCCACCAGCTGCAGATTGACGGAGCACTCCACCGCGTCGCCGGAGATGAAGCCGTCGGAGAACACTCGCTTCATGCCTTTCCACAGCGGCCCAATGGTGCGGGTGCGGCGGGCGTCGTTGTGGCCGGCCGGGTCCTGGCCGTTCTTGGCGAAGTAGTAGTTGACGTAGGCGCACTGGTGGGTGTGGCGGATTTCGTCCAACACCTGGGCCAGATAGCCGTTCTTCTGCTCCGCGGCCTGAGCGGAGTCCCACAACATCCCGGTGGCGGCGATGGCGTTGTATTCGCCTACTTCCAGGAAGCTCGAAACCACTTTCATGGTCTCATTCCACTTCGGGTGTACGCGGTGACCCGCGTTCAGCCGGGTCAGCGCATCCTGCAGGCTGCCGAACTGGCGCTCGTCCTTGACGGACTCCATGCGCGCATATTCCTTGGCGATGAGCTTGAACTGTTCCTTGGTCTCGTTCGCCATCTTGTACTTGGTGGCGTACTTGGTCCGGTTGTTCTTGAAGTCCCAGTTGAAACTCTGGAGCCAACGGTGCACTTCCTGTGCATTCACGCTGGTGGGAGCCCGATTGGCAGCCAGCGCGTCTGTCGCGGCCTTGGTTGCGGTGCTAAGTGCCATTAGTTGTTTCCTCCGTAACACATTCTATGAATGATGAATGTCCGGCGGCGGTTACGAGCCCTCGGACATACGACCTCCGGCGAGGTCGTGACAAACTAATGACAGGAATCGTGCCAGCTTTTCGTTATAGACGCATATTCATGAATATCAATACTTTGAGGCCGACACTCGAATATCACGACGCAATAACGGTTATCTGGCAATATGTCCGATAACGCTACACTGTCCGAGACGCGGACATATTTCGGACACCTAAGCGGTGGTCAAACCACAGCAGAAAGGCAGGAAAGATCCCACCCCCTGAGACATTTCGCCGCATTCAATGGATTTACAATCTCCGGCAAAATAGAGAGCGGCGTTATTTATCCATCCAACAGGCAAGAATCGCGCCCAGTAATATTTAGCCTTAATCGGAGTTGAAACACCGCCATGCCAAAATATGTCATAGAGCGCGTCATTCCTGGCGCGGGAAAACTATCTTCCGAGGAGTTGCACCAGATTTCCCGTAAATCCTGCGCCGTTCTCAATTCGATGGGACCGCAGTTGCAGTGGCTCCAAAGCTATGTCACCGACGACAAGGTCTACTGCATCTATATCGCCCCGGACGAAGCCACACTGCTGCAGCACGCGCTGGAGGGCGGGTTTCCTGCCGACTCGATCGCACAAATCCGCACCATCATCGACCCCACCACGGCGGAATGACTACGCTGCTCCAACTGCCGCCCGAGGCCGCCAGCTACGACAAGTTCAGGACCGAACTCCTGGGCATGATCGACGATCTGGCGGCGCATTTTCCTGCCCGCCTGCGTCCTGCCCTCGTCCTGCGCGACAAACTCCGAGCCGAACACTTCGATGTCCTGACGGTCGGTCAGTTCAAACGCGGCAAAACCAGCCTGATCAACGCCCTGCTCGGCGACAATCTGCTCCCCACCGCTGCCGTACCGCTGACCTCGGTGGTCACGGTACTGAGCTATGGCGAAACCCTCCGCATCACTGTTTTTTTCCTCGACGGTGGCACCCTGGATATTGCCCGCGACCGGCTAGCCGATTACGTGGCGGAATCGGCTAATCCGGGCAACCGGAAAGGCGTGAAAGAAGTCCTGATTCTGCTACCGTCCCCGCTGCTCAAGAGCGGGGTGCGCATCGTGGATACCCCTGGGGTCGGATCGGTATTCCGCCATAACACCGATACTGCTTACGCGCGTCTGCCGCAGTGCGACGCCGCTCTGTTCGTGCTCTCGGCCGACCAGCCCGTGGGAGAGGCCGAACTGGAGTTTCTGCGCGAAGTAGGGAAATATGCTGGGCGGATTTTTTTTCTGCTGAACAAGATCGATATTTTCGATGCGGCGGAAATCGCAGAAATCGAGGTTTTTTCCCGTGCGACGCTGGAGCAGGCTCTGGGTACTGAAGCCCGGTTGTTCCCGGTCTCCGCCAAGCAGGCATCGGCCGCCAAGTCGTCGGACGATCCCACCCTGCTGGCAGGGAGCCGGCTCCCTGCACTCGACGCCGCCCTAGATCGCTTTCTGATGCGGGAAAAAGGCCGGCTACTGCTGCTCGCCGCCGCCGATCGCTTCACCAGACTCGTTGCCCAAAGCCGGCTGGAGGCCGAGTTGGAGCGCAGCGCGCTGAACGCTTCGATGGCGGAACTCGACGAGAACATGGCGCTGTTCGCGGACCGGCGAGCTGCGGCCGTCCGAGACCGCCAACGCCTCGACAGCCGCCTCCGCAGCGAATTCCGGCTGCTCGCAAAAAACTTGGTCGGCGGCGATCTACCGCTGCGCAAGCAGGAACAGGCGTCCCGCCTGAACCGGAAATTCGATGGACTCGTCCTCAGCCACGACGACCTGCCGCCGAAGGAATTCGACGCGCTTCTCGAGGCCTTCGTCCGCGACGAACCCGTCGAAGCGTTTGCCGGATGGCGGGAAACGCTGGAACGGCACAGTGCCGAGGCATTCGCGGCGATCGGTGAGGAATTCGAGCGCAGCATCACGGAACATGCCGCAGAGCTGCAGCGTTTCGCCGGCGATCTGTTCCAGGTTGCTGTCGACGCGCCGCCCTTGGCGACGCATTGGCCGGCAAGATCGCAAACCGCGCTCCGGCCCGCCAGCGAACCGGTAGGCCTCGAATTGCTTGCGGAGCACGCCATGCGGAGCGGACCGGACTACATCGGAAAACGCTTCGGCGGGCTCAAAGCACTGGCAACCCGCTGGGCCAAGCGCAATATCGTCCAACGGCGCAGGCGCCAGTTGCTGGAAGCTGTCGAAATGCAGAGCGGGCGCATTCGCAGCGAGTCCCTGCGGCGCTTGGAGCTGGGACGCGAAGCGCTTTCCGCCGAGCTGGCTCAGCGCCTGGACACGGTGGCGGATGGCATTGAGCAAGCTATGGAACGCGGGCGGCGAGAGCACAGCAAGGCATCCGCCGATACCGGCCCGCGGTGCGAACGGCTGGAGGAACAAATAGCCGTGCTGGACCGCTTGGAAGCGCAAGCAGCGAAATTTCGGGAACGCGCTGCGGGAACCGAGTGCTAGCCGTTTTTCTCGACCGGCATCTGCAACTCCCGCGTACCGGTTCCGCAGAACAGCCGGATCGTCACCCGGTCTCCGGCGCGGAAATCTCTCGCCGGCTTAAACAACATCATATGGCGCTCTCCCGATTTGATGGCGAGGGCTCCATGCGGCGGCACGGTTAGCGAGCCTTCCACCACCATTCGGATCAGCCCATCCTTGCGCACCAGCGCGTGGAATTCGACCGCGGAGAAATCCGGACTGTCGGCACGGCTGATGGTGATAGGCAAGTCCCCCGAATTGCGCAGCGTCGCAAATCCCGCCAGCACCCCGGCGCCGGGCGGGGATTCCATGACGTAGGCATCGGCGATGTCCAAGCCATCGCAGGCGAGACAAGGAATGGAGGCCGAAGCGAGCAAACAGCTGAATGCGCGGATAATCTTCATGACGCAGTCTATCTTTCCAAAACGGTTTTTAGGTCGGCCGCAAGCGTTTCGGCATAAAACGGTGGGGTCAAATAACCCGCGAGCCTGGCCTTGGGATCGATCAGCACCAGTTCCGCCGAGTGATCAACGCTGTAGCTCTCGCCTTCCGGCCCGGGATTTCTGAAGAACACAAAGCCGAGCTGGCGCCCCAGCGCCGTCAGCACCTCGACCGGGGCAGTGGCTGCGCGGAACTCCTTGTCGAAATAACGCACGTAACGGGCCAGATGGTCCGGCGCATCGCGCTCGGGATCGACCGAGACGAACAGCACCGCAAGACGCGCAGCATGGGCGCCGAGCCTGGCCTTGGCCGCCTTGAGCTGGGACAGCGTGGTCGGACAGACATCGGGACAATGGGTATAGCCGGTGAAGACGACGGTCCAGTGGCCTAGCAGATCCGCCCGCGTATAAGCCTTGCCGTCGTCGCCGGTCAAAGCGAAATCTGAGATCGCCCTGGCTTGCGGCAGCAGCGTACCGGAAACCAGTTGGGAAACCCGCCGCGCACGTTCCTCCCAAGCCAGCAGGCCGAGCAGCGCAGCGAACACGGCGACCAGGGTGATCGCCACGATCTGCACGATCCTGCGTCTGATGAAAACTCTCTTGGGCCTCATCGACTGGGTACGCCCAGCCTCGAGACTTGCACACAAAAAATGCCTGTCCTTCTTCCTTTCATGCTTACTGCTTGTTTTTCCCCGTAAACACCAGAGCCGTGCGCGCTAGCGCCGGCAGCAGCCGCGGACGCAACAAGGCGCGGTCATAGCCATCCAGACGCCGCTGGTTTTCTTCCAGGCAAGCTTGCATGAGCTTGCCTACTGTAACCCCCTGCAACAGCTCGGCGGCTTGGGTCGCCGAAAAATCCCTGCCGTTGCCCTGATCGCGGGCATTACGCAAAACAACCCCCGCAAGCGCCGCGATCGAGCGTGCGTAATACCATGCCGAGCTCAGCGCGCGCAAGGGCGCGGCGCTGCGTCCTCTCTGCGCTTCGCGATAGGCCATCCAATTGACGAAGAACAGCACATGGCGGACCTCCTCGCCCATCAGCACTTCGAGGATGTCGAAGATCGGCTCGGGAAGAAACTCCCCCTCCCGCGCCAACCTGAAAAATCCGAAGCCGAGAAACGAATCCACGCATTCTCCATAGCCGAAATCGATGAAGGTCCCTTCGATATCCGCGGGCAGAGCCGGCAGCTCCCGGGCTTCGATTTCGATCCCGTAGCGCGCGATCAGATAGCGGATCAGGCGTTCGTGCCGCCTCTCCTCCTCGGCCATCAGATCCATGGCCTCGCGCAGCAAGGGATCGGAAATGCCCTGCGCGAACGCCTCGATGATCCGGATCGCCCGCATTTCGGTATACAGGACTTCCTGCCAGAACGGCACTTCCCGCATACGCTGCAGCGGGGCCGGGTCCAGATCTGGCCACGCCAGCTGGTCCGGCTCGAAGCGCAGATGGCTGTCGATGAAACTGCGGCAGAACAAATCCTTGTGCGCTGCCGAACCCACTTTCAACTTGCCGCCGGCCATGCCTTCAGCTCCCCATGGCATTGCTGCGCAGCGGCGGACGCAGCGCAGCCAGCCGCCGCCAGGTAAAAGCCCTTTCCAGCCGGTATACCGCCGACACCCCTAGCTCCAATGCCCATTGCTTGGGCCGGCTCCAACCCAGGAGCCGTGCCATGTGGCGGACGAATGCCAAGCCCACGTCCCGGTACACGGCGATTTCGGCCAGTGCATACGCCTTCAGCATCCGCGCAATCCGGTCGCCGTTGCCCTGTCCGCTGAGCTTGAGCAGCTCTTCGTGGGCATAAGAAAGATGGTTGATTTCGTCTTCGGCGATCACGCGCAGGGTGGGCGCCAGCTCCGGATCTTCGCCGAACACCCGGAGCATGCGGTTGACCTCGTCGGAGGCGCGCTCCTCGGTGATCTTGCTGTGCACCAGATACTGCAAGATTTCCTCCGAATCCAGTGGCTGGCTACGGTCGAGCCGGGCATGGGGAAGCCCGATGCCGCGGGCTTCCAGGATCATGCAGTAATCCGCTTCCGGCGGCACCGGCACTTCATCCAAGCCCGCTTTCCGCAACAGCTTGCCAAACATCAGACCATGCTTGGTCTCGTCGGCGCCGTGCCGCAGCACTTTGCCCGCCAGTACGGGATCGCCGGTCAAGGCCGCTATCCGTTCGTTTTCCCACCCGCCTTGAGTCTCGCCTTTCGCGGCGATGCTCATAAGCAGTTGGAAAGCCGGTCGATCGTTACGGATCTCCTGATAGATACTTCGGGTCGAAATCATGGGAGTCTCCCTCGACGTGATGCAGCAAAGGGTCAAGCCAGCAGCGGCACGATCAACACCGAAACGACGCCCATCAGCTTGATCAGCGGACCGATGGCCGAACCCGCAGCATCCTTACAGGCACCGCCGACCATGTCGCCGGTTACCGCGGCCCGGTAAGCGTCGGATTCGCTGCCGCCGTACATGCCGTCTTCAATGTAGCGTCTGGCGCTATCCCAGGCGCCGCCGCCGCTGGTCATCGCTATGGCCTGGAACAGGCCGGTGACGATGGCCCCGACCAGCAAGCTCCCCAGAGCTTCCTTGCCTCCCATCAGGCCGGCAGCCAAGGGAATGGACAGCGGGAGCAGCACCAGGAGCATGGTGCGGCGGATGGCGCTGCGGACAGCCACATCCATGCAGCGGCCGTATTGGGGGGCGGACGTCGAACCGAATCCGCCAACGGCGCCGAGCTGGCGGTTTGCCTCCTTCGCTAACAGCGCAGCGGCGCAGCCCACGGCCACCAGTGCCAGCGCTCCGAACAAATAAGGCAGCAAGCCGCCGACGAACA
>JAQTYA010000070.1 GCA_028688525.1 Methylococcus sp. | reverse complement strand
TCAAGCTGCCCGAGGATTTGGTCGTGGACGGCATGCTGGCAAAGTTCCGGCCGCGCGAGATTATCATCGATCCGGTCCTGCACAAGGAGGTCGTGCTCGGAGCCGTAGTGCTAGCCAGCGGCACGGGCTTCAGCGGCGAAGACCGCAACCGCCTGGACGTGTTCGAGAAAGGCCTGGCGCTGGCGCTGCACAACGCGCTCCTGTACGACCGTTTGCAGACGCTGGCCGCGCTCGACCCGCTGACCGGCACCTACAATCGCCGCTTCGGCATGGCCCGGCTGCACGAGGAATTCCGGCGCGCGGTGCGCATGGACCTGCCGCTCGGCCTCCTGATGTTCGACATCGATTATTTCAAGCGGATCAACGATACCTACGGCCATCTGGCCGGCGACAGGGTCCTTTCCCGCGTCGCCAAAGCCGCGCGCAGCGTGCTGCGGGAGGGCGATATTCTGATGCGCTACGGCGGTGAGGAATTCATCGCGGTACTTCCGGCCGCGTCAACGCCCGACGTCGAATATGTGGCCGAGCGCCTGCGCCACATCGTGGAAGACCTTGCACTGACGGACGGCGACCAGACCATCCGGGTGACGGTCAGCGTCGGCGCCACCGCCTTTCCTGATACCGAAGTCGACGACGACACCGCCCTGGTCAACCATGCAGATAAGGCGCTTTACACCGCGAAATCGGGCGGACGCAACCGCGTGACCATCGCCTGACGGCGCCGCCCCCTAACAAGACAGGATAGGACATGAACATTTACGACTTGGAAATCGACACCATAGACGGCGAAACCGTTCGCTTGGACATCTACCGGGGAAAGGTGCTGCTGATCGTCAACGTCGCCAGCCGCTGCGGCTTCACCCCGCAGTACGCCGGCCTGGAGGCCCTCTACCGGCGCCACCGCGGCGCCGGGCTGGAGATTTTAGGCTTTCCCTGCAACCAGTTCGGCGGCCAGGAGCCAGGGAACGAGGAGGAGATCAAACAGTTCTGCGCCAGCCGCTACGAGGTGAGTTTTCCGCTATTCGCCAAAATCGAGGTGAACGGCGAGCATGCCCACCCGCTGTACGCCCATCTCAAATCGGCCCAAAAAGGCCTGCTCGGCAGCGAGACCATCAAATGGAATTTCACCAAGTTCCTGGTCGACCGGAACGGCGAGGTCGTCAGGCGCTACGCCCCGACCGCCACGCCGGACTCCATCGAGCCCGACCTGCTGCCGCTGCTGGCCGCCTCGAGCGAAAGCTAGGGCTGGTAATTATGGGCATCCAGAATGCGGCCGTAAGTGCCGTCGTTCTTCATCGCCTTGAGGGTCCGGTTGAAGTCGTCGACGATCTTGGCGTGATTGGGATTAGCCTTGCTGACGGCGATGTGGAGCTGCTCCAGCCCTACCGGCCGCGGTAGGAATTCCAGACGGTTCTCGCTGGCGGGAAGATAGCGCTTCGCCGTATATTCGAGGACATGCTTGTCGTCGATCACCAGGTCGCACTGCCCCTCCACCAGCTCGGTCAGCGCGTCGACCAGGGAATCGTTGGCGATTTTCATCAAGCCGCCGGCGCGCAGAAAGCCGGAAGGGTAGCCGTAATTCTTGACCATGCCGATTCGCAAACCGCGGATGTCGCTGTAATCCTCGAACTCGATGTCGGTCCATTTGCGCTTGACGAAACGGACATCGTTGACCAAATAGGCATCGCTGTAATCCAGATACTGGGCGCGTTCGTCCGTGTACCAGATATTGGCGACCACGTCGTAGACGCCTATGTTGGCCCCTTCCAGGTCGCGCGTCCAATCGTCCACCATGAGCTTGGTGGTGTAGCCCGCACGGGAAAACACCGCAGTCACCAGATCGATGGCCAACCCGCCGCCGGGCGCAGTCGGATCGACGTAAGGCGGCCATTCGTCGGCCACTACGCTCAATTGCTCCGCCCTGGCGGCCAGGGCAGTGAAAAACAGCGCGGCGGCCAGACTCAGCTTCAGCAATTTGGACATATCGGGAACCTCATTCCTTGATGACGTTTGTGGGAAGGGCGGACGAGCCTGACGGCGCCTGCGCTCTAATCGGACGATGCGGCTCGGAAGTGTAGATGGACTGCGCGACGAAATCGAGACATGCGGCCAGGCGGCTATACTTCTATCGAAGCCGCCTACGAGCGCATGGAGTACGCGCCAGGCCCAATCGCGGAACCTTCGCCGGCAGCCCAGCCAACCTAGAATGAGGATGCCATGACTAGCAAGAGAATGACCGGACTCGCGCGGCGGTTAGCTTGGTCCTTGCTTCTCGGCACCTGTAGCCTGAGCGCCCATGGGGCGGCGCAAGCCGTCAAGACGGCGGACGCGGTGCGCTTTTTGGAGCAGAGCAGCTTCGGACCGGCCGAAAGCGCGATCGCCGAAGTACAGGCCCGAGGGTTCGGCGCCTGGCTGGCAGCCCAGCGGTCGCTTCCCGCCTCGCGCTTCCCGGACCTTCCGGAATATCCCGGAAACTCGGCCGAAGGCTGCCCCAAAGACGATCCCGCTACTTCGCCGACCTGCTACCGGGACCATTACACCCAGTTCCCGCTGCAGGTGCAGTTCTTTCTCAACGCCCTGAGCGGGAAAGATCAGCTGCGCCAGCGCGTCGCCTTCTCGCTGAGCCAGATCATCGTGGTATCCGGGGCACAGATCCAGCAACCCAGCTCGCTGGCGCCCTATCTCAACCTGCTGGTAGACAATGCGTTCGGGAACTATCGCGACCTGCTGGAAAAGATCACGCTGAACCCCGCCATGGGGGACTACCTCGACATGGCGAACAACGACAAGCCCAGCGCGGACGGCAAGTCCAAACCTAACGAAAACTATGCCCGCGAAATCCTGCAACTGTTCTCGATCGGACTGTATCTGCTCAACACGGACGGCACCCTCAAACTCGATTCGAGCGGCCGGCCGATTCCGACCTACGGCCAGGACACCATCGGCAACTTCGCCCGCGTGTTCACAGGCTGGACCTATGCGCCCAAAGCCGGCGCCGAAGCCAAGAAGCACAATCCGCGCAACTATCTCGCGCCCTTGGTGCTGTACCGTCTGAATGGCGCGGATAGCAATCACGACAAGGGCAGCAAGCAGCTCCTCAACTATACCCGCGCCGTAGATTCGACGCTGCCCGCCAATCAGGACGGAGAAACCGACCTCCAACAGGCGCTGGACAACATCTTTCAGCACCCCAACGTCGGCCCGTTCATCGCCAAGCGCTTGATCCAAAACCTGGTGACCAGCAATCCCAGCCCTGCCTACGTAGGACGCGCCGCCAAAGTCTTCAACAACAACGGCTCCGGCATGCGCGGCGATCTATTCGCCACCGTCCAAGCCATCTTGCTCGACCGGGAGGCGCGCGGCGCGGCTCGCCGGGAAGCGGATTACGGGCGATTGCGCGAACCCGTCCAGTTCGTAACCAATCTGCTCCGCGCCTTCAATGCCCGAAGCGACGGCGTACTCGCCGATCTGGCCAAGTCCATGGGGCAGTTCCTGTTCTATTCGCCTTCGGTTTTCAACTACTACCCTCACGAGTACACCGTTCCCGGCACGACGGCCCAAGGTCCGGAGTTCGGCATCGAATCCAGCGCCGCAGCACTGAACCGGGCCAACTTCGTCTATCGACTGGCGTATTCCACACTGCAGGCTCCCGGAGCGACTACCGGTACCTCAATCGATCTGAGCGGACTGAATGCTCTGGGCGCCAATCCCGACTCCAGCGGCCTCATTGCGGGGCTGAACCGGCTGTTGATGCACGATTCGATGTCGCAGGACATGAAAACCACGATCGCCGCCGCCCTGCCCTGCACCCGGCCCGGAGGCCAGAGCGTTTGTACGGAAGCGCACCAGCGCGTGCAGATTGCCCTCTATCTCGTCGCGACTTCGTCGCAATATCTGATCCAGAGATAACCCACTATGGTGTCGCGCCGACAATTTCTTCAGCACTCGGGCCAAGCCTTGGGCGCAGCCGCGATGCTGTCCGGCCTGGGGCGGATCGCTCCCGCCGCCGCCGCGAGCGACTACAAAGCGCTGGTCTGCATCTTCCTGGCCGGCGGCAACGACGGCAACAACACCGTCATTCCCTACGACGACTATGCGGCCTACCAGGCGGTCCGCAGCACCGCAGGCCTGCTGAACATTCCGCAGGCGCAGCTGCTGCAGATCGCCGCCCCCAGCCAGCGGAACAAAGCCTTCGGACTGCACCCCAGCCTCGCCGAACTGCAGCGCCTTTATGCCGCCGGCAAACTCGCGGTGCTAGCCAACGCCGGTACCCTGGCCCGGCCTGTGACCAAGACCGAATTACTGAACGGCGGCCCACGGCCTGAAAACCTATTCTCGCATTCGGACCAGCAGGCGCAGTGGCAGGCGGCGACAGCCGCCACCGTCACCGATAGCTCGCCGACGGGATGGGGCGGGCGCTTGGCGGACGGGCTGGGCTACGCCTACAACCCCGGCGCGAACCTCCCGATGATCGCCTCGCTGGCCGGCGTGACGCTGTTCTCGACCGGCCGCTCCACCAGCCCTATCGTTCCCGGCTCCAGCCTCTTGGGATTCAACAACAGCAAAACCGCGGCGACTTGCGACGCCCTGCGCAAACTGCAAGGCATGGACCTCGGCCTGACCCTGGTCAAAGCCAAGAGCGGGTTAACCGCATCAGCCATCGATGCGTCCAACGTCCTGAACTCGGCATTGAAATCTGCGCCGGCCCTGGCCACCGTCTTCCCCAGCACCAGCCTGGGCAATCAGCTCAAAACCGCCGCGTCCATCATCGGTGCGCGCAGCCAGCTCGGACTGAACCGGCAGATTTTTTTCTGCTCGCTGGGCGGTTTCGATACTCACAATGGCCAGCCGGGGACCCAGGGCAACCTGTTCGTCCAGCTCAGCCAGGCGATGAAGGCCTTCTACGATGCCACCGCCGAGCTCGGGGTAGAAGCGAACGTGACCGCCTTTACCCTGTCGGACTTCGGCCGTGCGTTCATGCCGAATGCCGGCCAGGGCTCGGACCACGCCTGGGGCAGCCATCATCTCATCATGGGAGGGGCGGTCAACGGCAGGAATATCTACGGGCGATTCCCGAGCTTAAGCCTGCAGGGACCGGACGATCTGACCGGCGAAGGGCGCTGGATTCCGACCACTGCGGTGGACGAATACGCGGCGAAGCTGGCGCACTGGTTCGGAGCGGCAGACCTCGCCGCGGCCTTCCCCAATCTGGACAATTTCGACGCCACCCGAACCGACCTTAGCTTTATGAAAGCCGGCTAGCCCTCCCCGGCTTCAGTCGAACTTCAATTCCACGACGGAAACGTCGTCGTCGAACTCGGGATCGTCTTGGATGGCGCGCATGGTCTTGAGAATCGTCTGCGGCCCACCGCCGGAGGCGGCAATCGCCCCTACCTGATCCACGAATTCGGCGAAACTGAACTCGTCCCCGCCCGGACGAGTGACTTCGTAGATTCCGTCGCTGAACAAGTAAACCGTAGCCCCCGCCGGCAGTTGGAATTCCGCGGATACGAACTCCGCATCGTCGATGACGCCGATGGCCACGGACTGCTGCCGCAGTTCCGCCGGCGGGATGCCGGCACCGGTCACGATCGCCGGCGGATGCCCCGCGCTGGCATACCGCACCCCGCGGCTGCTCCGGTCGAACACCCCGTACCAGATCGTGAAATACAGCAGATTGTGCTTCTCCATGGCGAACGCGACGTTGAGTGCGGCCAGCACCGAAGCCGGGTCCAGGAAATCGACCTCCGGCAAGGTGCGCCGGCTGATCGCCGCCATGGCCGATACCGAAAGCAAAGCCGGCCCCACACCGTGGCCGCAGACGTCCAGAAGGAAAAAGGCGAAATGGCCGGGATCGACGTCGAAATAACCGAAAGAATCGCCGCCCAGCGTGGCCGAAGGCACGAACTCCCAAGCGCTGCGAATCGGCCCAGCCGCGATCGGCTCGGGCAATTGCGAACGCACATAGCTGGCCGCTTCGTGCAGATCCGCGGCCAGGGCGCTATAGGCCTCGTCGCGCTGCAACTGGGCAATGTAAGCGTTGGAATGGTAGCGCAGGCGGGCGATCAGCTCGACGCGGTCAGGCAGCTTAACCAGATAATCGTTGGCTCCGCGGGCGAAGGCTTCGGCCTTCACCGCCGGCTCCTCCTTGCTCGACAGCACGATCAACGGGATGCTGCGCGTCGCCGGGCGTTCGCGGAAGCGCACGACCAGATCGAGCCCGTCCACTTCCGGCATCACCAGATCCTGCAGGATTATGGTGGGGCGCAAGCGCTCCGCCTCGGCCAAGGCTAGGGCGGGGTCGCTGAGAAAATGATACTCGATGTCGGTCTCGTCCTTCAGCAGCCGGCGGACCGCTTCGCCGATGATCTTTTGATCGTCTATCAGCAGAACAACTATGGGGTGAGCGGCCGCCAGCGCATTGCTCCATCCCTTTTCTTCACTCATCACAGGCTCTCTTAGGACTAGCGTCCCGGTCCGTTAACGATCGTATATAGCGCACTACGGCGGGCGCGATCCGTTCCAGGGGCAGCACATCGCCGGCCGCGTTTTGCCGGACAGCAGAGCCAGGCATGCCCCAGACGACGCTGGTGCCCTCGTCCTGGGCGATGGTCATCAGTCCCGCCCTGCGCATGGCCAAGAGCCCGGCTGCGCCGTCCTGCCCCATGCCTGTCAGCAGCACCCCGCAGCCTTTCAAGCCTGGAAGCGCAGCCAGACTGTCGAAGAGCCGGTCCACCGAAGGGCAATGGTTCGCGGCCCCGCCGGCTTCCGCGTACCGCAGCCTCAGCTGCTCGTCCAGCACCATGTGGGCTTCGCGTGCCGCCAGAAATACCGTGCCGGGCGCGATCGGTTCGGGCCGATCGAGGAGCCTCACCGCCAGGGGCGTCTTGCGCGCGAGCCATTGCGCCAGGTGGTCGGCGAAACAGGCGTCCAGATGTTGGACCACCAACACGGCAGCGGGGAAATCGGCCGGCAGCGCGGACAGCACGACGCCCAGAGCCTGCGGCCCGCCGGTCGAAGCGCCTATGGCCACCACCGGCACCCCTGCCCGCCCGGCCCCGGACGCCGGCTTGGGCAGCGCGAGGCCGCGAGCCAGCGGGGCCGCCAGCGAACTCACCGTGCCGATCTTGCGCAGCAGCTCTTCGGCTCCGGCGAGCCCCGGCTCTCCGCCGATCCGCCGAGGCGTCTCGACCGCGTCCAGCGCACCGGCGGCGATGGCGTCATAGACTCGGGTAAAGGCACCGGCGATCGTCGCCGTCACTACCAGGACGGGGCAAGGCGTCGCCCCCATGATGCGGCGCGTGGCCTCGACGCCGTCCATCCCCTGCAGCTGCATCCCCATCAGTATCAGGTCCGGGGTATCGGCCGCGCAGCGGGCGACGGCTTCTCCTCCGTCCTGGGCAGTCCAGCAGACGTCCAGGCCGGGTGCAGGTTCCACGACGGCGCGCAGAATCTCTACCGCCAGACGGTCGCCGTTGACGATGGCTATTCTCATACCTCGGCCTCGCCGATCAGATCGCGCACCGCATGGATCAGCGCGTCGTCGCGAAAACCGCTTTTGGCGAGATAGAAATCCGCCCCTGCCTCCAGTCCGGCCAGCCGGTCTTCCTCCCTGTCCTTGTACGACACGATCATGACCGGCAGTTGCTGGAACCGGGGGTCGGCCCTGATCCTCCGAACCAGTTCGATGCCGTTCATGCGCGGCATGTCCACATCGCTCACCACCAGGTCGTAACGGCTCAGGGCCAGCGTGTTCCAGCCTTCCATGCCGTCGACCGCAACATCCACGTCATAGCCGTGATGTTCCAGCAGACGCCGTTCGAGTTCGCGTACGGTGATGGAATCATCCACCACCAGAATCCGGCGTGCCCGCCGGCGTTCCGGCGCCGCTAGCCGGTTACGGCGGCCCACGGCGAGCCCGCCGGACAGCATCGAAGCGATGGAACGGAACAAATCGTCCACATCCAGAATCAGGACGGGCATGCCGTCTTCCCCGACCGAGACGGCGCTGACATGCGGTACTTTGCCGAAGCGGGCATCCAGCGGCCTGACTACCAGCTCGCTCTCGCCCAGGAAAGCGTCCACTTCGATGGCGTAAGCATCGCCCTGATGCTCCAGAACGACGCCCTGTAGGCGCCCGCCAGCGCTCTCCTGCGGCGTCAGACCGAGCAGCTCGCGGCCCGGTATCCAGGCCACGCTCGCGCCGTTCGCGGCGAAATAGCTCCGGCCTTCGACCGTCTTCAGTTCCGCGCTTTCCAGCGCCGCCAGATAACCGATGCGGGCTAGAGGGAAAGCGTAAGGCTCGCCGTCTATCTGCACCATCAGGGCCCGGACGACCGAACGCGTGACGGGCAGCTGCAGCCGGAACAGCGTGCCGCTCCCGACCGCCGATTCCACCGTCACCGCGCCGCCTTCCGCATGCACCATGGACTGGACCACATCCAGCCCCACTCCGCGGCCGGAAATCTGGCTGGTGACATCGCGGGTCGACAAGCCCGGCAGAAACAGGAAATCGAATAGTTCGCCGTCGCTCAGGTGCATCGCCAGCGGCGCGGTAGTCAAATTGCGCTCGACGATCTTGCGGCGCAATTGCTCCCGGTCCACGCCGCGGCCATCGTCGCTCACGGTAATAAGCAGCAGGCCGGCATGGTGGCGGGCTTCCAAGCGTAGGTGGGCGGTTTCCGGCTTGCCCGCCACACGCCGCTGCTCCGGACGCTCCACGCCGTGATCCAGCGCGTTGCGAAGCAGATGGCCGAGCGGCGCCTCCAGTTTGGCGAGGATGTCGCGGTCGACCAGGGTCGCGCCGCCCCGAACTTCGAATTGCACTTGCTTGCCCAATTCGCGGGCCAGATCGCGCACCTGCCGCGGAAACGAACGCGCGCCCTCCTCGAAGGGCCGCATCCGGCTGGCCACCACCTCACGGAACTGGGCCTCGGCGGTCATCGCGCTGCGGCGCGCATGCGCATCCAGCTCCTCCAGGCTGCGCCCCAGCCCTGCCCTGATCTCGTCCAGCAGCCGGCAAGCCGCCCCAAGATTCCCTGCAGGAACAACGCCGTTCCGGCCTTGCAGCAAGACGGCCAGCCGGGCCAGACCCTGGCGGGTGGCGTCCAGGCCGGACAGCATGTCTTCCATGCGGTGAGCCTCGACCAGCGACTCCGAGGCCAGATTGACGAAGCGGTTGAGCACCTCCGCGCCGATCTTGACGGAACGGTCCGGCACAGCCGCCGCGGCAACCGGTTGAGCGGCTACGGCGGACACCGGAGCAGCAGGCTCCGGAGCCGCGGGAGGGACGGCCGGTTCCTGCACAGCCGGCACCGGCGGGGATATCGGCTCGCCCTCAGGCTCCGGGGCGGCTGGAACTACTGGCTCCGTCTCGGGCAAAGCCCTCAAACGGCGCTCCAGCTCGTCCGCCGTATCGGCCTGCGCCACCAGCCAACCCGGCAGGTCCGGCTCGTTCACTGCAGCCAGCGCGACGATCCAGTCCACGCCCCGCAAGAGAATATCGACCCGCGCCGGAGTCAGCTCGAGCTTACCGGCCTTGGCTGCTACCAGCCCATCCTCCATGGCATGAGCGATACCGACCACCGACTCCAGGCCCAGCACCCGCGCCGCGCCTTTGAGCGAATGAGCGGCGCGCATGAGCGGTTCGATTCGCTCGGGCCCGGCCGGCCCCTTTTCCAGTTCGATCAGACCGGCTGTCAAGACCCCGGCATGGATGTCGACTTCCTCCCGGAACAGGTCGAGCAAGGCGAAATCGCTCATCGCAACCTCGCCTCCAGCACGCCGAACAGACGTTCGCCGTCCAGCACGGCGACCGAACCGACCTCTAGCTCCGCTAGCCGCAGCGTATAGGCGTCGGCGGCCCGGCCGACCGTCGCCGGCGGGCGGCTTTCCTCGTTCAAAACCAGCCGGCGGGCACCAAGAATCGCTTGTACGCCAAACGCCAGCCGCCGCCCCTCGCCGCCGCAGACCAGCACGTAGCCGCTACCGCTCTCGCTGCCGATCCCGAGCACCGCGCCGAGCGAGAAATAGGGCAGCAGATCGCCCCGCACACTCATGAGCCCTAAAAATTCGTTGCCGCTGCGATGCGGTATGCGGCGCCACGGGCCAGCCTCGACGCCTTCCTGTACCCAATGCGCCGGCAAGGCGAACCATTCCGCACTCAAGCGGAAAATCACCAGCGAGGTCCGCTCGGCGGAGTCGTCGGCAGGCACCGCGGCCAGTTGCTCGGTCCACCGGTCGATGCTGGCCTCGGACGGCACCCGGTCGAACAGCTCGCGGCCCGCTTGCTGGTAAACCGCGCAGCTGCGGCAATGAATGACATCGGCGAGACGGACGCACTCCCGGTTGCCATAGACGCCAATCTGTTTCCAGCAGCTCGCCTGCCGATCTTCGGCTGCCATCAATCCCGTCCTTCCCGCTGGGAGGAGGAACGGCCGAGATAATGCCGCGCCCGTTCGCCGTCACCGCGCCGTTCGTGCAGGGCTGCCATGTGCAGCAGGCTTTCCCCGTGCGAGGGAGCCAGATAGAGCGCCCGGCGGAAATATTTCATGGCTTCGTCCTCGCGATTGGACGCTGCCATGACCATGCCCAGCAGAGCATGGACCTCGGGGTCTTGCGGGTGTTTGGCCAGACAATCGAGACACAGGCGCTCGGCGCCGGCGTAATCGCCCCGGTCCGCCAGAGCCCGCGCCTGAACCAGCGGCGGCAGGGGCGGATCGCCCGCCGCGCACCCGGAACCGGCCCGTACCAACCCTTCCGGATGCGGCCGCCGCCGCTCCGCGCGAGGTCTGGAGGGCTTAGGAGCCGGTCGTGGCGATCCGGCAGACGCCGTCGAACGCAGCGGCGCACCGGCCTCCCGGCGAATCCAGGAAAATGCGCCGGCACTGCCGTGACGCACGAAACCTTCGGCGAACTCGCCGATACCGTCGGCATGGCCCAAAACCAGCAATCCGCCGGGAGCCAGCACCTCGCGGCACTGCGCGACGATCCGGGCCTTGGCCTCGGGCCTGAAATAGATGAGCACGTTGCGGCAAAACACGGCATCGAAGCTTAGCCCCTGCGCCTGCCACCGCCCTTCGGCGATGTTGGCCAGGCGGAACTCCACGTCGCGGCGCAACGCGTCCTTCACCCTATAGCGGCGGGCGTCCAGCGCGTCGAAATAGCGGTTCCGCCACGCATCGTCCCCGCCGTTCCGGAACGAGCGCCCGCCGTAAATGCCGGCCCTAGCCGTCTGGATCGCTTTCCCGCTGAGATCCAAGGCTTCCACCCGGATAGCCGGGCCGCTCAGCCCCGCCTCCCTCAGCGCTATGGCTATGGACCAGGGCTCCTCGCCGGTCGAGCACCCCAGGCTGAGCACCCGGAACGGCGTAGCGCGGCCGTCGGAAAGGTGGCGAGCCGCCGCCTCGGCCAGCGCCTCGAACGCCGGAGGCTCGCGGAAAAACCAGGTTTCCGGCACCAGCACCGCTTCCATCAGGCAAGAGCCTTCCTCCGCATCTGCCGACAACTTCTCCCGGTAAGCCGCCTCGTCGCAGCCGGTCGCCTCGAATCGCCGTTTCAAGGCGCATTCGACGGCGGCCTCGCCCAAGGCGCGCGGCTCCAGTCCGGCCGCCGCCAGCCATTCCCGCAGCCAGTCGACGCCGGCGCTCAAGCGCACGCATCCACCCCGGCGCATAAGCGAGCCAGCTCTTCGGTGGCGAGCGGCTGCCAGCGAATGAGCTGCAGCAACACCCGGTCGAGACCGGCCACCGCTCCTAGCCAATCCGCCCCGGGAACGCAGACGCCGGTTTCGCGCAACTCGGAGGAGGCCACCGTCACCGTGCCGGTTACCCGCTCGGCCAGCAGCCCCAATGCAGGCGTAGCCCCTTCCCGGCTCTCGGCATCGCCGACCAGGAGCAAACGCGTGCTCAGCAGGTTGCGGCAGGGCTGGCCCGCAATCAACAGGCCCAAGTCGACGGCCGGCAGAACCGTATCCCGGTACCGGAATACACCCGCAACCCAAGCTTGCGCATGGGGCAGCGGGCGCATCCGGGGAACTTGCGCTACGGCGAGGATATCGGCGGCAGGCAGTGCATAATGCTCACCGCCGATCTGGAAGGGTACGAGCAACATAGTCTGGAAATCATACCGGGCGGGCGATTTTCTGGATACCTCGAAACCCGCCGGACGCGCGCATTCAAACCACGAGAATCAGCCCCGATGAACGACAGCCCGTTTTTCGCCCACCTGGGCCGCCTGCGCTGGATCAAGCGCTGGGGCCTCATGCGCAACGCCTACGAAGAAAACGTCATGGAACACAGCTGGGAAGTGGCCGTCATCGCCCATGCCCTGGCGGTAATCCGCAGCGAAATCGTCCGCCATCCCATAGACGCCGACCGTGTCGCAGCCGCCGCGCTCTACCACGACGTGAGCGAAGCCATTACCGGCGACCTGCCCACCCCGATTAAATACCACTCCCCCGCCATCCGCGACGCCTACAAGGATCTGGAGCAAAAAGCCTCGGAGGAATTGCTCGCCCAACTGCCGGAAGAACTGCAACCGGCTTTCGCCCGGATGCTGCTGCCCGAAGCCATCCCGGAAGAAGTCAGCGTGCTCATCAAAGCCGCCGACCGCATCGCCGCCTACTTGAAATGCTGCGCCGAACGGCGCGCCGGCAACACCGAATTCGTCAACGCGGAAGAGGAAATCCGGGAAAAAATCCGGCAACTGGAGTTGCCGGAAGTCGACTATTTCATGGACGTATTCGTGCCTGGCTATGAACTGACACTGGACCGGCTGGTGCTCTGAGTGCTTGTCGTTACGCGCTGCGAAGATCCTTTTCCATCCCGTCGATACCGTCGCTTATGGCACTGCGCACCAGCTCCGCTACCGATGCGGTGTCTTCAGGCTCCGACTCGAAATCAATGGTCCAAACCACAACCGCCAAGCCATCATAGGACGTAAATACTTCCACCGTGCCTTTGTAGTAGGTGACAGGAAACGGAGACAAGGGTCGAAGATATGTCAGCCTCATGCTGATCTCGTCGACCTCTTCGATGGTGTCCTCGATCTCTCCTCCGCCCGCCACCGTCATGTATCGCAATGCACCGGCGCCCTTGCCCTCCACCCTGCACGTCTCGATGATAGGAAACCAAACATCGAGCCGCCCTATATTTCGGATAGCCTCCCAGACCACATCCGCGGATGCATTCAGTTTTTTTGCAATGGGTTGCTTAGTAAGCACAGGTATCTCCTCAATCAATTTAGACAACACAACGATTGCACCGGCTGCGCCGTCTCCGTCGATATCCGACCCTCTTACGGCTCGCCCAGCGCACTGTCTCAGCACTGCCCGGAAGCCGTATTGGAAAAATCCGACAGGGAGGAACGGCGCAATGCACTTCGGGTTGTCCATCCGCCAAACGGCAACAAGGCGAATAGGCTCTACCATCAAGCCAATGTTTGGGAAAGCCGGCTAATCGCTACGATATCCAGCCATATTTAAATTCAGCAATCCGGAACATCGTATAGTCCCGGACGCCTTCACTTGCGGATAAATTGATTCCGGCGGCATCCCGTAGAATTCCCGGAACTCGTGAATCATATGGCTTTGATCGTAGTAGCCGGACGCATACGCGAGATCCGCCCAGGTCGAATATTTCCCACTCTGTAAAATCGCACTCCGCAGACGGACTATGCGGGCGTATTTTTTAGGCGTGGCGCCGATATGCGTCTGAAACCGCCGCTCGAGGGTGCGCTCACTCAGGCCCAGGGTGCGGGCAAGCATAGAAACAGGATAATTTCCGCCAGATTCATCGAGCGTCTTGCACGCGGTTTGAACCAACAAATCATCATTACCAATATTCAAACGGGAAAGCAGGAACTGCTCAACGCATTGAACACGCTCCCTTGCTGCCGCCTTGAGCGACAACTGGTCTTCGATTTCCTCTATCCAATACTTTGGAAAAATATCCCGGCAGTCGACCCGCCTTTCCGCGCAATCTCTTGCAACACCGCGGCAAAACACATTCAGCCCCCAAGGAGTCAGACGCGCGGAAACCCCTGATACCTTACCTGACGCGCCGAGGTCGCTTCGGAAACTCTGGAAACCAGCGAGTCCGCTCCGTGTTGTATAAGTTTGCCCCTTGTGCTTCGTAGTAAGTGAGTCGGCGTACAAGAAGCACAAATAATTTGCGGTATCCGGAAGAATCGAGAGCGCCAGATTATCTCCCCCCAGCAAATCCTCATAATCCCAGAACGCCGCCACGAAAGGCTCCAGCAAACGGGATGGCTGAAAAATTCTTAGGCTCATAATACTAGGCATGACATAAAGCCAAGAGCGGAGCAAAATACGATCGCTCCGCTTAAGCTCATTGTTAATGCGTAACAGACATCAAGCTCGACGTGCCGCCTTCACGAAGTCCACCAAGTCAGTTAAATCCCTACCCGCCGCATCGGGAGCAGCGCCGAGTCTTTCGACTGGGAGATTAAGGCGATTAACCCAGAAAGTGGTATAACCGAAAGACTTTGCCCCGGCCGCATCCCACCCTGCAAACGGAACGAAAATAATTTCCTCTCGATTCAATTTAAATGCGTCGATTGCCATACGGTAAGCGCGCGGATCGGGCTTATATGTTTTTATCATATCGGTGCTAAGAACATGTTCAAAGACACCTTCGAACCCGGAGTGCTTGATGGCAGAGCCGAGTATATTGTTAGTTGCGTTGGACAATAAAGCCAACCGGACACCTGCAGACTTAAGCAACTGCAAAGCTGGCGGGACATCAGGCCACGCCTTAAGCCTCAGATAAGCATCCATCAGCTGTGTGCGCTTATCCGGGGTCAGATCAAGCTTCAGCATCTCCCCCGAAAATACTAACGCATCTTCCGTCACTTGCCAGAAATCTGCATACCGCCCGGATAAGGCGCGTAACCACTGGTACTCGAACTGCCTTGTGCGCCATGCATAGCTTAACTCTGCGCCTCTACCCGGAAAGAGTCTTTCGGCAAGCTCAAAGACAGGACGAGGATCAAAAATCGGAAAGGCATCGAAGGCAATCGCCTTGATATTTTGGCTTGTGCCGGCCCACGCTACCGAATTCGGCGTCAATAGTCCAGATGTAATACCTACAGCGGCTATGTGGAGAAATTCACGGCGATATAATTTCATTATATTTCCATGTAATTAAGTTCACGTGCGCCTATCTTGATCATTGAATTCCAGAGAGATTAGATTTCATTGACCAACCCCCTTTCAAGAGCCTGTGACTGACTTTCGAAGATAGCCATTGCTGTAGTCATGCGCTTGAAGCCTAGGCTGCGATAAAAGGATTCTTTGCCAGGAACGGAATACAGAATAATCTTTTTATGCCCTGCCGACAGTGCGACAAGTTTTCCAACGATTCCTTTCCCAATGCCCGTGCCTTGGTGCGACGGAAGTACCGCGACGTCGCAGATATATGAGCAGTCCGCCCCATCGGCCAGGGCTCGGCCGACGCCCACTATCTGGCCATCATCGTACACAAAAAACCTATAGAGACTGTTTGAAAACACTTTCTCAAGATCCGAAGGACTCTTTTCTCCAAGAGGAGCCGCACGGTAAAGAGCGGCCAGCTCATTCCAATCGACACCTTCTAATGAATTTTTCCATTCAAGTTTCAATATATACCCCAAAAACTGCAAACGTTGGAAGTAGTGGGCGGCCAAGCAAATGGCGAACCCTGCTGTCTGACCGTCCGTATCGAATTGACCTGCAGAGCAGCATCCTGCCAGAAGATCAAACCGTGGCCACCAAAACTCTTCTGCACCTTCAAAGCAGAGCCTCAAACTTATCTAGCTGTTGCTGCCAGCCCAATGCTCCAAAAAATTTCATAATGAGCGGAATGCCGACTTCGGTGATGGCGATCGTGGTTTTCCCGTCCGCTCCCTTGAACTCCACTGTGACGGTGATTTCATCTGGCCATTTACCGGGAACACGTACTTCCGATCCGGGTATGGCTTTGCCGTTTGCGTCGGAGAATGACATCGTTGAAACGATTTTCGTGTTGGGGACGACTTCTTTGTAGCTTCCGGCATTCCAAACTATCTCGCCTTTCTGCGAGCGCATGGAAAGCAAATAGGTTCCCCCAACGCGAAGATCGTTTTTTATAACGGGAGCCGTGTAGTCTTTTGGCCCCCACCATTTTTGGATCGACTCCGGGTCGTTCCAGAGTTTCCACACTCTTTCGGCGGGAGCGGAGACGGTACGTTCGGCATAAACGGTAGAGCTGCGGCCACGAGCGATGGACACAAAAGCAATAATGAAAAATAAAACAACCGCAATAGTGGCTAAGATTTTGATGAGCATATAAGCGACTCCTATTCTTTAATTCACGTAGAAACTATGCGGCACTTCGTCTCTCGTCGCCGTCCCTTCTGCCTTCAAGAGGAGATTTCGGCTCTCTTGTAACCCCGGTCCGGCTTAATGGATTAGGCGCTACATAGTTTCTATGCGAGCTACAGCGCCAACGCCGAGGTTACTAAGATTCAACAAAGTAATGTCACATATTTGATATAATGGAGCCATGAAATGCAAACGGAACTCGGACGGGCGAACCCTGGATCATCATGCCCTGCAGGTGATGCGGCAGCAGGCCATCAA
>JAQTYA010000069.1 GCA_028688525.1 Methylococcus sp. | reverse complement strand
GCCAAGGGCTATCAATGGGCTGCGCCCAAATTCGTCGACAAAGGCGTGACGAATTTTTTCAGCAATGTCGATGATATTACAGTCATCGCCAACGATCTGCTTCAGTTCAAGCTGTTGCAGACTGGGGCGGATCTGGGGCGTTTAGTCGTCAATTCGACGATCGGTATGGCGGGCTTCATCGACGTTGCCGACAAGCTCGATTTGCCCAAGCACTATGAGGATTTCGACCAGACTCTAGCGACCTGGGGCGTGCCTTCGGGGCCTTATCTCGTGTTGCCGGTCATTGGGCCGGGATCCCCGCGCGGTGTGGTCGGCTTCGCCGGCGATACCGCCGCCAACCCGATCAACTACATCACGCCGGCCGGTATTCCCTGGGGTGCAGGTACGGGGCGCTACGTAGATCTCCGGGCCGATATGCTGAGTGCGTCCAAGATCGCCGACGAGGCTTCGGTAGACCGCTACGAATTCATCCGCAACGCTTATTTCCAGCAGCGGAATTATTTGATCCACGACGGCAATCCTCCCCTTGAGGACGATTTCGGCGGCGGCCAGGGCATAGAAACGGAGTTCGAGCTACAGGGCATCGAGGATCGCGCCAAGGCGGCGAAAGACAAGCCGAAGCCGGCTGCGCAACCCGCAACGATGTAAGCGTTTTTCTCCCCGCGAAAAAGCCCGCTCGAGCAGCGGGCTTTTTTTGGTCGCCGCTCAGACGGAGGGGTGAACGATGCGCCAGTTCAAGGTTTCACCGGCTTTGGCCGGCACCAGGTACTCCGTTCCGAACGGCAGCATTGTCGGAATTTCCCATGCCGCACGGCTCAGAGTGATCGTACCGTCGTTTCTGGGTAGACCGTAGAAGTCGGCGCCGTTATGGCTGGCGAAGCGCTCCAGCATATGCAGCGCTCCTGCCTGTTCGAAAGCCTCGGCATAGAGTTCCACGGCCGAATAGGCCGTGTAGCAGCCGGCGCAGCCGCAGGCGCTTTCTTTCAGCGATCGGGGATGGGGCGCGCTGTCGGTACCCAAGAAGAAATGGCTGTCGCCGCTGGTCGCTGCGGCGACCAGCGCCAAGCGATGAGATTCCCTTTTGAGCACAGGCAGACAGTAATGATGTGGGCGAATGCCACCGGCCAACAAGGCGTTGCGGTTGTACAGCAGATGATGCGCCGTGAGGGTTGCCCCGACCCGGGGGCTGCAGCTCTGCGCGAACTGCACGCCTTCTTTCGTTGTTACGTGTTCTAGAACCACGCGCAGTCCGGGAAAGCACCGTACCATGGGTTCCAGACTGGTCTCGATGAAGCGCGCTTCCCGGTCGAAAATGTCAACTTCCGTGTCGGTCACTTCGCCGTGGACGAGTAAGGGCACATCAAAGCGCTCCAAGGTTTCCAATAGGCTATAGATCTTTTCGATGCCGGTGACTCCGGCCTCCGAATGCGTCGTGGCGCCGGCCGGATAGAGCTTGAAGCCGATGATTTCAGGGGTTTCGGCGGCCTGCAGGATGGACTCGGGAGTCGTAGTGTCCGTTAGATACAACGCCATCAGCGGCTCGAAACTCGTATCGGCCGGCAGTGCGGCTAGGATACGGCTGCGGTATTCCAGCGCGAAAGCCACCGTCGTCACCGGCGGTTTGAGGTTCGGCATGATCACCGCGCGGCCGAACTGGCGGGCGCTATGGCCCGCCACGTCGGCCATAGCGGCACCGTCGCGGAGGTGTAGATGCCAATCGTCGGGTGTCGCCAGCGTGATCGAGTCCATGCCGATTCCGGGGTTGAGGTTTCCCGGAATTATACCGCCAGCCGCCGGTTATGCCGTCAGAGGGCCAGTTTGATACCTGCCCAGGCTGCACGGGGAGAGCCGGCGCCGATGAAGCGGTTGTCGGTGTATTCGGGGCCGAGCACTTCCCTGGGATTGCCGTACATGCCGAAAGTCTGGTAACGCACGTCGAACAGGTTGTTGACGCGGAAAAACATCGAGAAGTGCTCGTCGTAGCGGTATTCGCCGTGCAGCATCACGATGGCGTAATCCTGCAGCGGGGCCGTCAGGTTGGCTTCGTCGCCCCGCAGGTATTGGCCGCTGTTGTAGATCACTTCGGTGCCGGCGGTGAGCCCTTCCATCAGGGTGACGGAGGCGTTGAATTTCAGCATGTTCTGCGGAATGCCAGGGATGTGGTCGCCTTTCTGTACGTAGATGAGACCGTTCTTGGAATCGGGGTTGTTCGGGCTGTTCTCGACGAAGGGCGTCTGGAAAGTGGCGTCGAGCAGGGTGTAGTTCAGGCCGAGCCGGACCCGCTCGAATTCGGCGTTGACGCCTAGTTCGAAGCCTTGGCGCAGAGTCTGGCCGACGTTGTCGAAATAGCCCTGGTTGTTGTAGACGCCGCCGGAGGCGATGAACAGGATGTCGTTGCTGTTCTCGGTCTGGAACAGAGTGGCGTTCCAGTTGATGTCGCCTTCAAACATATCGGCGAATTCCATGTCGTTGAATCCTCCGCGCGCTCCGATTTCGCCGGTGGTCGCGACCACCTGTTTGAGCGAGGGGTCCGAGATGAAGGCATTGGGCAGCTTGCAGGGCTGGGCCGGGTCGGCACAGCTCAGTTCCACCGGTGTGGGGGCGCGGTTGGACTGGCTGAAATTGCCGAAGAAATTGAGTTCCGGTCGCCAGTTGTAGGTGAGGCCGGCGGAAGGATTGATCCTGTCGTAGCTGTGGTTGCCGTTCAGCGAGGTGCCGATCTGGTCCATGAGCTGAACCTGGGTCAGGTTATAGCGGCCGGAGGCGGTGAAGGTGAGCTGGTCGGTCAGCGAGAAGGAGTCGCTCAGATACACGCCGTAGTTGTAGACATTGGTATGCAGCCGCACCCGCGGTTCTTCAAGGATGACGCCGCTGCCTTCAGTACCGCGGTTGTATAACAGTTCCGCGAGCTCGGTGTCGGCGCCGTAGTCGACCTGACCCTGGTTATAGACGCCGCCGAGCAGGAAGCGGTTGCCGTAGTCGCCCAGCTTCTGGTTGAACGCCGATTGCAGGCTGCCGCCATAGTTGCGCTGGTTGGTCTGGGTGAAGTTGTTGGTGGCGCCTTCCACCTTGGGGCCGCTGACGACCGGATTGCCGTTGACGTCGTACACCTGGCCGCCCTCGCCGCCGTCGTCGCACATGTAGCTGGGATCGTTCTCGCAGGGCTCGTAGTCCGAGCCGTCGCCGTTGTAAGTGCTGATGAGGTTTTGCCGGAAGAAGGCATTGCCGGACAGCTCGATCTCGTCCGTCAGCCAATGGTTGCCGTCCAGCGAGGCCAGGAACAAATTGGTCTTGGTCTGGTCCGGATAGGTGAAGACGGCGTTGGGCTGCTGGTTGTAGAGCTGGATCGGCACCGCGCCGTTGCCGATCATGTTATCGTCGGTTGCGGCAAAATTGAGGTTGAGGTTGGAGCGTTCATCGTTCTTCCAGCTCAAGGTAGAGAACCACTGCATCACCCCGGTAGGCGAGTATTCGCGCCAGCCGTCCTCGTGGAAGTTGCGGAAATGGAAATACGCGCCGAATTCGCCGTCGTTCCAGCCGGTTTCGACTTCCTCCGAGTTGCGGCCCCAGGAGCCGCCGAACAGTTCTGCCCGGTAGCCGGGCGCGGTGAAGCCGGTCTTGGTGCGGATGCTGATTGCGCCGCCCAGGGTGTTCTGGCCGAATACTGGGTTGGAGCCGGATTCCAGGCTCATCTTGTCGATGGCGCCTTCCGGGATGAGGTCCCAGTTAACGGTATCGCCGAAAGGCTCGTTGAAACGGATGCCGTTGACGTAAATCGAGAGCCCCTGGGGCAAACCGAGCAGCGGCGAGGCGACGAAGCCGCGGTACTGCACGTCCGGCTGGAAAGGGTTGTTCTGGGCGTCGTTGACGTTGACGCTGCCGAGGAAACGGTTCATGTAGTCCGGCAGGGTAACGCTTTCCGCCTGGTCCAGCTGTTCGGCGTCGACCGTTTGCACATGCGAAGGCAGCTTGTACTCTTCTACGCCCGAGTCGCCGACCGGCGAGTCGGCGATGATTTTGATCGCTTCCAACTGCACCGTCTTGTCCGTAGCTTTCTTGCTCGCCGTTTTAGCAGCTTCTTTTTCGGTTTCGGCGGGTTTGGCGTTTTCATCCGCGGCGGCGGCATATGGAGTCAGGCTCAGGGCGGCAATCCCGCACAAAACGATCCGTTGTTTGCGCATGTCGGTAGGGGTCTTAAAAAATCGTGCAATGATAGGGAATGGCCGCCTAACAGAGCTAGGGAAAAAATCCCGTCGCGAGGGCGATGGTAGGTTTGACAAACTCGTCCTAGGCCAAGAGACTGCCCTCCGGACGCGATCGTGTCCCACGGAATCAATTCATGGAGTAACGGCAGCCATGCAGTACGCAGTTCTGATTTTGATCCTGATCGCCTTGCTGGTGGTGTTCATCTATAACGGCCTGGTGCGGCTGCGGGTGCAGTGCGATAACGCTTGGGCCGACATCGACGTCCAGCTTAAACGCCGCTACGACCTGATTCCGAATCTGGTGGAGACCGTCAAAGGCTATGCGGTTCACGAGAAGAGCACGCTGGAAGCAGTCGTCGATGCGCGCAACCGCGCCATGTCGGTACAAGGGACCGAAGCAAGAGCCGAGGCCGAGAACGTGCTGAGCGGCGCCTTGCGACAGATATTCGCGCTAGCCGAGCAATATCCCCAATTGCGGGCGGTGGAAAGTTTCACCCAGCTCCAGGCCACCCTGACCGAGATCGAAGACACGGTGCAGAGCGCGAGGCGCTACTACAATGCCGTGGTGCGCGACCTCAACACGCGGATCGCCCAGTTCCCGTCCAATCTCATCGCGAACAGCTTCGATTTCACCCCCCGTATCTTCTTCGAACTCAGCGAAGCAGCCCAGCGCGAGGCGCCTGCCGTACGTTTCGATACCGACGCTCACTAAAGCGTAAGGATACGATGAGGTACGCGGCACTGATCTTCGTCTGGCTGCTCGGTGCGGCTCCGGTACAGGCTCGGTCGCTGGTCATCCAGAGTTTCCATGCCGACATAGAGGTCGGCGCCGATGGCGTAGTGGATGTCACCGAGACCCTCCGTCCGCAGTTCACCGGCTCCTGGAACGGCATCTACCGCTCCATTCCGGTCGAGTACCACACGCCGCAAGGGTTTAACTACCATTTGTTCCTCGATCTGCTCGGCGTCACCGACGGTCAGGGATCGGCGCTGAAGTCCGAGGATGGCAGCGAGCGCCACTACCGAAAGTTCAGGATCTGGGTTCCGGGAGCGGAGGACGCGGTGCGGACGGTGGTGCTGCATTACCGGGTGCGCAACGGCATCAAGTTCTTCGCCGACCACGACGAGCTCTACTGGAACATCACCGGCGACGAATGGGAGGTGCCCATCGAGGCGGCAAGCGCCCGTATCGTGCTTCCCGCCGGCGCGGACGGTGTCCGCACCCTGGCCTTCACCGGCAGCTACGGTTCCAAGGAGCATGCGGCGGATGTGCAGGTTCGGGGGCATGAGATCGATTTCCGTATGCAGCGTCCGCTGGCGTTCCACGAAGGTCTCACCGCCGTTGTGGGCTGGAACAAAGGCGTGGTCCGCCCGCCCGCGATTCTGGAAAGGGCTTACGACTTTGGGCGTGCGAACTGGCCGCTGGGGCTGCCGTTGATCGTGCTGTATGCGATGTACCGCCATTGGTCCGCCCGTGGCCGCGATCCGCGGTTGCGTCCCATCGCGCCTCAATACCGCCCACCGGAAGGGTTGACGCCGGCGGAGCTGGGCACTTTGATCGACAATGCCGTCGACATGCGGGACATTACGGCCACCTTGGTCGATCTCGCGGTGCAGGGCTTGATCACGATCGAGAAACTGGATACAGAAAAGCTGCTGGGGCTGTGGAAAGACACCGACTATCTGCTCCGATCCTGCCGGCCTCCTTCGGCCTGGACCGCGCTCAAGCCCCATGAAAGGGCCTTGCTCAGCGGCGTGTTTTCAGGCGGTTTACAGGAAAGCGTGCGGCTTTCGGAGTTGGAGAAGAAGTTCTACGCGCATCTGCCCGGCATCCGCGATCGGGTTTTCGACGCGCTGATGGCGCAGCGTTATTTCACCGCACGTCCCGACCGGGTGCGCAGGAACTACATGCTCGGCGGCCTGGTGCTGGGCGCTCTGTGGTTTTTCGGCGCTGCGCTCGGTGCCGATTATGCCAACCTGCATTGGGGCATGGCGTTCGGAACCCTAGTACTGCCGGGCTTGATAGCCGCCGCGATCGTCGCCGGTTTCGGCTACTTTATGCCGACGCGGACGTTGGCTGGAACCCGTGCGCTGGAAGGCGCGCTGGGTTTCGAGGACTTCCTCGAGAAAGTGGAGGCGGACCGGCTGGACCGTACCATTCATACGCCGGAAATGTTCGAAAAGCTGCTGCCCTATGCCATGGCTCTGGGGCTGGAAAAGCGCTGGGCGGCGGCATTCGCCGGCATCTGCACCCAGCCCCCAACTTGGTACCAAGGCGGGAGCGCCGTGGATTTCGACCCCGGCGACTTCTCCAGCGATCTGGGGCGCATGTCCACTCAGGCCGCTTCGGTCTTGAGTTCGGCGCCGCGCAGTTCCGGCGGTTCAGGGTTCAGCAGTGGCGGAGGCAGTTCCGGGGGCGGCTTCGGCGGCGGCGGGGGCGGCGGATTCTAGCCCCTGTTCTGCTGCGGGTTTGCGGCGTCCATGCTATGTTTTCTGCTTCCGGAGGCGCCGGTTTCTCCTCCATCACATTCGTCCATCAGAGGATACGTAAGTCATGAACGACCATCACCATTCGAGCGACGATCGAGCCATTCGCCTGTCCATCCTGGGCATGCGTTGTGCGGGCTGCGTCGAATCCGTCGAAACTGCACTGAAGGATGTGCCGGGGGTGGAGGCGGTGAGCGTCAATTTCGGCGACCATTCGGCTCTGGTCCAGGGCGGGGTTGATCCGGAAGTCTTGAAGACCGCGCTCAAGGAGGCAGGCTACGACGGCGCGGTCATGGAGGCGTTGGAGGATCCGTCGGCGCAGGAAGAGGCGGAGGAGGCGCGCTACCGGGAACTGCTGAAAAAGGCCGCGTGGGCCGGCGCCTTGGGTCTCCCGCTCATGCTGGGTGCGCACCTGGACTGGTTCCCCATGATCGGCACAGACGCGGGAACCACGTTCTGGACCCTGATTTCCATGCTGACCCTAGCCGTACTGTATTTCTCCGGCGGGCATTTCTTCCGCGGGGCGATCAAGTCGTTCCAGCACCGCCAAGCGAATATGGACACCCTGATCGCCCTGGGTACCGGCGCGGCTTGGTTCTATTCGACCGTGGCGATCGACGCGGTCGATCTGCTGCCGGCGCAGGGCCAGCACGCCTATTTCGAGGCGGCGGCGGTGATCCTGGCCTTCATCAATTTCGGTTCCGCGCTGGAAACCCGCGCTCGAGGCAAAACTTCTTCCGCGATCCGAGCCTTGATTGGCTTGCAGCCCCGTACTGCCCGTGTGGTGCGCGACGGCCAGGAGTTGGATGTGCCGATCTCCGAGGTCGGGCTGGACGAAGTCCTGCGGGTACGTCCGGGCGAGAAAATTCCGGTGGACGGCGTGCTGGTCGAGGGGCATTCCACGGTAGACGAATCCATGCTGACCGGCGAGCCTATTCCGGTGGAGAAGGGGGAAGGCGACACGGTGGCGACGGGTACCCTGAACCAGTCCGGCAGCTTTCTGTTCCGCGCTACCCGCATCGGCCGCGATACCGTGTTGGCCCAGATCATCGCCAGCGTCCGCCAAGCCCAGTCCACCAAGCCCGAGATCGCTCGTCTAGTCGACAAAGTTTCTGCGGTATTCGTTCCGGTGGTGGTCGGCATCGCCGCCTTCACCTTCCTGGTTTGGTGGATCTTTGGGCCCACGCCTTCCTTTGGCTACGCCTTCGTCACCGCCATGACCGTGCTGGTGATCGCTTGTCCCTGCGCTTTGGGGCTGGCCACTCCGATTTCGATCATGGTCGCGGTCGGCCGCGCCGCGCAGCACGGCATTCTCATCCGCCGCGGCGAAGCGTTGCAGAGTGCGGGCCGTCTCACCGCGGTGGTGCTGGACAAGACCGGCACGATCACCGAAGGCCGTCCCAGCGTAGTAGGCATCGATACCGCAGCGCGCTGGTCCGAGAAGCGTGTCCTCGGTTTGGCTGCTAGCCTAGAGGCCGGTTCGGAACATCCCTTGGCTTCGGCTGTGATGCGTGCCGCAGAGGCTGGCGATGTTGCCCCGGCGGCTGTGGGGGATTTTGCCGCCGATCCCGGCCGCGGCGTATCCGGCACCGTGGAGGGCCGCAAGCTGCTGCTCGGCAACGCGGTGATGATGGAGCAGCACGGCGTCGATTTGCAGCCGTTTGCCGGGCCGTTGGCGAGCTGTATCGAGGAGGCGCTCACCCCGCTGTTGCTGGCTGCGGACGGTAAGGTGATCGGCTTGCTACGGGTGGCCGACCCGATCAAGCCGGACGCGCGTGAAGCCGTCCAACGCCTGAAGTCTCTGGGGGTCCGGGTGCTGATGGTGACCGGCGACCACGAAGCGACCGCCCGGGCGATCGCCCGCAGTGCCGGCATCGATGAGATCCGCGCCCAGGTGCTGCCGCAAGACAAGGCGGCGGTAGTCAAGGAACTCCAGTCGCGCGGCGAGGTCGTAGGTATGGTCGGCGACGGGATCAACGATGCCCCCGCTCTGGCTCAGGCCGATGTCGGCTTCGCCATCGGCACCGGGACCGACATTGCCATCGAGAGCGGCGACGTCGTCATCATGGCGGGTTCGCCGCTGAAGGTGTCCGAAGCCATCCATTTGTCGCGGCTGACCGTGCAGAACATCAAGCAGAACCTGCTGGGGGCGTTCATCTACAATTCCCTGAGCATACCGGTTGCCGCCGGCATCCTGTACCCGTTCGCTGGCGTGCTGCTGAATCCGATGATCGCAGGGGCAGCCATGGCGTTGTCTTCGGTAACCGTGGTCACCAACGCCAACCGCCTGCGCTGGCTCTGACGGGCGGCAATCGGCGTCAACTACATATAGGAGGAGAGTCTTGAAGGAAGTTGCGCATCGAATGGTCTCGCTGGGATTCACTGCCGAGCTTTTTCCTTCCGGCACACATATGTGTTACCTCTACAACGACGAAGCAGAGCGTCTGGAGGTGATGTCCGGGTTCGTGCGCAGCGGACTCGAAGCCTCCGAAAAAGTGGGCTATTTCGTTGAAGAAATGAGCCCGCAGGCATTGCGAGACTATTTTGCAGGCTTGGGTATCGCGCCTCCCGAGGGGGGCAACGGCCGGCAATTGGAGATCGATCCGGCCGTGGACGTGTATTGTCCGGACAGCAGCTTCTCGCCCGAAAGAATGCTCGACCGGCTGCGGTCGGCTTATGACGCGGGCATGGGGGAGGGCTTTGCCGGTGTCCGTCTGACCGGTGAAATGCATTGGGCGCTGCGCGGATTGCCGGGTTCAGAGCGTTTGGCCGAATACGAATCCCGTATCAATCTACTGGTGGTCGATTGCCCGCTCTCCGTGATCTGCCAGTACGACGCTAACCGCTTCGACGGCGCCACCTTGTTCAAGATACTCAATGCCCACCCCATGATGATCGTGCATGGCCAAGTCGTGCGGAATCCCTATTACCTGCCGCCCGAACAGTATTTTGCCCGTTATCCGGCGGCGCATGCCTGACAATGACTCGGTTGGAATTGGAAGCGACGGTCCTAGGCCGTCTTCTCGTCATCCAGGAGACCTTGGATGTGCTGCCCGATCCGGCGGGCATTGCGGCGTTTCTCGACGCCGCTTTGGCGGAGGTGCCCGGTGTTGAGGGCGCCAACCTTTGCGTAGACGGCAGGCTCACGCCGGAAAGGCCGGACCGCGTAGCGCAGGGGGAGCTTTGCGAAAAACCGGAACAGATCGTCCGCGGGCTCTTCGGCGATCGCTTCGTTTATCCCTTGCGTATCGCCGGCCGGTTTTACGGGCTCCTGATAGTCAACCTAGCGGACTCTGAGAAATTCGAAGGCTACAGGGATTTCGTAGGGAATATCGCGAACGTGGTGGCGCGCACGCTGGAAAACCGGGCATTTTTCCAGCAGCTGGCGGATTCGAACCGGTTGCTGGAGCAAAAGATAGCCCGGCAGACCCTGGAGCTGTCGGCGATCGTCGAATCTTCCGACGATGCCATCATCGGAAAAAATCTCGACGGCACCATTTCCAGTTGGAACAAGGCCGCCGAGCGGATGTACGGTTATAGGGCCGATGAAATCTCGGGTCAGCCGGCATTCGGGCTGGCTCCACCGGAACTGCGCGACGAAATCGTCTGGTATCTCGCCGAGGCGTCGGCTGGGCGGGCGGTACGGAATCTGGAGACTCGGCGCATTCGCAAAGACGGTAGTGAGTTCGATGTCTCTCTAACCATTTCACCGATACGCGGCACCAGCGGCGAAGTCGTCGGTTCGTCCGTCATCGCCCGCGACATCACCGAGCACAAGCAAGCGGAAGCCACTCTGCAGCGTGTCAACCGTACGCTCAAGACGCTTAGCAGCTGTAACGGCGTTCTAGTCCGCGCCACCGAGGAACCCGAGCTGCTGCAGGAGATGTGCCGCAACATCGTGGTTATCGGCGGTTACGCCACGGCCTGGGTCGGGTTGATCGGAGGGGCGGCGCATAAGCCCTCGGTGTGCTACGGCGAGGGGGCAGGCTTCGAAAATGGCAGCGTAGCCGGATTGTCTTGCTGCGGAACCGATCCGGTTTTATACGGCGTAGTCGAATCGGGCCGTAGCCGGGTCTTACATTGCGACGTGGCGGATTTGGCGCTGCCACCCTGCGCTCGGCGTGCCGTCGGGCAGGGCTACGCGGCCGTGGCATTGATTCCCGTGCGCAGTGCCACGATGGCGTACGGCGTACTGGGCTTGTGCGGCAAAACGCGCGAATCCTTCGATGATGCCGAGATGTGCTTGCTCGAGGAGTTGGCCGACGACATAGCCTACGGCCTAGGCCATCTGCGCGACCAGGCCGAACGGTTGAAAAGCGCTGACCAGTTGTCCCGAAGCTTGGAACGAACGATCCAGGCCGTCGCTGCCACGCTGGAAATGCGCGACCCTTACACCGCCGGCCATCAGCGCCGAGTGGCGGATCTGGCCGGTGCGATCGCCCGTAAAATGGGTTTGTCCGAGGATGAAATCCACGGCGTTCGCTTGGCAGGCATGGTGCACGACCTCGGCAAGATCCGCATCCCGGCCGAGATACTGACCAAGCCTGGGAGGCTCACGCCGCTGGAGTTCGACTTCATCAAGACGCACCCCCAAGTCGGCTACGATATTCTCAAGGACGTCGAATTTCCTTGGCCGATTGCAGAAATTATCCTGCAGCACCACGAAAAACTGGATGGAACCGGTTATCCGCGCGGATTGGAGGGCGATGCCATTTTGCTTGGTGCGCGAATCATCATGGTAGCCGACGTGTTCGAGGCCTTGTCGTCCCACCGCCCATACCGGCCCGGCTTGGGCCAGGATGCCGCCTTGGCGGAGTTGCGGTCGCACCGGGGGGGCTGGTACGACGAATGCGTCTTGGACGCGTGCGAGGCCGTGATACGTGACGACGGCCACCTGTTGCAATAAAACCTATTTATCCGCCCAGCCGCGAGCCGAGCGGCGAGCCTTGCGCTCTTCCCGATCCGCCTCCATTGCGGAAAATTTCTCCTGCTGTTCTTTGTTCAGGACGGTCTTGATCTTTTCCTTGACTTGGATCCGCAAGGCTTTCATCTGTTCCCGCAGCGCTTTGCGCTGGGGTTCGGCCTCGTCGAGTATTTTCTTGACCTGCTCGGTTTGTTCCGGGCTCAACTGCAACTTCTGCTTGAAATGTGCGAGGTGCTCGGGTTCCACCGTCTCCGCAACGGCGGCGCGGCCAACCAGCAGGGCGGTCAGGACGAGGGTCTTGATGGCGTGTTTCATGAGAAGCTCCATAGTGGGACTGTGAGGACCATCATAACTCATTGCCGGTAGTGCAGGCTGCGGGTCGATTCGCTTGGGCCGGCGGTGTTAGACTCTCACAGTTTAATCAGTCCGTGAGGTTTCAAGAGGTACTATGGCGGGTCATAGCAAGTGGGCCAATATTCAGCATCGTAAGGGCGCCCAGGATGCCAAGCGCGGCAAGTTGTTCACCAAGCTCATTCGCGAAATCACCGTATCTGCGCGCGCCGGAGGGCCCGATCCGGGCAATAATCCGCGCCTGCGTACGGCCATGGACAAAGCCCTGGTTGCCAATATGTCCAAGGACACCATCGAGCGCGCCATCAAGAAGGGCGCGGGCGCCGCGGACGGGGACAACTACGAAGAAGTGCGCTACGAAGGCTATGGCCCCGGCGGCATCGCCGTACTGGTGGACTGCCTGACCGACAACCGCAATCGCACCGTGGCCGAAGTGCGCCATGCCTTTTCCAAGGCCGGCGGCAATCTCGGTACCGACGGCTCGGTCGCCTATCTGTTCGCCAAGGCTGGGGTCGTCAGCTTCGGTGCCGATCTGGGCGAGGACCGGGTGATGGAGCCTGCGCTGGATGCCGGCGCCGATGACGTTGTAGTCAACGAGGACGGCTCGGTGGACGTGCTCGCGGCGCCCGAGCAGTTCGAATCGGTGCGCGATGCGCTCGGCGCTGCGGGGCTGACGCCCGAATCGGCCGAAATTACCATGCGCGCCAGCACCAGCGTCAAGCTGGACAAGGAAGATGCGGAAAAAATGATCCGTCTGCTCGAACGCCTGGAGGACCTGGATGATGTGCAGAACGTCTACTCCAATGCGGACATCAGCGAGGACATTCTTGCCGAACTGGCTTGAGCCGGCGCGATGACGCGTGTCCTCGGCATCGATCCCGGTTCCCGCGTCACTGGCTATGGCATCCTCGACTGGGCCGGCAAGCCGGTGCTGGTGGCCTCGGGCTGCATACGCACGGAGACCGACGATTTCCCCGAGCGCCTACGCAGGATCTTCGAGGGAATCAGCCTGATCGTTGAGGAGTTCAAGCCGGAGGAAATGGCGGTGGAGCAAGTGTTCATGCACAAGAATGCGGATTCGGCGCTCAAGCTGGGGCACGCCCGGGGCGCGGCGATCTGCGCCGGTGTGTCGCGCGGACTGGCGGTGCACGAATACGCCGCCCGCCAAGTGAAGCTCGCTCTGGTCGGCAAGGGCAGCGCGGACAAGGTCCAGGTACAGCATATGGTGTGCTTCCTGTTGGGACATAAGACGCCCTTGGCGATGGATGCCAGCGATGCGCTGGGCGTAGCCCTCTGCCATCTGCATCATCGGCAGACCTTGAGCCGCATGAATAGGATGGCGCAGCGATGATCGGGTTCGTTCGCGGCATCCTGGCCGCCAAGCGCGCGCCCTCGCTGCTGATCGACGTGCAGGGTCTGGGCTACGAACTCGACGCGCCTATGTCCACCTTCTATAACCTGCCCGAGATCGGCGCGGAAGTGCGGCTCTACACCCATCTCCAGATTCGGGAGGACGCCCACAGTCTGTTCGGTTTCGGTACCGAAGCCGAGCGCAGCCTGTTCCGCAGCCTGATCCGGGTCAGCGGCATCGGCGCTAAACTGGCGCTGGCCATCCTCTCCGGGATTTCGGTCGAGGACTTCCGCGCTTGCGTGGAACGGCAGGACTCGGGGCGGCTGGTCCGGCTTCCGGGCATCGGCAAGAAGACTGCCGAGCGCCTCATCATCGAGATGCGGGACCGGCTGGATGCCGGTGCGCCGTCCCTGGCCGCGGGAAGTTTTTCCGGCAGCGCGCCTCAGATTTACGCTGCCGACCCGGCCGACGAAGCGGTCAGCGCCCTGATCTCGCTCGGCTTCAAGCCGCAGGAGGCGAATACTCTGGTGGCCAAGCAGGCCGCTGAAGGCCGCAGCGCGGAAGACCTGATCCGGCTGGCTTTGCAGTCGGCGGTGCGTTAAGCGATGACGCAGCAAAGGCTGGTGGGTACGGCGGGACAGTGGGACGAGGAGGCCATCGACCGCGCCATCCGTCCCAAGCGCCTGGCGGACTATGTCGGCCAACGTGCCATGCGCGAGCAGATGTCCATCTTCATCCAGGCGGCGCTGGGGCGCGGCGAGGCGCTGGATCATGTGCTGATCTTCGGCCCGCCGGGCCTGGGCAAGACCACCTTGGCGAACATTATCGCCAACGAGCTGGGCGTCAATGTGCGCCACACCTCCGGGCCGGTGCTTGAAAAAGCCGGCGACCTGGCGGCGCTGCTGACCAATCTCGAACCGCGCGACGTGCTGTTCATCGACGAAATTCACCGCCTCGGCGCCGTGGTGGAGGAAGTGCTATATCCGGCGATGGAGGACTACCAGATCGACATCATGATCGGCGAAGGCCCCGCCGCCCGCTCGATCAAGCTGGATCTACCGCCGTTTACCCTGGTCGGCGCCACCACCCGCGCCGGGCTCCTGACTTCGCCGCTGCGCGACCGTTTCGGCATCGTACACCGGCTGGAGTTTTATACCGTCGACGAACTGAGCCAGATCGTCGCCCGCTCCGCCCGGATTCTCGGCAGCGAGATCACCCAGCAAGGCGCACTGGAAGTGGCGCGCCGGGCCCGCGGCACGCCGCGCATCGCCAACCGGTTGCTGCGCAGGGTGCGGGACTTTGCTCAGGTCATGGCCGATGGCCGGATCACCGAAGAGGTGGCCGGCCGCGCGCTGGAAATGCTGGATGTAGACCCTAACGGCTTCGATCAGCTGGACCGGCGTCTGCTGCTGACAATGATGGAAAAATTCGACGGCGGTCCGGTCGGCCTGGATAACCTGGCTGCGGCCATCGGCGAGGAGCGCGGCACCATCGAGGACGTGCTGGAGCCTTATCTGATCCAGCAAGGTTTCATCATGCGTACCCCGCGGGGCCGCATCGCTACCCGCAACGCCTATCTCCACTTCGGGCTGAAGCCGCCGCAACGGACGACCGTCAACGAGGAGTTGTTCGGCGATGAGTGAGGCGCTTGCGGTGAGCGTAGTCGATCCGTTCGTCTGGCCGGTGCGGGTTTACTATGAGGACACCGACGCCGGCGGCGTGGTGTTCTACGCAAATTATCTGAAATTCATGGAGCGCGCCCGTACCGAGTGGTTGCGTGCCTTGGGCTTCGAGCAGGACCGCTTGCGCGCGGAGTCCGGCGTGATCTTCGCTGTGCGTTCGATACAGGCCGAATATTTGAAGCCAGCGCGTTTCAACGATGCCCTGCTTGTCAGCGCCGAGCTGATCGAAGCGCGGCCGGCGAGTTTCAGCTTCGTTCAGCGCGTCAACCGGGACGGCGTCGTGCTGTGCGAGGGAAAGGTGCGCATCGTGTGCCTTGCCGCGGATAGTTTCCGCCCACGGCCGGTGCCGGAAGAGGTGCTGGAGAAGCTGCGAGGCCGGGGCTGAAATGCCCTCATCGGCCCGTCTGTGACGGTCTGTCTGCGCCGGGGGCGATGATCGCGCTCAGATCGTCCGCCAATTGGGCCAAGATCTTCTTGGCGAGTTCCGGATACCTGAAATCTTCCTGCACGTTGTAGATCCAGCTGGTCTTACCGACCTGCTGGGTATAGTCCTTTTCCCAAAGGATCTTGCTGTTGCCGCTTTCCCTGAGCCGGAAGCCGAGAACGAGTTCGTTGTCGAAGCTGTCCGAAGGAGCACCCAAGATCCAGAATACCGGGCCGAATACCGACAGTCCGTAGCTGAACATTTTCGACTGGTACTGAGTCGATTTCACCGTGCCTTCGAGCCTGAGGTCGGCTGTGCCGTCGCCGCGGCTGAACGCCACTGTTTTGAATATCCTGGCGCGGTCGAGTTCAGCCACGGTGGCGCGGGCCAAATCCTCGTCCGGCTTCCAGAGCCACGTCCCAGTATTCGCATGCCTGTCCGCGTATTCCGGATGGGAGAGATTTTGCCAGCCGAACGGGAATACGGGCATGGCGTAATGCATCAGCTCGTCGGTATTGGCGTTGGCCCGGGTGTCTTGGAAGGACGGCACCGCAAGCGTCAGCCCGCTCAGTGGCGGGCGTTCAGCTGCGGGTTCGTGCCGGTAGATCTAGAACTGTTGCGTTCCGCATCCGGTGCAGGTCGCTGCCAGCAACGCGGCCGCGGCGATTCTTTTCAGGGTGGCCGAACGGGGTTCAGGGGCTCTCGGCGGGGCGCCGTTCCTGGCCGACCGCCGAGGTCGCGACCCCATAGGCGTCGCGGACCACTTTCTGCTTGTCCATTTCGGCCTTGAGTTCGGCATCGAGATCGCGGGTGAGCTGCTTCATGATGGTCTTGGCGATTTCGCCCTTGATGGAATCGAAATAGCCCAACAATTCGCCTTCCAGCTCTTCGAAGTAGTTCTTGATGCCGCGGCGTGCAAACTGGTTGATCTGCATCTGCTGTCTGCGGGTGTATTCGAGCAGCCCTGCCTTATAGCAATCCAGAGCCCGGTCGATTTCGTCGCCCTGGATCGTCGATGCCGCCGGCGCCGATTCGGCCAGGGCGTCATGGATGCGGCGCAGTTTGTCCAGCCCCAAGGCGAGCATTTGCTGGGCGCCGTCGCCGGCGCCGATCAGGTGCATGTTCTTGGCGACTTCCAGCGCCAGATCGCCGTTCTTCTGCACCTGTTCCAGAATGTCCTCTTTTTTCCTGCCGGTATCGCCAGCGGCTTGGGCCATGATGTCGCGGCCGAGATCGTCGATCACGTCGCCATATTCGAACAGGAACACGTCGCACATGCCTTTCAGCCGGTTGAGCATG